>NZ_JAXOJH010000004.1:0-303520 GCF_036663655.1 Sphingomonas flavida
CAGCGACGATGCCCAAAGCTCCAGCGTCGCCTCGATCGATGCTCCCGTCACCACGACCTCCTTGTCATGGTGACCCATTGATTCAGAACATCATCAAGAGCGCAACTGTAATGCTAGGCTCATTCGCCACCGGCACAAAAAAGGGCCCGCGCGATTCCATCGCGCGGGCCCTTCATCTCTTGCCAACCCGGAAAACCGGGCCAGGAATTACTGGTTGTTCTGACGATGCAGGAAACGCGGAATATCCAGCGACGAGTCCGAACCGCCCTGCCCTGCGTCATCGCGGGGCGCGCCGCGTGCGGCGTTGGACATACGCTCGAACAGCGTACCCCCCAGCTTCACGCGGGGTGCTGGCTGTGCCGGAACCTCACCGGCTTCGCTGCCGGGGGCGAGCCAGCGGCGACGCGCTTCCTCGCTGCCGGGCGCGGGCTCGGCCGGAGCGGCGGCGGCCGCAGGCTGGGCTGGAGCGGCGGGGACCATCGTGTCGGCGCCCAGCACCAGCTCGTCCTCGACAACCGGCGCCGCCGGGGCGGGCGCAGGCGCGGGCTTGGCGATCGGGGTGGTGATGGTCGCGTTGACGCTCGGGCTGACCGGCGCGACCGGTGCCGTCACCGGGGCGGCCGAAGCAGAAGGCTGGGCCGGGGCGGCGGGCGCCGCGCTGGCTTGCGGAGCGGGAGCGGCCGGTTCGCTGGGGCGATAGCTCGGCGTGTCGTCGGACTTGCGCGCCATGCCACCCATGCTGAAGCCGCCACGCTGCGCCTCGGTCGGCGACGGCGCGACCTTGACGTCGGCATCGATGCCGGTCGCCACGACCGACACGCGGATGCGGCCTTCCAGCTCGGGGTTAAACGCCGAGCCCCAGATGATGTTGGCGTCGGGATCGACCAGTTCGCGGATATGGTTCGCCGCCTCGTCGACCTCGAGCAGGCGCATGTCGTCGCCGCCGGTGATCGAGATGATGACGCCCTTAGCCCCCTGCATCGACACGCCGTCGAGCAGCGGGTTGGCGATCGCCTTCTGCGCCGCCTCGATCGCGCGATTGTCGCCGGTGGCCTCACCGGTGCCCATCATCGCCTTGCCCATCTCCTGCATCACCGAGCGGACGTCGGCGAAGTCGAGGTTGATGAGGCCCGGCATCACCATCAGGTCGGTGATGCCGCGCACACCCTGCTGCAGCACCTCGTCCGCCATCGCGAACGCTTCCTTGAAGGTGGTGTTGGCGTTGGCGATCAGGAACAGATTCTGGTTGGGGATGACGATAAGGGTATCGACATATTTCTGCAGCTCTTCGATGCCGCCGTCCGCCGACTTGGCGCGACGATTGCCCTCAAAGGCGAAGGGCTTGGTCACGACGCCGACCGTCAGGATGCCCATGTCGCGCGCCGCCTTGGCGATGACCGGGGCCGCACCGGTGCCGGTGCCGCCGCCCATGCCCGCCGCGATGAAGCACATGTGGCTGCCCTCGAGCAGACGCGACAGGTCCTCGATCGTCTCTTCGGCCGCCGCACGACCGATCTCGGGGCGGCTTCCCGCACCCAGACCTTGCGTGATCTTCGCACCCAGCTGGATACGCCGCGGCGCGATCGACTGCTTCAATGCCTGCGCGTCGGTATTGGCGACGAGGAAATCCACGCCCTGTACCTCGGCGCGCATCATGTTCGCGATCGCGTTGCCGCCGGCACCGCCGACACCGATCACCGCGATGCGCGGCGTCAGTTCGTCGACCTCGGGTGCGATGAATTCGATGCTCATCCCAATATTACTCCACCGTTCCCGGTCGATACGCTAAGACCGGGCCCCTGAATAAGTGTTAGTGCACCAGTGACCGGCCCGGTGCCAACCCAAATCTGCCTGAGATCGGACAGATTTGCTTAATAATTTGCCTTGGCCGCCTGAATCAGTCGCCGGAACAGGCCCATGCCGCTCGGTCGGTGCACCGTCTGGTTCACCGCCGGGATGCTGCGCAGGTCGATCGGGTCGGTCGCCGCATAGAATGCCAGTCCCGCCAGCGTCGCGAAAGCGGGGCCGCCATGCGCATCGGGCAGGCCGGTCAGGCCGCGCGGCCGCCCGATCCGCACCGACCGGCCCAGCGCCTGCTGCGCATAATCGGCAATGCCCTTCAACTCCGCCCCACCGCCGGTCAGCACGACCTGGCGGCCCACCGGCCCCTCGAATTTCAGAAGCTGGAGCGCCTTGCGGATCTCGCCCATCTGATGCTCCAGCCGCTGGCGGATCACGCCGATCAGTTGCGCCTTGGTGATCTGCATCGTGTCGCCGCCGTCCTCGGCGGAGATGGGCGTGACCTGCAGCATGTCGTGATTGTCGCGCGGCGAGGCATTGGCCGAGCCATGGAAACACTTCATCCGCTCGGCCATCTGCCGCCTCGTGCCGAAGGCCGAGGCCACGTCGTCGGTAATGTCCGCCGCCCCCATCGGCAGCGAGCACAGCCCGACCAGCATCCCCCCTGCGAACAGCGAGACGTTGGTGATCCCCGCCCCCATCTCGACCAAGGCGACGCCCAGTTCGCGCTCCTCGTCTGACAGACAGGCCAGGCCCGTCGCGACCGGCGCGGCGATGATCGACTTGACCTCCAGATGCGCCGAGCGGACGCACAGGTCCAGGTTGCGGACCGGCGAGCCGTCGGCGGCGACGACATGGATATGCACGCCCAACCGGTCGGCATGCAGCCCCAGCGGTTTCTTCACGCCGGTCAGCCCGTCGAGCGTATAGAGCGCGGGCTGCGCGTGCAGCACCATGCGCCCCTGCGGATCGATCGAGTTGCGTCCCGCCGCCAGCAGCGCGTCGATATCGCCCTGTTCGACCCGGTGGCCGCCCAGTTCGAACTCGACCTCGGCGACGTCGGACACCAGGCCCCCGGCCGAAAAGCCGACCCAGACATTCTCGATATTCAGCCCCGCGATCCGCTCAGCCTGCTCGACCGCCTCGCGCACCGCCGCCTCGGTCGCACCCATGTCGGCGATATAACCGCGCTTGACGCCCCGGCTCTCGCGCTGGCCGGTGCCCAGCACGATCAGCTCGCCGCCATCGCCCTTGCGCGCGATCAGCGCGGATACCTTGGACGACCCGATGTCCAGGGCGGTAATCAAGCCTTCGGGCGCAATTTTCGCCATGGTCCTACCCCTGTGATTCCCCGGTGCCGGACGCCTCGGTGGCGTTGCCCTCCGGACCGGTGGCTCCTGTGGCCGATCCCCCGGCCTGCGCCGGTTCGGCCAGCGCGTGATTCTGATTCAAACCGGGCCTACGCGCAACCAGCTTTGCAGGGTCGCGCATGTCGAAGCGCAGCCAGCCGCGCCCGAGCAGCGGCCGCGAACCGTCCATCGCGGCAAACTTCATCAGCGCCGCCCCGGCTCCTTCCTCCGGAAGCGCCAGCGTCTCGCCGCTGTCAAAGGTCAAGTCCCAGCGGCGATTGCCGATCCAGGTCGCCGCCTTCACCCGCGGCTTCAGCGCCGGTGCGGCGGACAGCAGCGCCTGATAGGCAGGCTCCTGAAGGTTGGCACCCGGCCCGATGATCAACGGCAGGTCGGGCATCGCCTCGGCCCGCACCGGCTCGAGCAGCACACCGCCCGCGTCGATGAGGGTCAGCTGGCCATTGTCCTGCCAGACCGCCGCCGGGCTCCGCTCGTCGATATCGACGAGCAGCGTGTCGGGCAGGCGGCGCGAAACATGCGCGTCCTTGATCCAGCCATAGCGGAGCAGCTTGGCGCGGACATCCTCCAGATTGACGAGCGGCATCGCCCGGCTCTGCTGGTCGAGCGCGACGGCATAGACGGTCATCCGGTCCATGCGCTTCAGGCCCGTCACCTCGATCTGCTGGACGCGAAAACCGGCATGGCCCGCCTGTTCGGCGATCGCGGTGCCGATCATGCCGGGCACGCCGACCCAGGTCGCGACCGCCAGCGCGGCCGCCCCGGCCCCGCCCAGGATCGTCCAGGTGACAGCCTTCCGGATCGTGTCCTCGCCGACCGGCACCTTGGCCAGCAGCCGTTGCATCAGCGTGACGCGCTTCACCGGCTGGCGGCGGCGCGGCACCGGGCGGCGGACCGAGGTGCCGCGCTTGATCGTGCGGCTCATCCCGTGCGGTCCCGCGGGATCGGATTGTCGCGATACCAGTCCAACGCCTCGTCGACAATCGCCTGCACCAGCGTGTCATAGTCCATGCCGACATGGCGACCCTGTTCGGGCACCAGGCTGAGCGGGGTCATGCCCGGCTGGGTGTTGATTTCCAGCAGGAACAGACCGTCGACGCCGCGCTCATCGTCCCAGCGGAAATCGGAGCGCGAGGCACCGCGACAGCCCAGGATACGGTGTGCCTCCAGCGCCAGCGACTTGCACGCCTCCGCGATCACATCGGGGATCTGCGCGGGGCAGACATGCTCGGTCAGGCCGTCGGTATATTTGGCGTCGAAATCATACCAGCCATTCTTGGGCTTCAGCTCGGTCACGCCCAGCGCGCGGCCGCCCAGGACGGCGGTGGTCAGCTCGCGACCCCGGATATAGGGTTCGGCCAGCAATTCCTCGAACTCGGCCCAGGGACCCGCCACATCGCGGCCGATCGGGCTGCCATGGTTGCTGGTGTCCGTGACGATCGCGACGCCGACAGACGAGCCTTCGTTGACCGGCTTCAGCACATAGGGACGCGGCAGCGGATCACCGGCGAACAGATCCGCCGTCTTGACGATCCGGCCGCCGGGCATCGGGATGCCGTGCGGCACCAGGGCCTGCTTGGTCAGAACCTTGTCGATCGCGATGACCGAGGTGGCGAGCCCCGAATGGGTATAGGGAATGCCCATCAGTTCGAGCATGCCCTGCACCGTCCCGTCCTCGCCGGGCGAACCATGCAGCGCGTTGAAGACGAGGTCGGGCTTGGCCTCGACCAGTTTCGCCGCGACATCGCGGCCCATGTCGATCCGGGTGACACGGTGGCCGCCCCGTTCCAGCGCGTCGGCGACACCCGCGCCAGACATCAGCGACACCGGCCGCTCCGCCGACCAGCCGCCCATCAGAACCGCGACATGGATTGGATTGGTCACTTCGCGATTCCCACTCGTTGAATTTCCCATTCGAGGCAAATGCCCGACTGGGCCTTTACTTTGGCGCGGACCTCCTCGCCCAGCGCCTCGATCTCCGCCGCCGTCGCGTTGCCCAGGTTGAGCAGGAAGTTGCAATGCTTCTCCGACACCTGCGCATCGCCCCGCGTCATCCCGCGACAACCCGCCGCATCGACCAGCGCCCAGGCCTTGTGGCCTTCGGGATTCTTGAAGGTCGAGCCGCCGGTCTTCGAGCGTAGCGGCTGCGACGCCTCGCGCGCGGCGGCGATGCGGTCCATCTCGGCCTGGATCGCGGCTGGCTCGGCGGCGTGGCCCCGGAAGGTCGCTTCTACGACGATAGTGCCGTCGGTCAGGTTGGAGTGGCGATAGGTGTATTCCAGATCGGCGACGCCCAGCGTCTCGACCATGCCGTCGCGCCGGACGATCGTGGCGGACACCAGCACATCGGCCACCTCGCGGCCATAGGCCCCGCCGTTCATCCGCACGAAGCCGCCGACCGTGCCGGGGATCGAGCGCAGGAACTCCAACCCGCCAATGCCCGCATCGCGCGCGTTGGACGAGACGAGGATACCCGACGCACCACCGCCACAGGTGATCAGGTGCCCCTCCCCTGCCCGCGCATAGGCGAAGGGCTTGCCCAGCCGCACGACCACGCCTTGCACCCCGCCGTCGCGAACGATCAGGTTGGAGCCGAGCCCCAGCGCCATCACCGGCACCTGGCCATCGAGCGCGCCCATGAACGCCGACAGGTCGTCGACACTCTTCGGCTCCAGCAGATATTCGGCCGGTCCGCCCGCCTTGAACCACACGAGCGGCGCCAGCGGCGCGCCCGGAGTCAGTCGGCCGGCGGTGTCGGGCAGGGTCATCGGCGCGCCTCGATGGCGCTTGCCAGGCCCGCCGCCCATTTCGTGATGTCGCCCGCGCCCAAGCAGACGATCATGTCGTCCGCCCGGATCGAGCCCGCCAGTTCCTGGGCCAGCGCATCGGCATCCGCGACGGTCGCGGTCGAGCGATGCCCGCGCCGCTTCAGCCCCTCGACCAGCGCATCGGCATCGACCCCCTCGATCGGCGCCTCGCCCGCCGCGAAGACCGGCGTCACCAGCACGCGGTCGGCGTCGTTGAAGGCGGTCTGGAAGTCCTCCATCAGATTGCCGAGCCGGGTGAAGCGGTGCGGCTGCACCACCGCGATCACGCGGCCGCGCGCGCCTTCACGCGCGGCGGCCAGCACCGCGCGGATCTCGACCGGGTGATGACCATAATCGTCGATCACGGTCGCGACGCCGCCGTCCACCGCGATCTCGCCGACCTTCGTGAAACGCCGCTTGACCCCGCCGAACTGGCTGAAACCCTGCTGGATCGTCGCATCGTCGATACCCAGCTCCAGCGCGACGCCGATCGCGGCCAGCGCGTTCTGGACATTGTGGCGGCCGGGCATGGGCAGTTCGATCCCCTCGATCGAGCGGCTGGAGCCGTCGCGGTGGCGGATGATCGCCTCGAACCGGTTGCCGCCGGGGATCGGCGTGACGTTGACGCCGCGCACATCGGCCTGCGCCGAAAAGCCATAGGTCACGACGCGCCGGTCGCGCACCCGCGGCAGGATGTTCTGCACCTCCGGATGGTCGAGGCAGAGCAAGGCCGCGCCATAGAAGGGCACATTCTCGACGAACTCGACGAACGCGTCCTTCACCCGGTCGAACGAACCGTAATGGTCGAGATGCTCGGGATCGATATTGGTCACGACCGCGATCGTGCCGTCGAGCCGCAGGAAGCTGCCGTCGCTTTCGTCCGCCTCGACCACCATCCAGTCGGAGGCACCCAGCCGCGCGTTCGAGCCATAGCTGTTGATGATGCCGCCATTGATGACGGTCGGATCGACCCCGCCCGCATCCAGCAAAGCGGCGACCATCGAGGTCGTCGTGGTCTTGCCATGCGTGCCCGCCACCGCGACGGTGGACTTCAACCGCATCAGCTCGGCCAGCATCTCCGCCCGGCGCACCACGGGGATACGGCGCTCCAGCGCGGCTTCGACTTCGGGATTGGACCGGGTGATTGCGGTCGAGGTGACGACCACCGCCGCCTCGCCCAGATTGTCCGCCGCATGCCCGATGGCGACGGGAATACCCTTGGCGCGCAGCCCCTGCACCACATAACCCTCGGCCACGTCCGAGCCTTGTACCCGGTAGCCGAGATTCTTCATTACCTCGGCAATGCCCGACATGCCGATGCCGCCGATCCCGACGAAGTGGATCGTGCCGATATCCGTCGCGACGCCCTTCATGCGCCTGCTCCCGCCAAATTCTGAGTATGTTGTGACTTGCCGACCGGCAGCACCATGCGTGGGCTGTCCAGGCTCTCGACCAGATCGGCCAGATCCCGCGCCGCTTCGGGCCGACCGCAGCCGCGTGCGCGGCCCGCCGCATTTTCCAGCGCCGCCGGGTCCAGGCCCAGCTTCTGCATCTGCTTGGCCAGTTCGATGGCGGTGAAGTCGCTTTGCGCGATCGTCCGTGCGCCGCCCGCCTTGGTCATCTCGCGCGCGTTCGCGGTCTGGTGATCGTCGGTGGCGGAGGGCAGCGGGACCAGGATCGCCGGGCGACCTGCCACCGTCAGCTCGGCCAGAGTGGAGGCCCCCGCCCGCGCGATCACCAGATGCGC
Organism: Sphingomonas flavida; assembly: GCF_036663655.1. Classification (NCBI taxonomy): domain Bacteria; kingdom Pseudomonadati; phylum Pseudomonadota; class Alphaproteobacteria; order Sphingomonadales; family Sphingomonadaceae; genus Sphingomonas; species Sphingomonas flavida. Next base: position 7,722 of record NZ_JAXOJH010000004.1, read on the forward strand.
CCAGGCCAATTGCTCGGGCAGGTCGGGCAGATAGGTGGCGAGTTCGGCGGGAATCTCATGCTCGGCATATTTGGCCCGCACCGCCTCGATATTCTCGATCCGCGCCTGATGCGTCACCTGCAACCGCCGCCGGAAGGTGACGGGCAGCATGGCGAGGCCGTCGGGCACCACCTTGGACAGAATGCTCGCCCCCTGGCTGCCGCCGGTCACCAGGACACGGAAGATGCCGTCCTCTTCCAGCAGCGGATAGGGGCGCGAACGAAGCGCCAGCACCTGATCGCGCACCGGGTTGCCGACCAGCCGGGTCTTGGCGCCATGCTTGGCGCTCAGCCGCTGCGTATCCTCATAAGACAGCGCGATCGCATCGACCTTGCCCGCCACCAGCCGGTTGACCCGGCCCAGCACGGCGTTCTGCTCGTGGATCGCGGTCGGGATGCCTTCCGCAAACGCGGCCAGCAGCGAGGGCATCGCCGGATAGCCGCCAAAGCCGATCACCGCCGCCGGGCGGAAGGTCTTGTAGAGCTCGCGCGCCATCGCCCGGCCGCGCCACATCTCGCGCAGCGCCTTGGCCCAGCCGACCGGCCCGCCCGCAAAGCGCCCGGCGGGCAGGACGTGCGTCTGGATATCCTCGAACAGCCCCGGGAAGCGCACGCCGCGCGCGTCGGACACCAGCGCCACGCGGTGGCCGCGCCGGGTCAGCTCGGCCGCCAGCGCGGCGGCGGGAACCATATGGCCGCCGGTACCCCCGGCGGCGAGGACGAAGTGTCGGCTCATTGCCCGCTCCACCTGACTACATAGGGGCTGCGCGTCAGGAACGGGTTGCGCCGCGTGAACGCCAGCAACAACCCCATCCCGATCGACAGCGCGATCATCGACGAGCCGCCATAGCTGATGAACGGCAGGGTCATGCCCTTGGACGGGGCCAGCCCCGTATTCACCGCCATCGAAATCAGCGCCTGCGCGCCGAACTGCACCGCCAGCCCGGAGGCTGCGTAGAGCTTGAACTCGTCCTGCTCGTCAAGCAGCTTCACGAACACGCGCACCACGATCGCCAGGAAGACGAGCGCGATGATCGAACAGGCGATCAGGCCGAACTCCTCGCCGATCACCGAAAAGATATAGTCGGTGTGCGCCTCGGGCAGGCCGAACTTGGCCGAACCGCCACCCGGCCCGGTGCCGGTCCATCCGCCCGCGGTCAGCGTGTTGTGCGCGGCGTTGACCTGGAAATGGTCCGCCGCGCCCTCGCCATCGACATCGGGAAACAGGAACGCGTTGATGCGGCTGCGCGCCACGCCGTAGAACATATAAGCCGCCGTCAGCCCGACCGGCACCATCGCCGCCAGCCCCAGCAGGACGCGCATCGACGTGCCCGATATCATCAGCAGCGCGGCCCAGATCACGCAAAACACGATCGTCTGGCCGAAATCGGGCTGCAGCATCAGCAGCCCGGCGACCAGCCCAGTCAGCCCCATGGTGATCAGCGTCGCAGGCAGATCGCGCTCCTTGGCCTTCAGCGACAGCAGCCAGGCGGTGGTGACGACGAACGTCGGCTTCAGAAATTCGGACGGTTGGAACTGGGCAAAGCCGAAGCCGATCCAGCGCCGCGCGCCGTTGATCTCCACCCCGATAAAGGGCGTGACCGCCAGGATGGCGATCAGCACGCCGGTTCCCAGCACCGCCATGCGCCGCGCGGTCACCACCGGCAGCATCGAGACGGTGAACAGCACGGGCAGCGAGACGCCGACCCACATCACCTGTCGCCAGAAATAATAGAGCGGGGTGAACTTCCGATGCTCGCCCGAATAGCGCATCGCGGTCGCCGGGCTGGCGGCGGCAACCGCGATCAGGCCGATCGCGATCAGGAACAGGGTGAGCAGCAGCAGCACCCGGTCGATATCCCAGAACCAGGTGCCCAGCGGCGAGCGATCGCCACGCCCGCCACGTCCCTTCATCGACCCGATCAGGCCGGGACGCGGGGCGGTCTTGGCCGTGCGTTCCTTCACGCCAAGGCCTCCACGGCGGCGCGGAAAGCATCCCCGCGCGCTTCATAATCGCGGAACTGGTCGAAGCTGGCACAGGCCGGGGACAGCAGCACCGTGTCGCCAGGTTGCGCCGCCGCCGCCGCATGGGCGACCGCCGCCTCCAGCGTGCCGGATTGCTCGACCACGGGCACCTTGTCCTTCAACAGGTCGAAGAAGGTCTGTGCTGCCTCGCCGATGGTGTAGGCTGCGACGACATGATGCAGATGCGCGGCGCAGGCGTCGAGGTCGTCGCCCTTGCGCTTGCCGCCGACGATCCAGTGGACGCGCGGGAACGCCGCGAGTGCGGGGGCGGTGGATTCGGGATTGGTCGCCTTGCTATCATTGACGAAGGCCACGCCGTTCCGGGTCACGACATGCTGCATCCGGTGCGGCAGGCTGGCATAGGTGCGGAGTGCCGTTTCAACGATATCAGCATGAATGCCCAGTGCGAGCGCAACGGCGCGAGCCGCAAAGACATTCTCTGCGTTGTGCGGCCCCTGCAAGGCTGGCCAGTTCGCCTGTTCCGGCCAATCCAGCGGCACGCCGCACACCCGCTTCGTCCAACTGCCCGGTCCATCGGATATATCTAGAAGACGGCTGTGCAGGCTCTCATCATCGGCCGCGAGTACGCCTTCATGGTCATGCGTCTGCATGGCGAAAAGCCGCAGCTTGCTGTCAATGTAACCCGCAAACCCGTCATAGCGGTCGAGATGATCGGGCGTGATGTTGAGCAACACCGCGACGTCGCAGTCCAGGCTCTGCGTCAGGTCGATCTGATAGCTGGACAGTTCCAGCACATAGACGCCACCTTCGGGCAGAGGCTCCTGCCCCAGGATCGGCAAGCCGATATTGCCGCCCATCAGGGTCGGCACGCCCGCCGTCTTCAGTATGTGGTGGACCAGTGCGGTCGTGGTCGACTTGCCGTTGGTGCCGGTAATGCCGACGACCTTGTGCGGCGGCAGGTCCTTGCGTCCTTGCGCGAAGAGTTCGATGTCGCCGATCACCGGCACGCCCGCTTCCCGAGCGGCCGCGGCCAGCGGATGGGTGTTCAGCGGCACGCCCGGCGACACGACCAGCGCATCGAAACCGGACAGGTCGCCCAGCGGCGCGATGCTCAGCCGGTCATGCGCGACAAAGGCCTCACGCTTGGCGGGATCGCTGTCCCACGCCACCACGCTCGCCCCGCCCGCCAGCAGCGCCGAAACGGTCGCGGCGCCGGAGCGTGCGAGCCCCAGCACCGCGTAACGTTTCCCCGCCCAGTCGCGCGCGACGATCATCGCAGCTTCAACGTCGACAGGCCCGCCAGCGCCAGCACGAAGGCGATGATCCAGAAGCGGATCACCACGGTCGGTTCCGACCAGCCGAGCTGTTCAAAATGATGGTGGATCGGCGCCATGCGGAACACCCGCTTGCCGGTCCGCTTGTAGAAGAACACCTGAATGATCACCGACATCGCCTCGACCACGAACAGGCCGCCGATAATGCCCAGCACGATCTCGTGATGCGCAACCACCGCGATGGTGCCGAGCGCGCCGCCCAGCGCCAGGCTGCCGGTGTCGCCCATGAACACCGCCGCCGGGGGCGCGTTGAACCACAGGAAGGCAAGGCCCGCCCCCACCACCGCGCCGCAGAAGATCGCCAGCTCGCCCGCACCCGGCACATGCGGGATGCCCAGATAATCAGCGAACTTCACGTTGCCCGCCAGATACACGATCACCATGAACGCGACGCTGGCGATGATGACCGGCATGGTCGCGAGGCCATCGAGCCCGTCGGTCAGGTTCACCGCATTGCCGAACGCCACGATCGTGAAGGCGGCGAACAGCGGGTAGAAATAGCCGAGGTCGATATACATGCGCGAGGTGAAGGGCAGGTACAGGTGCGGCCCGTTCTGCCCCATGATGATCCACGCCGCGATGCCCGCAATGGCGAACTCCAGCAACAGCCGGGTCTTGCCCGACACGCCCGCCGTCGAGGCCTTTCGCACCTTGTCGTAATCGTCGAGGAAACCGATCGCGCCGAAACCCAGCGTGACGAACAGGCACGCCCAGACGAACGGATTGAAGACGTTCATCCAGATCAGGATGGACAGCGTCATGCTGGTCAGGATCATCAGCCCGCCCATGGTCGGCGTGCCGCGCTTGGCGAGGTGGGTCTGCGGCCCGTCGGCGCGGATCGGCTGCCCCTTGCCCTGACGGACGCGCAGCCAGCCGATGAAGCGCGGCCCGATGATCAGGCCGATCAGCAAGGCGGTCGCCACCGTCGCGCCGGTCCGGAACGACTGGTAACGGATGAGGTTGAGAAGCCCCGGAAACCCGAGATGCTCCGCGATCCAGTACAGCATCTAACTCACGCCCCGCCCGTTGGGATGTCGCCGCGCAGGGCCGCCACGACACGCGACAGCCCGACCCCGTTCGACCCCTTTATCAGCACCACGTCATCGGGTGCGATGATAGCGGCCAGCGCCTCGCGCGCGGCCTTCGCGTCCGCCACATGAACGAAATCGACCCGCCCCTCAAGCACGGCGGCCAAAGGCGCCATCGATTCGCCGACCAGCAACGCCCGTTCGACGCGTGCCGCCACGATCGGCTCGGCAAGACCGGCGTGATAGTCGGCGGAGTCCTCGCCCAGTTCGCGCATCTCGCCCAGCACCGCGACATGGCGGCCCGGCTCTTCGGCCAGCACCGCCAGCGTGGCGCGCATCGAGGCGGGATTGGCGTTGTAGCTTTCGTCGATGATCAGCGCGCCATTGGCCGTACGGAAGCGCGCACCGCGCCCGGCAAGCCCACCCAGCTCGGCCAGGGCCAGCCCGGCCAGCCCGAGGTCCCCACCCGCCGCATCGACCGCCGCCAGTACGGCCAGTGCATTGGACACCCAATGCCTGCCCGGCTGCGACAGAGTGAAGTTCAGTTCCTTGTCGCCCAGCCTGGCGGTGACGAAGCTGCCGCCGTTCGCGCTGCGGATCGCCTCGACCGCGCGGACATCGGCGGCGGGATCGAAGCCGAAGGTCACGATCCGGTCGGCATAGGGCCTGGCCGCGGCGATCAGGCGGTCACGATGCGGGCTGTCATAGGGAATGATCGCGGTGCCGCCGGGCTGAAGCCCCTGGAAGATCTCTCCCTTGGCGTCGGCGATGGCGGACTCGTCGGGGAAAAACTCTGTATGGGCGGGCGCGATGGCGGTGACGATCGCGATATGCGGGCGCACCATCGCAGTCAGCGCGGACAGCTCCCCCGCATGGTTCATCCCCATCTCGAACACGCCCGCACGAATGCCCTGCCGCATCCGCGCAAGGCTGAGCGGCACGCCGGTATGGTTGTTGTAGCTCTTGACCGAGCGATGCACCCGCCCCCGCCAACCGCGTTCGAGCGCGGCAAAAAGCGCTTCCTTCGCGCTGGTCTTGCCGACCGAACCGGTGACGCCGATGATCGTCGCATCGGTGCGCGCCCTGCTGGCACGGGCCAGGTCTTCCAGCGCGCGGAAGCTGTCGGTCACACGGACATGGGGATGCCCGGTCGCATTACTGACCAGCGCGCCTGCCGCCCCTTGTGCGAACGCCTGGTCGAGGAAGCGATGGCCATCGGTCGCCTCGCCCAGCATCGCGACGAACAGATCGCCGGGACCGACCTCACGGCTGTTGAAGGCGACACCCGAGACGGTGAAGTCGGCGGACGTAGTGCCACCGGTCGCGGCGGCGATCTCTGCGGCGGTCCACAGGGTCATTTGCGCTCACCCCCCGGCTTGGCCCCGTAATGGAGCGACAGCTTGGGGCGGACACGCGGCGCCGCCTCGGGCTGGGCGGCGTCGGCATGGGGTGGCTGCGGTGTCTTGGTCGGATGCTGGACGGTCATGCCGCACACTCCCGCGCCACGGTCACATCGTCGAAGGGCAGGACGAGGTCGCCGACGATCTGGCCCTGTTCATGCCCCTTGCCCGCGATCAGGACGATATCCTGCTCGCCCGCCTCGGCGATGGCGGCCGCGATGGCCGCGCGGCGGTCGCCGATCTCGATCGCGCCGGTCGCACCGCGCATCACCTGCGCACGGATCGCGGCGGGGTCTTCGGTGCGGGGGTTGTCGTCGGTCACGATCACCCGGTCGGCCTGCATCGAGGCGACCTGTCCCATCGCCTCGCGCTTGCCCGGATCGCGGTCGCCGCCCGCGCCCAGCACCACGATCAGCCGCCCGCCCGCATGGGGCTTGAGCGCGGAGATCGCCGCCTCGATCGCGTCGGGGGTATGGGCATAGTCCACATAGACCGGCGCGCCGCTCCGCGCGATGGCGGCGCGCTCGAGTCGCCCGCGCACCGGCTGCAACCGGGCCAGATTGGACAGCGTCGTCGTGATATCGCCGCCGGTCGCCAGCACCAGCCCGGTCGACACCAGCGCATTGGCCGCCTGATAGGCGCCGATCAGCGGCAACTGCACCTTGTGGGTGACGCCGTGTTCGTCCTCGATCACCAGGCCCTGGCCCAGCAGGGTCGGATGCCGCTCGACCAGCTTCAGCGTCGAGCCGCGCGTGCCGACCGTCACCAGCTTGTTGCCGCGCGCCCGCGCCAGGTCGATCACCCGGCCGCTATGCACATCGTCGGCCCAGACGACCGCCGTCCCCTCGGGCGACAGCACTTCGGAGAACAGTCGCATCTTGGCCGCCAGATACGCGCCCATGTCGCCATGATAGTCGAGGTGATCGCGCGACAGGTTGGTGAACGCCGCCGCCGATACCTCCAGTCCCTCGGTCCGATACTGAGTCAGGCCATGGCTCGACGCCTCGAACGCCAGATGGGTGACGCCCTCGCGCGCCAGCCCGGCGACGTTCGACAGGAAGGTCACGACGTCGGGCGTGGTCAGGCCGGTATAGGTCCGCTCGTCGGCGGTGGTGACGCCCAGCGTGCCGATCGAGGCCGCGTGATGCCCCGCCATGCGCCAGAGCTGGCGCGTCATCTCGATGGTCGAGGTCTTGCCGTTGGTGCCCGTCACCGCCACGGCGGTGGCCGGGAACGGCGCGAAGAACGCCGCCGCCAGCCGGGCGAATACCGCGCGCGGCTCGTCCGAGGCGATGTGGACCGCGCCCTCGACGCGCACCTCTGGCCGGGCGACGACCGCCACCGCACCGCTGCGCACCGCATCGGCGATGAAGTCCTCGCCATTCACCCGCGCGCCCTGGAACGCGCCGAAGATGGTGCCCGGCGCGACCTTTCGATGGTCGATCGCGAAACCGGAGACGAGGGCGTCGCCGCCCTCGCCCGTGATATCATGGTCCAGTTGGTTCAGCTTCATGCCGCGCCCCTTATCGTCCATCCACCGGCGGCGCCTTGGGATCCTGCCACAGGGTCGGCAGGATGTCCGATACGTCCACGTCCTTGTTGGCGTCGGGCACGACGCCCAGCATCGCGCCGACCCGCGTGATCGTCCGTCCCACCACCGGGGCCGCGTTCCAGGCTGCGGTCTTCCACCCTCCGGTCTCCTTCGTCCCCTTCGGCGAGTCGAGCATCGCCAGCACCACATAGCGCGGCGCATCCATCGGGAACGCCGCCGCAAAGGTAGCCACGTTGCGCGACCGATCATAGCCGCCCGCGACCGCCGCCTCGGCGGTGCCCGTCTTGCCCCCCACACGGTAGCCGGGCGCATCGCCCTTGCGTCCCGTGCCGCGCATCACGATCAGGCGCAACATCTGGCGCATCCGCGCACTGGTCGCCTCGCTGATCACGCGGCGGCCTGCGGCACCATGACCCGGCTCGACCTTCATCAGCGTCGCGGGCCGCCAGATGCCGCCATTGACCAAAGTGGCATAGGCCGAGGCCAGATGCAGCGGCGTCACCGCGATGCCGTGGCCATAGGCGGTGGTCATCGTCGTCGTGCGCGCCCAATAGGTCGGCAGCAGCGGACGGCCCTTTTCCCGCAGCTCGATATCCGGCTTGGTATCGAAGCCCAGCTTCTTGAACATCGTCTGCATCCGCTGCGGCCCGATCTCGTCGGCGATGCGCGCGGTCGCGATGTTGGACGAATAGATCAGCGTCTCGGCCATGTTCAGCCAGCGCTTGGGGTCGCCCTGTTCATCATGGATGGTATAGCCGCCGACCTTCAGCGGATGGGTCGCATCGAAGCGCCGCGCCATCGAGGTGACGACGCCGTTCTCCATCGCCACCGCCATGGTGATCGGCTTGAAGGTCGACCCCAGCTCGAACACGCTCTGCGTGGTGATGTTGCGCAGTTCCTCGGTGCCCGCCATGCCGACCCGGTTCGGGTTGAAGGTGGGCAGCGAGACCATCGCGATCACCTCGCCGGTGTGCACGTCCAGGATGATGCCACCGCCGCCCCGCGCCGAGAAGGTGTTCATCGCCCGGCCGAGTTCGCTCTCCAGCGCGGCCTGCGCGCGGGTGTCGATCGACAGCGCGACGGGCTTGCCCGCCTGCGCCGGGTTGAGCAGCCGCTCGTCGAGCACGCGCTCCATGCCGCTCATCCCGTGCCCATCGGTCGACAGGAAGCCGAGCGCGTGGGCGGCGAGCGCCGATTGCGGGTACAGGCGCTGCGTCTCGCGGTCGAAGACCAGGCCGGGCTCGCCGATGGCATTGACCTGCTCGACCAGCGTGGGACTGGCGCGGCGTTGCAGGTAGACGAAATTCGCCTTGCGGGTCAGCTGGTTGTAGAACCAGGCCTGGTCACCGCGATCGGGCATCAGCGCGGCCAGGCGCGCGGCGACCTCCATCGGGTCGCCGATCAGCTTCTTCGGATGGACCGCGATCGTCCAGCTGTCGATCGTGCGGGCCAGCGGCGCGCCGTTGCGGTCGACGATATCGCCGCGCGCCGCCAGCGTGGCGGTCCGCGTCGCCGCATCGGCGGGTCCGGCGAACACCGCCAGCAGCATCAGCCGCCCGATCACGACGAGCACCGCCGCGCCGAACAGCATCATCAGCATCATCAGACGCATATGCGTCGTCGCGACCAGCGCGTGGCGCTGGCCGGCGGTACGCTGCGTTCCGACGGGACGCGCGACCAGAACGCTCAACGCCGCCGCCGCGATTCGGTCTTGGCGCCTTTCAGAATGTCGCCCAGCGTCGTGTCGGACAATAGCTGGCGGTCGAGCATCGCCACCGCCTGCGGCCGGACCTTCGCCACGGCGGCGGCGGTGCGCACGGTGGCGATCGGGGCGGGCTTGGCCGCCTTGGAGGCGACGACATGCTCGGAGACGGCCTTCACGACCTGCGGCTTGGGCAGGTCGACCTTGGCCAGACGCACGACGGGGGCGGGTGCGTTGGGCTTGGGCGAAGGGGTCGTGGCGGCGGCGAGGGCGACGGCTTCGGCGGCGGGGGGAGCGACCGGAGCGGGCTGCGACGGCACCAGCAGCGCGGCGGTCTGCACGGTCCCGGCGGCGGGGCCATGCGTGACGTCGAGCGAGGCCAGCTGCGCCTCGTCACCCACGAACTGCCCGGCGATCGGCGCAGTCAGGGCCAGCGTGTCGCCGTTCCACTTCTCCAGCTGCACCAGGTTGGCGCGGGTGTCGAACTCGGTCTCCAGCGCGCGAATGTCACGCTGGGCGGTGGCGATGCGGGCGTTGACGTCGTCGAGCTTCTTTCGCTCCGCCGCCACCTGCAAGGACACAAGGTAGAAGCCCAGGACCACTGCCACGCAGCTCCCGAACCACCCTATCCCCTTGAACCGATACGCCGCCGTCATACGCCAAACTCCTGACTCAACTCGCCCCCCGGCGCCCCGTCCCGTCCCCCTGCCACAGACTGTCCCACCGACCAGGCGGGGGATTCCGTACGCGTCGCAAAACGCAGCGTCGCCGAACGCGCGCGCGGATTGCGGGCCAGCTCCGCCTCGCCCGCGCGCACCGCCTTGCCGACCTGGGCAAAGCTGGCTGCCCGCGCCGCCGCCTGTTCGGGCATATGGCGCGACCCGCCCGGCATCTGCCCGGCGCGCTCGCGGAAGAAGCGCTTGACCATGCGATCTTCCAGACTGTGAAACGTGACCACGACCAGGCGACCGCCCGGCTTCAACGCACGCTCGGCCGCGGCCAGCCCTTCGGCCAGTTCGTCCAGTTCGCGGTTCACATGGATGCGGATCGCCTGGAAGGTCCGCGTCGCCGGATCCTTCTTGTCGTGCGGACGGTAGCCAAGCGCCCGGCGAACCACGGCGGCCAGTTCGCCGGTACGGGTCAACGGCCGCGCGGCGACGATCGCCTGCGCGACGCGGCGCGAGCGCGGCTCCTCGCCATAGTGATAGAGGACGTCGGCGATCGCGGCTTCGTCGGCGGTGTTCAGGAAATCGGCCGCCGACTCGCCCGCCTGCGCCATGCGCATGTCGAGCGGACCGTCACCCTGGAAGGAAAAGCCGCGCTCCGCCTGGTCGAGCTGCATCGAGGACACCCCGATGTCCAACACCACGCCGTCGACACGGGCGTCGAGTTCCTGATCAAGGCCGGAAAACTCGCGGTGGACCAAGGTCAGCCCCGGCTCGGCGGCGACCAGCGGCTGGCCATTGGCGATCGCGTCGGGATCGCGGTCGAAGGCGATGACTTTCGCGCCCCGGCCCAGCATGGCGCGGGTATAGCCACCCGCGCCGAACGTGCCGTCGACATGCGTCTCACCGGGGGCGATGGCGAGCGCGTCGAGGACTTCGTCAAGCAGGACGGGAATGTGCGGGGCGTCGTTCGGGGCAGCACTCACAAGGCGATGCCCTTTTCCTGGCAGTGGAAACGCGCCGCCGAGATCATCTTTGCGGGCAGGCCGGGGGTGTCGACCAGCGTCTTGGGATCCCAGATTTCGATATAGTCGAACGTGCCCCAGAAAAAGGCGTGCCCCGCGATCCCCGCGTGAAAGCGCGGGAAGCCCGGCATGATAAAACGGCCCGACCCGTCGAAAGGCACGGCCTCGCCATTCGCCAGATCGCGCTTGATATTATAGTCGATACGGCCGTCCGGCCCACGCGACATCTCGGTCCGCGCGTCCAGTTCCTGTTTCAGCACGGCAACATAACCCGGGTCATACGCGATCAGGCAGCGCTCGGTTTCATGGACAGCGATGATGATGGTCCCGCCATCTTTTCCGTCGGGGCGCGGCGCATTTTGAGCCAGCGTGGATCGGAGCGCATTGGGAATGGCAACGCGACCCTTGTCGTCGACAAGGCCAATGCCACTTCCCTGATACAAACCCCTATCGGACACGCCAACCTCGCACATGGCGCGCAAGGCCTCACCGTCTCGGAATCCGACCATCGCCGCATTCCGACCATTCCTGGTCAACAGTGAGCCTGCCCCTCTGTTGGATTTGGTTTACCGACAGTGGAACCGGGAGGCAACGGGATTTTTGGGGATGATCGGGGAAACGTCCCCAGAATCGGCAGTTATGCGACGAACCACTGGCCGCATCTCGGGAATGCGCACGCGCCGGAGTCCTTGAAAATGTCGGAAATCCGCCATGCCCGATCGCCCGTCCCCGGATTTCCCTGGCACGAACGACGGCAAAAGCGATCAGAGCAAACTTAATTTTTATTAAGCAAAAAGGCCGTTTCGGACTTGGTTCCGCAGTCTTGCCATGTCTGACAAGAAAACCGCCCCGGCCGGCGTTTCCTGCCCACTTCGCCTATACTCAGCGCGCAGGTGCGGCAGGGGCCTGGCTGTTCACCGGGGCGGGCGCAACGCCCAATTCGGCCAGTGGTTCGCTGACCGACGGGGTGGCGGTGTTGGTCGCAGTCATGTCCGCGACCATATTGGCCTGCGCCGCGGCAGCCGCAGCTGCGGGCGGTTCGTCTCGGTTGAGCGATCCCAGAATCGTGCTGGCGATGCCGATCAACAGGATCACCGCGGCAAGGCCGATCATGCCGACTTTGACACGCTGCATGATATGATGATGGTCGGGCGATTTCATGGGATGAAGCGTTACTATCCTGCGCACGGCGTCCTGTCGACCTCTGGCGCAGGGCAACGTCGCGCCTATAGCCCCTTCTCGGCCCGCCACTCCGGATTGTGGAGCGTGGAGAGGTAGCGAAACCCGGTATCGCACAAAATGGTTGCGATACGTTTGTCGGGCCCCAAAGCCTTTGCCAGCGCCACCGCGCCCGCGACGTTGATGCCCGAAGACAGGCCCAGGCACAGGCCCTCCTCGCTCAACAAACGCTGGACCCAGTACCAACCCTCGGCGTCCGAGAGACGGAATTGGGTATCGATCGGCGCACCTTCAAGGTTGGCGGTGATCCGCCCCTGACCGATTCCCTCGGCGACCGAAGACCCTTCCGACTTCAGCTCGCCATGCGCGTAATAGTCGTACAGCGCCGCGCCGTGCGGATCGCTGAGCGCGATCGTCACCGATTCGTCGTGCGCCTTCAGACCCAGGCCGACCCCGGCCAGCGTGCCGCCGGTCCCGGCCGCGCAGGTGAAGCCGTCGATCCGACCACCCATCTGGTTCCAGATCTCTTCCGCCGTACCGACGATATGCGCACGCCGGTTGGCGATATTGTCGAACTGGTTGGCCCAGATGGCATTCTCGGTTTCCTCGGCGATCCGGCGCGAGGTGTGGACGAAATGGCAGGGGCTGGAATAGGGCGCGGCGGGCACCAGGACCAGTTCGGCCCCCAGCGCGCGCAGCGTGTCCATCTTCTCCCGGCTCTGCGTCTCGGGCATGACGATGATCGTGCGATAACCCTTGGCATTGGCGACCAGCGCCAGACCGATGCCCGTATTGCCCGCCGTCCCCTCGACGATCGTGCCGCCGGGGCGCAGCAGCCCCCGCGCCTCGGCATCCTCGACGATGAACAGGGCGGCGCGATCCTTGACGCTCGCGCCGGGATTGGCAAATTCGCACTTGCCGTAAATGTCGCAGCCCGTGGCCTCGCTCGGCCCCTTCAGGCGAACGAGCGGGGTGTTGCCGATCAGGGCCAGCGTGTCGGAGATCACTTCCATGCCCGCTAGATGGCCCCTGCCCCGCTTTCGGGCAAGCAAAGCCTTGCTTGGGGGGCGGCAAGCGCGGGCAACACCCCACGCGATAGCGCTACCCTCTGCACGTCAATCCGTCGCGTAAATGTTGGACATGGACGCCGTGACGTGCAGGTCATGCTTGACGCCGGGTTGCTGCATTTGCGAAGCACTCAACCGCTATGAAGAGCCTCCTCCCAGTCCTGATCGCCGCACCGCTGCTCGCCCTGGCAGCCTGCAATTCCAAGCCCAGCCAGCCCGAGGTTGTCGACATCAACCCCGATCCCATGGCCAACGTCCTCGCCAACCGCGCACCGGTCGAGCTGCCGCCCGCCATCAAGGCGGAGAAGAGCTTCCGTTGCAAGGACAACAGCCTGGCCCTCGTCACCTTCTTCCAGGGTGACAAGCAGGCCAATGTCCGCCTGAAGGAAGGCGACACGCCCGTCGTGCTGAAGGCCCCGGCCGCCGGCGAGCCCCTGACCGCCGAGGGCGGCTGGAAGATGACCGGCAACGAGAAGTCGATCACCCTGACCACGCCGACCAAGGCCGCGCAGGTCTGTCACATCTGATTTCGTAGCGTCAGATTCGCCTTATCGCGGCCGGGCCACCGGTTGACGCACGATAAGGACTTGATCGAAAACCGGCCGGCGGGGATATCTCCCGTCGGCCTTTTTCGTGGAGCGCGATGTTCCGCAGGGGCGAACAGGGAGGTTGAACGGCGTCGTGGCCGCAATCGCGATCTACAGCCTGAAGGGCGGCGTGGGAAAGACCAGCATGGCGGTCAACCTGGCCTGGTGCGCCGCCAGCCTGTGCGCGCGTCGCACGCTGCTCTGGGACCTCGACCCCCAGGCCGCCTCCACCTGGCTGCTGGGCGGCCCCGCCCCCGGTGACCGCGCCCACGCGATGTTCTCGCGCGATATCGCGGTCGACCGGCTGATCCGCCCGACCGCCATCCCTCGTTTGTCGCTGGTCGGCGCGGACGATTCGCTGCGCGGGCTCGACCATCTGTTCCACGAACTCGACAAGAAGAAGCGGTTAGGCAAGCTGATCGAAGGGCTGGACGATTATGACACCGTAATCCTCGACTGTCCGCCGGGCCTGACCGAAACGACCGAGCAGGTGTTGCGCGCCGTCGACCTGGTCGTGGTGCCGGTGGTCCCCTCCGCGCTCGCCACCCGCGCGCTGGAGGTGGTGGATGGCCATGTCCGGGGCCGCGTTCCCCTGTTGCCGGTGCACGTCATGGTCGATCGCCGCCGCCGCCTCCATGCCGAGGCGCTGGCCGCCAATCCCAACTGGCCAGTCATCCCGATGGCCAGCCTGGTCGAGACGATGGGCGAGCATCGCGCGCCTGTCGGCGCCTTCGCGCCGCGCAGCAGCGCCGCGAACGCCTATGCCGAGTTGTGGCGCGCCGTCGAGCGGCGCCTGGCCGGGGGATGAGCCGGCGCGACGAGCCCGGTGCCGTCGAACGGCTGACCCCGCATCTGGTGCTCGGGGCCTATGCCGTCGGCGTCTTTCCGATGGCCGATACGCGCGACACCGACCATGTCTATTGGGTCGAGCCGCGCAAGCGTGCGATCCTGCCGCTCGACGGGCTTCACCTGTCGCGCTCGCTGCGCAAGACCGTGGCCCGCGACCGGTTCCGCGTGACCGCCGACACCGCGTTCGAATCGATCATCCGGCTCTGTGCGGAAAGTGTTCCGGATCGGCCGGAGACCTGGATCAACTATGCGATCGAGCGGGTGTTCATCGACCTGTTCGACATGGGTTTTGCCCATTCGGTCGAGTGCTGGGACGGGGATGAACTGGTCGGCGGCCTGTACGGCCTGGCGCTGGGCCGCGCCTTTTTCGGCGAATCGATGGTCAGCCGCCGGACCGACGCATCGAAGGTGGCGCTGACCTGGCTTGCCGCCCGGCTGCGCGTCGGCGGCTACACCCTGCTCGACTGCCAGTTCCAGACGCCGCATCTCTCGACCATGGGGGCGATTGAAATCGGGCGCGAGGCCTATGTCGCGCTGTTGTCCGACGCATTGGCGGGCGTGGTCGCGCCGGGGACGTCGGCGGCAGGAGCCTCGGCACCCGGCGACTTCGCCGCGCTCGACCGCTTGGGCGCGGGGCCGGGAACGGACGCGGGGACCGTCTCCGGCCCGGTTTCCGGCCAGGACATCGTGCAGCTCTTGGCCCAGACGTCATAGACCGGGTGCAGCACGACGTTGAGTGCCGGACGCTCCTTGTACAGCCAGCCCGAGAATACGCGCTTCCAATGCTGATCCGCGCCGCGCACGTCCATCTGCACGAAGGCACCGGTCAACTGCTCGGCCTCCCAGGAGGCGGTCTTTTCGCAGGCGCGCAGACGCACGACGACATCGCCGACGCGGATCGCCTGGCCGGGTTTCAGCGTCAGGTCACGCGATACGCCGTTGCGCTTGTTGAGCAGGCCGATCACCGCGACCCGCTCGGCCATCGGCGTACCCCCGCTGGGCAGCGCCGCTTGGGCACCATCGACCGATTCGATACCCGACGCCGCGCCGGGACGATCGGGCAGGATCTGGCTGACCGCCGATTCGGCCGTGTCCTGGCCGCCCTTGTCGCTCAGCGCGTGATAGCCGAACCAGCCACCGACACCGAGCGCTGCGGCCAGCGTCACCCCGGCCAGCCAGCGTGCGGCCTTCACCCCTCCGGCGTCCAGGCTTCATAATCGCCGGTCGCGGCCTGACGCTGGCCACCCTTTTCCAGCGCGCCCGACGGACGATAGGCCATGGCCGTGCCGGTCATGTTGGGAATGGCGGGCTTCTGCCACGCACGGCGCGGCGGCAGCGAGCGGTCGGGCACGTCATCGACCTGATGATGCAGCCAGCTGAACCACTCCGCCGGAACCCGGCTGGCATCGTTCGAGCCGTTGTAGATCACCCAGCGACGCGCGCGACCGGCGGTGTCGACACCGCCCTCATAATAGACGTTGCCATGTGCGTCCTCGCCCACCTGCGCCTTGCCGCGCAGACCGAACCAGGTGCCGATGGTGGCGCCGTTCCACCAGGTGAAGGGATTGAGGTTGATGCCCATGCCGCGCCGTGTAGCCCGGCTCTCGCCAGCCTTCAACCGCGTTCGTGTGGGCGTGGCGATATGGGGGTGATGCCGCAAGCGGTGGTCTCTATGAGACACCACCCTCCCCCATCCCCTCCCGCATGCGGGAGGGGAGAAGCTTGGTTCAGATCGCATTGGCTGTCACTTGCCGGGGATTAGAGGGCTATTCCCACTCCCCCCCCCCCGACGGCATCATTTCGGCCAGGAAACCGAATCGCCTTCCGAGATGCCCAACTCCGCCGAACGCCCGCCGACCAGTTCCAGCACGGCGGCGACCGGTTCGTCGGAGGGGATCGGAGTCTGGCTGAAGGGCGCGGTGTTCTCGGCGATGCGCGCGATCGTACCGTCGGCGCGCAGGAACAGGATGTCGAGCGAAGTCGGGGTGTTCTTCATCCAGAAACTCGCCTCGCGCGCGCCACCGCCTTCGGGGGGATAGGGCGCGAACAGCATGCCGCCATCGGGCGTCAGGTCGGTGCGGTACATCAGCCCCTGTTCCTGCTCCGCAGCGGTGCGCGCCCGCTCTACCTTGAAGACATGTTTGCCCTGCGCGGTGGTGATGGTCACCGGCACGGTTTCGGCTGCGGTCTTGCTCGCCTGCTCCGTCGTGGCCCCGCCGCCCGAGCAGCCGGACAGTCCGGTGGCCGCCAGTGCGAGCGCCGTCGCGGCGATCCCCCAGCCCGTCTTCGTCATGATGCGCCCTGCTCCGTCACGATCACCGCCAACGGCCCCTTGGGCCCGTCGACGATCCGGGCGGCCAGCGGCTGGCCCGGCTCCACCTCCAGGATACCGCCGCGCCGCAGGGTTTCCATATGCACGAAGATATCCGCCCCGTCGCGATCGCGCAGCAGGAAGCCATAGCCCTTCAGCCGGTTGAACCATTTGACCGATACCGATTCGGGCGTACCCGCCGCATCGACCAGCGCGACCGGATCGACCCGGTCGGGTGATCGCGGGCGGCGCGGCTGTTCGGGCACGGCATGGGTCAGGTCGATCGCGATCACCTCGCGCGCCTGGTAACCGCGCCCGCTGCGCATCGCGGTCAGCGTGACCCGTGCCCCCTCGGGCAGGCTGCGTCGCCCATGCGCCTGCAATACGGTGAAGTGCACCAGCACGTCCCCGTATGACGGATCGTCCGCGACCACGAAGCCGAAGCCCCGCGTCACGTCGAACCATTTTACGACCCCCGCCAGCCCCACGGCGCTATCCGCCGTTTCGCCGTCGATGCCGCCCCCTGTACTTGGCGTTTCATCCAGCATCATCGCACCCTTGGCCCTATTGCTAGCATCATTGTTCGCACTCGCAATGCGACGGCGTTCATTTTTGATGCTTCGCGATGGGACGGACGCAGCAAAAGGGGCCTTCGGGCGCCAAAAGATGCCGCAAATGGCTCAGAAATCCTCGTCGTCGAGCATATCGCCGGGTGCCGCCGCCACGATCCGACGCGACAGGTCCATGCCATGCCCCGCCCGCAACATCGCGCCGAGCTGCTTTTCGCGTAGCGCTCGATCCGCTTCCCCGGTGGCATAGGGCCCGATTCGCTTACGCCGCGCAAAGGCGAGTGCGGCCCCGCGCGCCGCCTCGGCCATCTGGGGAGCGATCGCCTCGTGATCCTCTGCCCCCACCCTCGCGGCATGTAGCGCCTGTGCGACCCGTCGCGCGCCCAACCCGCGCCTGGCCAGCGACGCGGCCTTGGCCTCGGCATAGGCGCGATCGTCGATATAGCCGAGTTCGACCATCCGCGCGGCCAATCCCTGCGCATCGGGTGCGATATCCGCCGCCCAGCCCCTTTCGCGCAGCTTGCGGGTCAGGTAATCGACCAGCTTTCCCTCGGTCGTCGCGAAGCGTTCGACATAACGCAGCGCGAGATTGTCGAGCAATTTGGGGTCAAGGGGCTTGGGCGGGCGACGATCGGCGGACACGCCTTGTTTGTGCCACACTGACACCGGAATTAGAACGCGGGAAGCCGGTACCTGCGGCATAAAACGATCACGCACCCGCTCGAACATCCGCGGGCGCGCAAAAGCATAAGGAACGAAGGCAAGGCCATGACGATCGAGCACCATCAGGACGACGCGCGCGCCATCATCGCGACGCCGACCGAAGATGCGCTGCCGCGCCGCTTCGCCGACTTCGATACGCTGGGCGAAGCGCTGGACTATGCCGCGTCGGGCTCGCGCGGGCTGAACTTCCACGACGCACGCGGCACCCTGTCGCGCCCCTATCCCTTTTCCGAACTGCGCGAGGATGCGCTGGTCTGCGCCCGCCGCCTGATCGCCAGCGGCGTAAAGCCCGAGGAGCGGATCGCGCTGGTCGCCGAAACCGTTCCCGAATTCGCCGCGCTGTTCTTCGGCGTCGTCTATGCGGGCGCCTGGCCGGTGCCGTTGCCGCTGCCGACCTCGTTCGGCGGGCGTGACAGCTATATCGAGCAGCTTCGCGTCCAGTTGGCCAGCTGCGACCCCAAGATGCTGATCTACCCGCCCGAGCTGGCCCAGATGGCGGGTGCCGCCGCCGAGGCCGCGGGCGTCGAGGGGATCGACTGGGCCAGCTTCGCAACGCGCGAGGCACCCGAAGTGGAACTGCCGCAGGCCGATCCCGAAGCGATCGCCTATCTGCAATATTCCAGCGGCTCGACCCGTTTCCCGCATGGCGTGGCGATCACCCACCATGCGCTGCTGAACAACCTGGCCGCGCACAGCCATGGCATGAAGATCCAGGAAAGCGACCGCTGCGTCTCGTGGCTGCCCTGGTATCACGACATGGGCCTGGTCGGCTGCTTCCTGTCGCCGGTCGCCAACCAAGTGTCGACCGACTATCTAAAGACCGAGGATTTCGCGCGCCGGCCGCTGGCGTGGCTGGACATGATCAGCCGCAATGCGGGTACTTCGGTCAGCTATTCGCCGACCTTCGGTTATGACATCTGCGCGCGTCGCATCTCGTCGCAGACCAAGGCGTCGGACCGCTTCGACCTGTCACGCTGGCGCATCGCGGGCAATGGCGCGGACATGATCCGCCCCGACGTGATGCAGAGCTTCGTCGACGCCTTTGCCGATGCGGGCTTCCCGGCCACCGCCTTCCTTCCATCCTATGGCTTGGCCGAGGCGACGCTGGCGGTGTCGATCATGCCGCCGGGCGAAGGCATCCGCGTCGAGCTGGTCGAGGAAACCCAGCTGTCGGGCGGCGCGCAGGGCACCGACCGGCCGCAGCGTTTCCGCGCCATCGTCAACTGCGGCAAGCCCGCGCGCGACATGGTGATCGAGATCCGCGAAGAGGACGGCACGCCGCTCCCCGACGGAGCGATCGGCAAGGTGTGGTGCAAGGGCCCGTCGGTCATGGTCGGCTATTTCCGCGACCAAGCCGCGACCGATGCCTGCCTGGTGGATGGCTGGCTCGACACCGGCGACATGGGCTACATGTCGAAGGGCTATATCTACATCGTCGGCCGCGCCAAGGACATGATCATCGTCAACGGCCGCAATCACTGGCCGCAGGACATTGAATGGGCGGTCGAGCAGCTGCCGGGCTTCAAGGCGGGCGACATTGCCGCCTTCGCGATCACCACGCCGGGCGGCGAGGAAACCCCCGCCGTGCTGGTCCAGTGCCGCAGCTCGGATGACGAGGAACGTGCCCGCCTGCGCGACGAGATCCGCGAGCGCGTGCGTGCGGTGACGGGCATGAACTGCGTGATCGAACTGATCCCGCCGCGTACCCTTCCGCGCACCAGCTCGGGCAAGCTGAGCCGCGCGAAGGCCCGCAACCTGTACCTGGCGGGTGAGATCAAGCCGTACGACGTCGCGGCCTGATCTTTCGAATTTGAATGAGGAAGGGGCTCGGTCGAAAGACCGGGCCCTTTTTCATTGCCGCCAGTCTCCACTCCGCCCAGGCGACACCAGACGCCACGGACCGTCCTCATCCGCTATTTGCCACCCCGGCGGAGGCCGGGGTGGTGAAGTGTAGCGAGGCGGCCAAACATTCATGACCTCCGACGTCGCTCCAGACGGAACGGAGCAGCCCCCGCCCGCCCCTCAATCCTTCAACGGATCATGCCCCCAGTTCATCAACGAATAGCGCCACGGCGAGTGTTCGACATCCTTGTCCGGCCCGCCCTGCTTCAGATGGCGGTGCACATAGCCGACGACCTTCTTCATATGCGCATAGTCGTCCTCGGTCAGGTCCGCCTTCTTCTTGCGCTTGATCGCGACGATCTTGCGGCCAGACTCATGCCCAACGCTCTCGTCCAAGCCGCCCTTTTTCTGGCCGACATCCTTCGACTCGTCGGTGTCCAGAAACTTTTCCAGCGTGGCGGGGGCCATGTTCACGGCCTCCTGGAAATCGGTGTAAATCTGATCGTAATCCTCGGCCATGGACGGCTCCTTTCCGGGCCATCAACGCCGGCCGCACGATTTCAGGTTCAACCGAGCATCGCCTCATAGCTTTGCGGCGGCACCGGCAAGGTCACTCGCGCGACCCCGCCCAGGATCACCGCCAACAGCAGCACGCCCCCCGCTGCCCGCACGATCCACCGCTCGCCCGTCCATGGCTTGGCCAGCACCAGCCCCAGCGCGCAGGCCATGACGGGCCAGAGGTGATATCGGAAATCGGACGCCACGCTGATGACCAGGAAGCTCGCCTCGAGCCCCAGCACCGAGCCGAACAGCGCGCCCGCCAGCCCGCGTCCGCGCGTGACCGCCAGGCCGCCCGCCGCCAGGATCAGCCAGACGATCGGCCACATGACGGGCATGTCGACCCATGGCCCGGCCATACGCTGCCACGCCAGCGCGACGCGGCCCGGCTGGCCGAGATGCAGGTCATTGGGTTCGCTGCTCTGCGGCGGCACGGCATTGGGCCAGCGCGACGGCACCCAGAGCCGCCAGGTCGAGTTGACATGCGCCAATCGCTGTTCGGCATAGGCGACCGGATGATGCAGGATGGCCGGGGCCAGCCGCGCATAGAGTGTGCCGGGGGCCATCGTCTCGAACCGTTTCAGCGACGTGCCGCAGAGGTTCGGCTCGCCCAGCGCATCCCAGAAGAATGGCTTGACGCAGTGCCGCTCCCGCATCTCCGCCACCTCGGCCGGGGAAAAGCCCAGCCGGGGATCATAGGGCACCCGCGTCGCGATGCCCGCCAGATCGTAGAGCGCCTGGGTGCGCGCCACACCGCTGTCGCGCGCACCCAGCAGGCGGTGATTGACGATCGGCGACAGCGCGAGCGTGACGAGCGTCAGCGCGACGGTGATCGCGATCCGAACCGACCATCGTGTCGCGACCAGCAGGGCGACGAGCGGTGCGACGGCAAAGATCGCATTGGCCCGGACCAGCGCGGCATAGGTCAGCAGCAACGCGGCGACGCACCACGCGGCCGGGGGCACCCTTTCCCCCCGCAACCGCCACCAGCCGACGATCCCGACCGCCGCCAGCGTCGCGCCGGTCATCTGCGCATCCTTCAGGATCGCGACCTGCCAGCCCAGCCAGGGCGGCACCAGCCCGATCGCCAGCACCAGCAACGCCGCGCGTGGCCGCTGGTCGACGATCCCCGCCGCGATGCCGCCCAGCCCCAGCCACCAGCCGCCAAGCTGCACCGCCAGCATCGGCCCGGCCCCATGCCCGGCGAACAGCGACCAAAGCCGCGCCATGATCGGCGGATGCCAGTCGTCATAGTCGCCGCTCAGGACCTGCGCATATTGGCCGACACTGTCATACTCGACATAGCCGGGCGCGAAGATGATCAGGCTCAGCCCGAACAGGACCAGCGTGGCGACGATGATGCGCAGGCGGTGGCTATGGGCTCGGGTCATGGGCCAGCAAGCGATGCCGCCAAAGCGATCCGTTTCGCAAGCGGAATGCGCTGCCCTGCCCCGCACGAGCGTCCTTAAAAGGGAGATGTATCGAGCGGCGGTAGCATCAGCCTCTGGCGCTCCTGTCCGACAAACGCCTGGATCGCTTGGCGGAATGCCTCGGGCTGAGCGAGCAACGGCCGCAAGTTCCGGGCCCGCACGGTGACCCGTGGATCGGTCAACCGATCGAAGAACCATGCCGCCTGTTCTGGCCGCCCCGTCAACGCTGCAGCGATCGCGGCCTTATAGCCCCACCAACTCGGCCCCATCCTGTCGGGCGAACTTTGCGCCTCCGCGATCACGAAATCTGCGGCGGCCTGGAAATCGGGAAAGCGGGCGTCCAACGCCAGCGCGGCCCGTCGCGCGGCATCGGCGATGCGCGTGCAGGCCTCATGAAACATCTGCTCCGATTCGAAATCGGCATGATGGGGCGACGGTACCGCCACATCGAAACTCAAGAAATCCGTACCCGTCCAGTTCCAATGCGCCGCGTTCGCCAGCGATACCGAGCGCGACCAGCGGCCGGGAGTGAACTCAACGACGTTCACCCACCATCCCCGATCCGCCAGCCACAGACGTGAGCGCCCCTGCCGCCGGAAACCGATCGATGCGAGCGCGGCCTTGGCCGCCGATGCGATGATGCGGGCATGGATGTCACTCATTCCCCCCCTCGCCCTGCCCGGATATGGCCAAGGCCTCGAGCAACGCCTAATCAGAATGAATAAGACGGGGGAAATCATGGGCGACGGCACGGCACTTGTCATCATCGACATGCAGATGGAGATGCAGCATCGGATCGACACGGGTCGCCAGTGCGTCAATTCGGATGCCCCCATCGCGATTCAAGTGCTGGCAACCGCCTTCCGTGATGCGGGCCACCCGGTGATCCACGTCCGTCATGAAGATACCGATCCCGTCTCGCCCATGCATATCGACGCTCCCGGTCATGCACCAATGGCCTGCGCGGTGGACAGGCCCGGCGAAGCGGTGTTTGTAAAGACGACCTCTTCTGCCTTTCCCAGCACCGAACTGGCGGCGCATCTGCGGGGGCGAGGCATCGCGCATCTGGTCGTAGTTGGTGCCGTGGCGGGGTTCTGCGTCAACTCGACGGTACGGTCGGCGTGCGATCTGGGGTTTCGGGTGACCTTGGTGACCGACGCGGTCATCGGGTTCGATCTGCCCTCTGCCGGCCTCGACGCACAGACCATCTTCAACGTGACGATGGGGTTGCTGGCGGCGGATTTCGCCGAGCTGCGGGACAGCGGGACGGTGATCGCGACGCTGTTAGGCAAGGGGTGAGGCGTGGCCTTCGACTTCGCTCAGGCTGAACGGATGTTCGGAGGTGGCACCATTCCCTCACTTCGTTCAGCCTGAGCGACGTCGAAGGCCAAGGGGCTCCCCCAACGAAAAAAGGGGCCCGCATCCGCGAGCCCCTTCCCATCATCCGGTCGAAAAAATCAGATGTGCAGCGCGCGCCCATAGGCGGCCAGCACCGACTCGTGCATCGATTCCGAGATGGTCGGGTGCGCGAACACCGTTTCCATCAGCTCGGCCTCGGTCGTCTCCAGCTGGCGGGCGACGACATAGCCCTGGATCATCTCGGTCACTTCCGCGCCGACCATGTGCGCGCCCAGCAGTTCGCCGGTCTTGGCATCGAACACCGTCTTCACGAAGCCTTCCGCCTCGCCCAGCGCGATCGCCTTGCCATTGCCGATGAAGGGGAACTTGCCGACCTTCACCTCGTAGCCCGCTTCCTTGGCCTTGGCCTCGGTCAGGCCGACGCTGGCGACCTGCGGACGCGAATAGGTGCAGCCCGGGATGTTGCCCTTGTCCATCGCATGCGGGTGGACATCCTTGTTGCCCAGCGCCTGTGCGATGGCCTCTGCCGCGATCACGCCCTCATGGCTCGCCTTGTGCGCCAGCCAGGGCGCGCCGGTCACGTCGCCGATCGCCCAGATGCCGTCGACGTTCGTGCGGCCATAGCCGTCGGTCTTGATGTGGCCGCGATCGGTTTCGATGCCCAGCTTGTCCAGACCGATATTCTCGGTGTTGGGGACGATGCCGATGGCGACGATCGCATGGCTGAACTCGGCCGTCTCGACCTTGCCGTCGGGGCCCTTCATCGCGGCCTTCACGCCCGATGCGGTCGCCTCCAGCTTCTCAAGGCCGGTCTTGGTCTTGATGGTCATGCCGAACTTGGTCAGCTGCTTGGTCATGAACTCGCTGACTTCGGCGTCCTCGACCGGCATGATCCGGTCGAGCATCTCGACGATGGTCACTTCCGCGCCCATGTCGTTGTAGAAGCTCGCGAACTCGACGCCGATCGCGCCCGAGCCGATGACCAGCAGCTTGGTCGGCATGGCGGGCGGCACCATCGCATGGCGATAGGTCCAGATACGCTCGCCGTCCGCCTTGGCAAAAGGCAGGTCGCGGGCGCGCGCGCCGGTCGCGACGATGATGTGCTTGGCCGTCAGCTCGGTGGTCTTGTCGCCCTGGACGACCGACAGCTTGCCCTTTCCGGTGATCGTGCCGACGCCCTCATGGACGGCGACCTTGTTCTTCTTCATCAGGCCCTTGACGCCCGCATTGAGCTGGCCCGCCACCTTGCGGCTGCGATCGACCACCTTGTCGAGGCTGAACGAGGGCTTCTCGACCGACAGGCCGTATTGCGCGGCGTGGGTCATGTAATGATAGACCTCGGCCGAGCGCAGCAGCGCCTTGGTCGGGATACAGCCCCAGTTGAGGCAGATACCGCCCAGCCGCTCGCGCTCGACGATCGCGACCTTCAGGCCAAGCTGGCTCGCGCGGATCGCCGCGACATAGCCGCCGGGACCCGAGCCGAGGACGATAAGGTCGTAAGTGTCAGCCACTTTGCTCTTCCTTCTGAACACGCGCCTTGACGGTGCGCGGGGGCCAGCCCCCGGAGAATGTCGATTAGTCTTGTGCCGGAGCCATCGGCGGAACGGTGCGCGGCTTGCGATCCTTGTCGGTCGCGACGAACACGAAGCGCGCCTGCGTCACCTTGGTCGCGTCTTCCATGTGGCGGGCGCGGCGCCAGGCCTCGACCTCGATCGTCATCGACGTGTTGCCGACATGGACCAGGGTCGCATAGACCGACACCTCGTCACCCACGAGCACGGGGGCGTGGAACTTCATCCCCTCCGCCGCGATCGTGACCGCGCGGCCGCCCGAATGGCGCGACGCCACCGAGCCTGCCGCCAGGTCCATCTGGCCCATCAGCCAGCCGCCGAAGATATCGCCATAAGGATTGGCGTCCCCCGGCATGGCGGTGACGCGGATCGTGGGGTCCAGATCGGGAAGCGTGCTCATTGTTCCGAATGCCTCCGTGCCATGCGGTCGGCGATACGCGCGCGGTGTAGCGGGCCGAGGCCCATCGCCACCGTCGCGATCGCGGCCCCCGCGCCGCACCACCAGATTTCAGTGCGCGCGAGGGGATAGGCCCAGGCGGCGGCCCAGGTCATGACGAGCGCCGCCACCAGCCCCAGGCCGATATAGAACAGCTCGGTCCGAACCCGCATGGCCCCCGCCCCTCAGCTTGTCAGGCCAGCATCGCCAGCGGACGCTCGACCAGTTCCTTGAACACCTTCATCAGCTCGGCGCCGTCGGCCCCGTCGATGGCGCGGTGGTCGAAACTGCCGGTCGCCGACATGACGGTGGCCACGCCCAGCTGGTCGTCGACGATATAGGGGCGCTTCTCGCCCGCGCCGATCGCCAGGATCATGCCCTGCGGCGGGTTGATGACCGCCTCGAACTGCTTGATGCCGAACATGCCCATGTTCGAGATCGAGGCGGTGCCGCCCTGGAATTCATGCGGCTGCAGCTTGTTGTCGCGGGCGCGGGTCGCCAGGTCCTTCATCGTGGTCGAGATGGACGACAGCGAGCGCGTATCGGCCTCCGACACGATCGGGGTGATCAGGCCCGCAGGCGTCGACACCGCGACCGAGATATCGGCACGCTTGAAGCTGATCAGCTGGTCCGGCGTGAACATGACGTTGCACTTCGGCACCGCCATCAGCGCGACGCCCAGCGCCTTGATCAGCATGTCGTTTACCGACAGCTTCACGCCACGCGATTCCAGACCGGCGTTCAGCTCGCCACGCAGCTTCAGCAGCGCGTCGAGGCGGATATCCACCGTCAGGTAGATGTGCGGAACCTGCTGCTTCGATTCGGTCAGGCGACGCGCGATCGTCTTGCGCATGTTCGACAGCTTCGACGCCTCGTGCGGGATATCCGGCACCTGGGCGGGCTTGGAAGCAGCGGCAGGCGCGGCGGCGGTTTCCACCGAAGCCGATGCGGTCGCGGCAGGCGCGGCGACCTTGGCCTGGCCGGGCTGCGCATTCTCGACGTCGACCTTGACGATGCGGCCGTTCGGGCCCGAGCCGGTCACCGACGACAGGTCCAGGCCCTTTTGCGAGGCGATGCGGCGCGCCAGCGGGCTGGCAATCGCGCGGCCGCCATTAGAGGCCTGCTTGCCCGAATCGGCGGGCTTGCCGTGATCCTCGGCCTGTTCGACCGTACGCTCGACGGGCTTGGCTTCGCTGCCCGTCTTGTTGGGATCGGCGGGGTCGGTCGGCATGGGGTTGGCCGGGGCCGGGGTTTCCGACTTGGTGGGAGCCTGGACCGACGAAGCATCCTCGCCCTCTTCGGCCAGGATCGCGATGACGGTGCCGACCTTTACGTTGTCGGAGCCTTCGGCGACCAGGATCTTGGCGATCACGCCTTCGTCCACCGCCTCGAATTCCATCGTGGCCTTGTCGGTTTCGATCTCGGCCATGATATCGCCGGACTTTACCGTGTCCCCTTCCTTCACCAGCCATTTGGCCAGCGTGCCTTCCTCCATGGTCGGCGACAGCGCGGGCATCTTGATCTCGATCGACATGGAGGTCCTCTCGGGGCAAACCAATTCCGTAGCGGCCCGTCTCTTGCGCCCGAATTGCGCTCGGTCAAGTCATGGCCTTGCATGAAATACTATGTAACGGCATCCATTCGATACAAATTGGGGGGCCATCATGCGTATCTATCTGGTCGTGATCGACGACAGTCCGGAATCGCGGATCGCCTTGCGCTTCGCTGCGAGACGCGCGGTGAAGACGGGCGGCGGCATCGAAATCCTGACCGTGCTGCCGCCGCAGGAATTCATCGCGTTCGGCGGCGTGCAGGCGACGATCGAGGACGAGGCGCGGCAACAGGCCGAGGCGCTGCTCGCCAGTGCGGCGGGCACGATCCTGGACGAATCAGGCCTGCGCCCGTCGATCACGGTGCGCGAGGGCGACGCGCCCAAGGTGATCCGCGAGATCATCGCGGACAATCCGGACATTGCCGCACTGGTTCTGGGCGCCGCCGCCAGCGGTGCGCCGGGCAAGCTGGTGAGCCATTTCTCCGGCACCGATGCCGGCGCGCTGCCGGTGCCGGTGATGATCGTTCCGGGGTCATTGACGCCGGAGGCGATCGACCGGTTGAGTTGATTGCAAGATCCTCCCCGGCACGGGGAGGTGGCAGCCCGAAGGGCTGACGGAGGGGGGCTTCCCCATAGGCCGTCCCGTGCGGCACGCCCCCTCCACCACCGCTATGCGGTGGTCCCCCTCCCCGTTCCGGGGAGGATTTTACTCCGCCGCCTTGGCCAGATCCTCGAACTCGGCCGCCGCAAGGAACCGTTCGGCGTCGAGTGCGGCCATGCAGCCCGTACCCGCCGCCGTCACCGCCTGGCGGTAGACCTTGTCCGCCACGTCACCGCACGCGAAGACGCCCGGCACGTTGGTGCGGGTCGAACCCGTCTCGACCGCGATGTAACCGTCGGAGTCGAGCTCCAGATGGCCGCGGAACAGCTCGGTCGCCGGATGGTGGCCGATCGCGACGAAGCCGCCGTCCACGTCCAGGCGGCTATGCTCGCCGGTCACCGTATCGAGCAGGTCGAGCGCCACCAGCCCGGCATTGCCACCGCCGTCGACGAATTCGCGCACTTCCTTGTTCCACAGCACCGTCACGTTCGGATGCGCGAACAGCCGCTCCTGCAGGATGCGCTCGGCGCGCAGGGAGTCGCGGCGGTGGATCAGCGTCACGTCGTCGGAATGGTTGGTCAGGTAGAGGGCCTCCTCGACCGCGGTGTTGCCGCCGCCGATCACCGCGACCTTCTTGCCGCGATAGAAGAAGCCGTCGCAGGTCGCACAGGCCGACACGCCCTTGCCCTTCATCGCCTCCTCGCTGTCCAGGCCCAGCCACTTGGCCTGCGCGCCCGTCGCGATGACCAGCACGTCGCCCTCATACACGTCGCCGCCGTCGCCGATCAGGCGGAACGGGCGGTTGGTCAGGTCGACCTGGGTGATCGTGTCCCACATCATCCGCGCGCCGACATGCTCGGCCTGTTTCTGCATCTGCTCCATCAGCCAGGGGCCCTGGATGACGTCCGCAAAGCCGGGATAATTCTCGACGTCCGTGGTGGTGGTCAGCTGGCCGCCGGGCTGGATGCCCTGCACCACGATCGGCTGCATCCCCGCGCGTGCGCCATAGATTGCGGCGGACAGCCCGGCCGGGCCTGAGCCGAGGATGAGCATACGGGTGGCGTGGGTGGTCATGTCCGGTTCCTGTGAAGCGATTTTGCCGCCTAGATAGTCATATGGGCGATAAAAATGAACCGCTTCTCATGCGGCCATTCGGGGACTTCTTCGTTCCTCGTTGCAAGTGGAGGTTTGGCCGATGCGCGACGACGACGATGTGAAGATCACCGATTACACCGCTCCTGCGGGTGGCTGGGGCTCGATGAAGGGCATGGCGAAGGTCCTGCCCAAGGAGGGTCTGGGTCCCGAGGTGTTCGACACGCTGCGTCGGCAGAACAAGCCTGGCGGTGTTATGTGCGTCAGCTGTGCATGGGGCAAACCGGCCAAGCCCCATATCGCCGAGTTCTGCGAGAACGGCGCCAAGGCGACCGCATGGGAACTCAGCTCCTTGCGCGTCACACCGGATTTCTTCGCCAAGCATACCGTCTCCGAACTGGAGACCTGGCCCGACCATGACCTGGAACAGGCGGGCCGCCTGACCCATCCGATGCGCTATGACCGCGCGTCGGACAAGTATGTCGCGGTCAGCTGGAACGAGGCATTTGCGGCGATCGGCGCGAAGCTGAAGACCTGCGATCCGACCAAGGTCGTGCTCTACGCTTCGGGCCGCGCCTCGCTCGAGACGTCGTTCATGTATTCGCTGTTCGCGCGGATGTGGGGGCAACAGAACCTGCCCGACAGCTCGAACATGTGTCACGAGACGACCTCGGTCGGCCTGAAGTCCGCCATCGGATCGCCCGTCGCGACGATCCAGATGGAGGATTACGACAAGTGCGACGCGATCTTCTCCTTCGGGCAGAATGTCGCGACCAACGCCCCCCGGATGCTCCACAATCTCCAGGCCTGCGCCAAGCGCGGGGTCGAGATCGTGACCTTCAATCCCTTGCGCGAGCGCGGCTGGGAACGCTTCGCCTCGCCGCAGAATCCGGTGCAGATGCTCACTGGCAGCTCGACCGATATCTCGACCCAGTATCACCAGGTGAAGGCGGGCGGCGACATCGCCGCGCTGACCGGCATCTGCAAGCTGGTGATCGAAGAGGACGACCGTGCCATCGCCAAGGGCACTAGCCGCATCCTCGACCATCACTTCATCGAGCAGCACACGACCCGGTTCGAGGATTTCGCGAACTATTGCCGCAATGCGGCGTGGAGCGACATCATCCGCGATAGCGGCCTGACCCGCGATGCGCTGGAGCAGTCGGCCCGCGTCTATATGCGCGCCGAGCGGGTGATCGCGGTGTACGGCATGGGCATCACCCAGCACCGCTACGGCATCGATGCGCTGTACATGATCGTCAACCTGCTCCTGCTGCGCGGCAATATCGGGCGCGAGGGGGCGGGCCCCGGTCCGGTACGCGGGCACAGCAACGTGCAGGGCCAGCGCACCGTCGGCATCACCGAGAAGACCGAGCTCGCGCCCGTCGAACGGCTGAAGGAGCTGTTCGAGTTCGAGCCGCCGACCGAAAAGGGCTGGGACACGGTAGAGGCCTGTCGCCAGATCATCGCCGGGACCGCGCAGGGCTTCGTGCAACTGGGCGGCAACTTCCTGCGCGCCACGCCCGAACATGCCAAGATGAAGGCGGCATGGAGCAAGCTGCCCATCGCCGTCCATATCGCCACTAAGCTCAACAAGAGCCATCTGGTGCCAGGCGAGGAAAGCTATATCCTCCCCTGCCTGGGCCGGCTGGAAACCGATATGCAGACCGGCGGTCGCCAGGCGGTGTCGATGGAGGATTCGTTCAGCCATATCTATGGTTCGGTCGGCAAGGCGACGCCCGCTGCCGACACGCTGCTTTCCGAACCGGCCATCGTCGCGGGCATCGCCAAGGCGGTGCTGGAGCCCAACCCCAATGTTCCCTGGGACGAATGGGTCGGCGATTACGGCCTGGTCCGCAGCGCGATCGAGAATGTCTATCCGGACAAGTTCGCCAACTTCAACGAACGTCTGTTCGAACCCGGCGGATTCTGGAAGGGCAACCCTGCCTCGCACCGCAAATGGGAGACGGAGAGCGGCAAGGCCGAGTTCAACGTGCCCCGCGCCATGGACGCCTCGGGCATCGCGCCCGCCGAAGGGCGGATGCGACTGATCACGCTGCGCTCGAACGACCAGTTCAACACGACCATCTATGGCTATGACGATCGCTTCCGGGGGATCAGCGGCACGCGGATGGTCGCGATGATGAACAAGGCCGACATGGCCCGGCTGGGCCTGAGCGATGGCCAGACCATCGCGCTGGAAGGCGATGCCGACGATGGCGAAAGCCGCGTGGTCGAAGGTCTGCGCGTCGTCGAATACAACATTCCCGAAGGCTGTATCGGCGGCTATTATCCGGAGCTCAACTATCTGATCCCGCTGGAGCATCATGCGCTGGAAAGCCATGTGCCCGCGGGCAAGTCGGTGCCGGTGAAGGTACGCATCCCCGTATGAGCATATTGGGTGCCGTCCTGACCGGAGGGCGGTCGTCGCGCTTCGGGTCGAACAAGGCGGTCGCCATGCTCGGCGACCGCACCTTGGTGGCGCACGCCCGCGCGACCATCGCCCCATATTGCGCGCGCGTGGTGCAGGTTGGCGGCGAGGACGGCGTCCCCGACATGCCCGCCCCCGGCCTTGGACCGTTGGGGGGCATTGCGGGAGCGCTCGACTATGCGGCCAGCCACGGCTTTCGCTGCGTGCTGACCATCGGCTGCGACATGCCCCGCCTGCCCGATGGTCTGGTCGAGATGATCCTGCGACGCGAGCCCAGCTATTGCCGCGACGCGCCGGTCCTGGGGCTTTGGCCTGCCGCACTGGGCGCGCATCTGATGGCGCATCTGTCGCTGGGCCGGGACCGATCGGTACGCGGCTGGGTCCGCGCGATCGGTGCGATCCCGATCGCCTCGCCCGAGCCGCTGGCCAATGTGAACACCCCCGCCGACCTCGCCGCCCTGTGAGGCGGGTGGCGCTCGACTTTTTCCTCCCCTTTAAGGGAAGGTGGCAGGCCGCAGGCCTGACGGAGGGGTGTCCCGGCTGGCGAGGTGGGCCTGCTCTCGCAATCGGTGACACCCCTCCACCATGTTCCGCATGGTCCCCCTCCCCTTGCAGGGGAGGAATGGGTTGAGCGTCACCCAAACGCCGAGGCTGCTCCGCCTGACACCGGATGGCGCGGCCGCCGCGATCGACCGCGAGGTCGCGGTCGAATGCCCCGTGGCGATCGAAGTCGACGGCTTCGGCTATGCCGTCATGATGATGACGCCCGAGCGGCTGGAGGATTTCGCCACCGGTTTCCTGCTGACCGAACGGCTGATCGACAAACCCGCCGACATATTGGCGATCGAGCCCTTTGCGGCCGAAGCAGGCTGGATCGTCCGCGTCACCCTGGCCGGGCATTTGCGCGGACGGATGCAGGACCGGGTCCGCCACCGGACCAGCGACACCAGTTGCGGGCTGTGCGGCCTGTCCGGGCTGGAGCAGATCGCCCGCCCCGTCACGGCCCGCCCCCCTGCCCCGCAAGTCTCCGTCGCCACCCTGTTTGCCGCGCTGGCGGGCTTGCGCGGGCATCAGCCGCTCAATGCCCGGACCGGTGCCGTCCATGCCGCAGTCGCCTGCGATGCACAGGGGGGCGTGATGGCGGGGGCGGAGGATGTCGGGCGGCACAATGCGCTCGACAAGCTGGTCGGCGCGCTGGCCCACATCGACGCCGACCACGCCGACTTCATCCTCGTCACCTCGCGGATCAGCTATGAGATGGTCGACAAGGCGCTGGTTGCAGGCGTCGGCCTGCTGGTCGGGATATCGGCACCGACCAGCTTGGCAATCGACCATGCCCGCGCCCACGGCCTGACGCTGATCGCCCTGGCCCGCGCCGATGCGATGCTGGTCGCGCACGACCCGCACGGGCGCTTTGCCGCCGCCTGACGGCGACCCTTGCCGCCGACGCGGTCGCTGATAAGCTGCCCCGGATACAGCAATGGGGGAAGCACGGTGATGGTCAGGAACATCATGTGGGGGCTCGCCGCGCTGTTACTCTGTCCCGCCGGTGCGACCGCGCAAGGCATTCCCTTCACCAGCGACATGCAGAAGGCCGACGCCCTGGTGCGCGCCGGGCGCTATTGGGACACCAACACGCTGCTCACCGCCGCCACCTTCGCCGCCGATGGTTCGATCAAGGACGAATTCCTCTTTCAATACTGGTCGCAGTTCACACCCTTCGTGACCAACGAGGTCGACCCCGCACTTTATGACCGGGCCGCCCGGTTCGACACGCCGGAACCGACCTGGGCACCGCGCATCGCCGCCGCCGAGCCCCGCGACGCCCTCGCCGAAATCGTCGCGCGGGCGAAGAACACGCGAATCGTCATCCTGAACGAGGCGCATTACAGCCCGCGCGACCGCGCCTTTGCCTGGCAGGTCGCTCGCGCGCTCCGGCCGCTCGGCTATGACGTGCTGGCAGCGGAGGCGTTCGGCAACAATCCCGAAAGCTCCGGTGGTCCCACCCCGGCGGAACGATTGGAGCAGGACGGGGTCGTGCGCCGCTCGACCGGCATGTACACGCTCGATCCCGTCTTCGCGAACTATGTGCGCAACGCCCTGAAGCTGGGGTATCGGCCGATCGGTTACGAACAGACCTCGTCGCAGCGGACACCCGAGAGCGGTGTGCCCGAACGCGAGCAGGCGCAGGCCGACAACCTCATGGCGTATTTGCGCGCCCACCCCGCCGCGAAGCTGCTGATCCATGTCGGACACGGCCATGTCCTGGAAGGCGGGGCCACGAAGCCCGAATATGCGATGATGGCGCAGCGGCTGAGGCAGATGTCTGGCATAGACCCGTTGACGATCGACCAGACCACACTCACTGACCTTGCGGCCAATGCCCGCCCGGCCCTTCGCGCCGCCCAGTCGCGGATGAACGACAAGCCGGCGGTCTTCCTCGAATACGGCAAGCCGCTGATCATGGGACGCGTCGCCGACCGCGTCGATCTTCAGGTCGTCCACCCGGCCCGCCATTACGTCCAGGGCCGCCCCGCCTGGCTGGCAAGCCTTGGCGGGCGACCACGCGCCATTCCGCCCGCGCTGCTGCCCAAGCAAGGCGCCCGCCTGATCCAGGCCTTTGCCGCCGGCGCACCCGAGGATGCCGTGCCGCTGGACCAGGTGCTGGTCACGGCGGGCAAGCCGGTGCCGGTCCTGATGGTCCCGAACGGACCGATCCGCTTCGCCATGCAGGACGATGCAGGCCTTGCGGCATCGTCGTCGAAATAAGGGGAAATACACCGGGTGGTAGCGAAGGAGGGACTTGAACCCCCGACCTACGGATTATGATTCCGCCGCTCTAACCAGCTGAGCTACTTCGCCATGTTTGGCGTTCCACCCGGTGGAGGCGCGCCTATAGACAGGCTGTTTTCGGGCGTCAAGCGAACAAATGACGCGACAGCAATTCCCAGGGACCGCCGCGATACCACCACGCGCCGAGCCCGATCAGCTCGACCGGCCGGGGTCGGAAATCGCGCTCCATCTGCTGAAGGAGCAGCTTGGCGGTGGAGGGCGTCACCTTGTTCTGGATCGTCACATGCGCGCGCCAGCCGCCCGCATCCTGCGGCGTGAGCATCCCGGCAAAGGCATCGACCAGCTCGTGACGGATCGCCACCAGGCCGGGCGATTCGATACGGATCGCCACGCCCCGGCCCAGCGACATCAACCCGCTCGCCCGCGCATCGGGTGCCCGCACCCCGCGCGTCATGCCGTTCAGCCGGTGCTTCAACTCGGCCTCGACCGAGGGCGGCAGGTGGTGGAACAGCGTGCAATGCGCGTCGAGCACGTTGCGCTCGGGGGGAAAATGCTGGCGACGCAAGCCATCGAACCAGCTCTGGTCGGGGCGGCCAAACAGCGCGGTGACGATGATCGGGGCGGGCACCGAACCGGGCCCCGAACTAGGCCCCAAGCCAGGCATGGACGGGCTCAGATTTCCACCTGACTGCCCAGCTCGACCACGCGATTGGTCGGCAGACGGAAGAATTCCATCGCGCTCTCGGCGTTGCGCAGCATCCACGAGAACAGCTTTTCACGCCACATCGACATGCCCGGATGCTCGGCCGGAAGCAGCGTCTGGCGCGACAGGAAGAAGCTGGTGTCCATCATCTTGAACGCACCGCCGACCATCTCGACGCGCTTGAGCGCCGCCGGAACATCCGCCTCCTCCATGAAACCGAAGCGCAGGACTAGGCGGTGGAAGCCGTGCCCCAGATCGTCCAGCTTGGCCCGGTCGCCATCCGGCCAATAGGGCTGGCTGACGATCTTCACGGTCAGCAGGATGATCCGCTCGTGCAGCACCTTGTTGTGCTTGAGGTTGTGGAGCAGCGCATGCGGCACCCCCTCGGGCGAGGAGGTCATGAAGATCGCGGTGCCCGGCACCCGGCTGGCCGCGCCCGCCGCCGAATCGATGAAGATGTGAATCGGCATCGTTCCTTCGCGCAACCGCTCGATCATCAGCTTGCGCCCCGTCGACCAGGTGGTGAGGAAGGTGAAGATGATGAAGCCGATCAACAGCGGCACCCAGCCGCCCGACGGGACCTTCGTCAGGTTGGCGAGGAAATAGGCACCGTCGACCAGGAAGAACAAACCGAGCAGCGGCAGCGCGGCATAGAGCGGCCACTTCCACAACCGGGTCAGCGCGACGCCCAGCAGGCAGGTGTCGATCAGCATCGCCCCCGTCACCGCGATGCCGTAAGCCGAGGTCAGGTTGGACGACGAGCGGAAGAACAGGACGAGCAGGATCACCATCACCA
The DNA here is from genome assembly GCF_036663655.1 of Sphingomonas flavida. Lineage (NCBI taxonomy): Bacteria > Pseudomonadati > Pseudomonadota > Alphaproteobacteria > Sphingomonadales > Sphingomonadaceae > Sphingomonas > Sphingomonas flavida. The sequence continues at coordinate 42,901 of NZ_JAXOJH010000004.1, forward strand.
TCAACAGCCAGTTGATGAGCGGGATGTAGATCTGTCCGGCGGTCGCGGCCGACGTATGCTCGATGCGCAGACGCGGCATGAAGCCCAGCTGGATCGCCTGTTGCGTGACCGAGAAGGCGCCGGTGATGACCGCCTGGCTGGCGATGACCGCGGCGGCGGTCGCCAGGATGACGAGCGGCAACTGCAACCCCTCGGGCGCCAGCATGTAGAACGGGCTCTCCAGGGCTGCGGCACCTTCTCGGAACAGCAAGGCACCCTGCCCCATATAGTTGAGCATCAGCGCGGGCAGCACGAACACCAGCCAGGACAGGCCGATCGGCCGCCGTCCGAAATGGCCCATGTCGGCATAGAGCGCCTCGGCCCCCGTAACCGCCAGCACCACCGAGCCCAGCGCCAGGAAACCACGCAACGGGTCGATGAAGAAGAACTGGACCGCGTAATGGGGCGACAGCGCGACCAAGACCTCTGGCGTCTGGACGAAGCTCATGATGCCCAGCACCGCGATGGCGGTGAAATAGACGAGCATGACGGGCCCGAAGAACAGGCCGACCCGCTCGGTCCCCGATCGCTGGATCTTGAACAACACGATCAGGATGGTGATCGCGATCGGCAGCACAAAGCCGCCAAAGGCGGGTGCGGCGACCGCCAGACCCTCGACCGCGCTCAGCACGGTGACGGCGGGCGTGATCATGCTGTCGCCATAGAATAGCGCGGTGGCGAACACCCCGAGCAGGACGATGCCGCGCGACCAGCGCCGCGTCTTGGTCTGCCCCGACACCAGCGCCAGCAGCGCCAGGCTGCCACCCTCGCCCTTGTTGTCGGCGCGCATGATGATCGCGACATATTTGACCGACACGACGATCATCATCGACCAGAAGATCAGGCTGATGACGCCCAGGATATGCGCATTGTCGAGCGGCAGCGGGTGATGCGGGTTCGCGAAGGTTTCGCGAAAGGCATAGAGCGGGCTGGTGCCGATATCGCCGAACACGACACCGATCGCACCCAGCGCCAGCCGGGCCATGCCCTGCGGCGGATGGGGGTGGCTATCCTCGTTCGCGGTGGTGGCGATTCCGGTCGGCGACACGCTCATGGCAGGACGCTCGTTACGGGGGGGATCGTGCCGGCGATGGAAAGGATCATCGGCGACGTCCGTGGCAACCCTGTGATCATCGCGCCGCCCTAGCATGGCCCCAAAGGGCCAGCAACGCAGGGCCTGTGTGCTTGTTGCATCCGCGCACGATTTCGGGACTGCGGCGATGCTGTGATGCAACAGTGGTCGGGTTTTCTTTGAGAAGACCGGTCTCAGTGAGACACCCTTGCCCTCCCCCAGCCCCTCCCGCCTGCGGGAGGGGAGCAGCGTGTGGCGACGCCCGGACACTGCCCGCGACGGCGCGCGTCGTCAGCCCTAGGCACGCCCCTCCCGCAGGCGGGAGGGGATGGGGGAGGGACAGCCACGGGCCATGCCCCCGCTGCCCCCCCAAACCCCAACTTCCCCGCCCGAGACGGTTCACCTCTCGCTCGCGATCGGCTACGGCCTGATCCATGGCTAGTCGTACCGCCCCAGGGGCCGCATCGGAACTCCACCCGCCCGTCACGCCCATCGTCACCATCGACGATGTCCGCGCCGCCCATGCGCGCATCGCGGACCGGATCATCCGCACGCCCACCCTGATCAGTCGCACACTGTCGAAGCTGACCGGGGCGACCGTCTATCTCAAGTTCGAAAATCTCCAGTTCACGGCGGCCTATAAGGAGCGCGGTGCGCTCAACACGCTGCTCCAACTGTCAGACGAGGCACGGTCGAAGGGCGTGATCGCCGCCTCGGCGGGCAATCATGCGCAGGGGCTGGCCTATCACGCCAACCGGCTGGGCATCCCTGCGACGATCGTGATGCCGCGCACCACGCCGATCGTGAAGATCGTCCAGACCGAGGGCCACGGCGCGACCGTGGTGCTGGAGGGCGACAATTTCGACGCCGCCTATGCCCATGCGCGGGTGCTGGAGGCAGAGCGCGGCTATACCTTCGTCCATCCGTTCGACGATGCGCGGGTGATCGCAGGCCAGGGCACCGTCGCGCTCGAGATGCTGGAGGACGCGCCCGACATCGACACGCTGATCGTGCCGATCGGGGGCGGCGGGCTGATCTCGGGCATGGCGACCGTTGCGGCCGCGATGCCGCGCCCGGTCGACGTGGTCGGCGTCCAGGCCGAACTGTTCCCGTCCATGTACAACAAGCTGAACGGCACCGACCTGCCCTGCGCGGGCGATACGCTGGCCGAAGGCATCGCGGTCAAGGTGCCGGGCGGCCTGACGTCGCAGATGGTGGCGCAGCTGGTGCGCGAGATCGTGCTGGTCGACGAACGCCATCTGGAGGAAGCGGTCAGCGCCCTGCTCCAGATCGAAAAGACGGTGGTCGAGGGGGCCGGTGCGGCCGGGCTCGCCGCGCTGACCTCGCACCCCGAGCGGTTCCGGGGCAAGACGGTGGGCATCGTGCTGTGCGGCGGCAATATCGACACCCGCCTGCTCGCCAACGTCCTGCTGCGCGACCTGGCGCGTTCGGGTCGCTTGGCCCGCCTGCGCATCCGGTTGCAGGACCAGCCGGGCGCTTTGTTCAACGTCGCGCGGATCTTCGACCGCGAACGGGTGAACATCATCGAAGTCTATCACCAGCGCGTCTTCACCACCCTGCCCGCCAAGGGCCTGATCACCGATATCGAGTGCGAGACGCGCGATGCGCTGCACCTGCACCGGCTGATCGAGGCGCTGCGCGCCGCGGGCTATGAGACGAGCCAGGTCGAGCTGGCCTGACGCCCGATCGGCTGACCGACGTCCCGTTTCCGAACGATGCCGCGCCATCGTTTCGGACGCGCCGGTCGCTTCGCATCGGAAAGCCGCTATGATGCGGATAACAACCCAGTTTAAGGAACTGCCCGGCGGTGACCGCGCCTTTTCGTTTCCCGCGCTTCTTCGTCACCAGCCCTGCGCCCTGCCCCTATCTGCCGGGGCGTGACGAGCGCAAGGTGTTCACCGAGCTGACCGGCGACCATGCCGGTGAGTTGAACGAGGCGCTGAGCCGAATCGGCTTTCGGCGCAGCCAGGGGGTGGCCTATCGCCCCTCCTGCGCGGGGTGCAGCGCGTGCATCTCGGTCCGTGTCGTGGCGGGCGGCTTTCGCCCCAACGCCACCCAGCGCAAGCTGCTGCGCCGTCACGCCGACCTGGAGATCACCGCCTGCCAGCCCTGGGCGACCGCCGAACAGTTCGACCTGCTGCGCCGCTATCTGGGCAGACGGCATCCCGGCGGCGGCATGACCGCGATGGATGAAAGCGACTATGCCGACATGGTCGAGCTGTCGCCGGTCCAGTCGGTGCTGGTCGAATATCGCGAGCCGACGGGCCCGAACGGCGAGCGCGGGCGGCTGGTCGGATGCTGCCTGACCGATCGCCAGGGCGACGGGCTGTCGATGATCTACAGCTTTTTCGAGACCCAGGACCCGAACCGCCAAGGCCTGGGCAACTTCATCATCATGGACCACATCCTGCGCGCCCGCGCAGGCGACCTGCCCTATGTCTATCTCGGCTATTGGGTGAAGGGGTCGCCGCGCATGACGTACAAGACGCGGTATCAGCCGCTGGAGGCGCTCGGCCCGCGTGGCTGGGTGCTGATGGCCGACGAACAGTCCGCCCCCACCGCCCCGCCACCGGTCGAAGCGTTGGTATAGGGCTGGCCATTTCTGCCTTACGACAGATTGACTTCCTTCGCCTCCTTCTTGCCCTCGCCCCTGGAAAGGGGAGAGGGTTAGCGGAGCTTGCCAGCTTGTCTGGCTAGCGCAGCTTGGGTGAGGGGTCGAGCGAGCCTGCGGCTCGCGTGCTCGTTAAAATGAGCGCCCACCCCTCACCCAGCTCCCCTCAAAGAGGGGCGAGGGAAGAAAGCGATGACGATGAATTTCAAATGCTACCGAGGAGTGCTGGCCTCTCCGGGCGTCAATGTGATGCCCCTCCCATGACAGGAGAGGGAACATCATGACACACCGTTGCCCGCCGCCTGTCCCCAGGGCTCGCCCGCCAGCGATGCCGCTCCGGTCGCGTCGAGCGCGACCGCGATCCGCACATGGGTGTCCTGCGGGCTGAGGCCGGTGCATGGATCGAAACCGATCCACCCCAGCCCCTCGACATGCGCTTCGGCCCAGCAATGCGCCTGCCCCCGCGCGTCGCCGTTTCGGGCAGCGAAGCCCGAGACATAGCGCGCGGGAATGCCCAGCGACCGTGCCCCGACGCAGAAGATATGCGCAAGGTCGCACGGCGTCACCCGCTCCAGGGCGAATGCCTGTCCCGCGTCGATGCCAGTGGGCGCCGCGTCGCGGTCGATCGCGAAGCGCCGATGCAGCGCCAAATTCATCGCGTGCAGCGCCGCCAGCGGCCCCTCCGTGCCGTCCGCCGCCTGGGCCGCAAAGGCCGCGATCGCATCGTCGCCGGGGGTGACCGGCGTCGCCCGCAGGAACAGCGCGGGCGGAAGCGTCTCCGTCGCGCCGTGGATCAGCCCGTGCGCGTCGCTGGTCAACACCTCACCGGTCGCGGTGATCGTCACCACCTCGGGCGCGCCTTCGATGTACAACATGGTGACGGCATTGCCGAAACCGTCATGTCCCCGCCGAAAACGGGCGTCGCAGTCGACGTCGATCTGCCAATGCGCCACCGTCTGATCGTCGAAATTCTCCGGCGTCAGACGCAGCATCTGGACCGTCGTCGGCCGTCCGGCGCGCGGACGGTGGACGATCTGGTGCTCGATCGCGATGCGCATCAGGCGAACTTGAACTGACGGCCGATCGCGGCGTGCAGCAGGGCATTCTCCTGGATAAAGGCCTCGAGATACTGGTGAAGCCCGCCCGCGATGACGTCGCCCGAGCGAGTCTTCGTCATCCGGTTTGCCCGCAACCTTGCCATGCGATCCGCCTCCCCATGCTGCCCCGTTCGCCGGGCAAGCTGCCCCAGCACGTCCACCGTTTCCTCGACCGACGCCGCCAGGCTGCGCGGCAATTCGGCGCGCGCGATCAGCAGGTCGATGACGTTGGCGGGCTTCAGCCCGTCCGAATAGAGCCAGCGATAGGCGGTGACGGCGGAGACGGTCTGGAGAATCGTCGTCCACTGGTCGCGATCGACGACGCCGCCGATCCGCTCGCCCGCCGGCAGCAGAATGTGATATTTCACGTCGAGCAGCCGCGCGGTGTTGTCCGCGCGCTCGACCGCCTGGCCCAGCCGGATGAACCACGTCGTCTGGTTGCGCAGCATCCGGTGCACCGCACCCTCGAACCCGCGCGTCTCGTTCTTCACCGCCTCGACCAGGCCCAGAACGGCGGTGGGATCATCGGCGGCGGGCTTGGCCTCGAAATTCAGCCAGGCGCGGTTGATCGCGCTCCACGCCTCACGGGTCAGCGCGGTGCGCACCGCGCGGGCGTTGGTCCGCGCCATATCGACGCAGCGGACGATCGAGCCGGGGTGGCAGCCCTCGACCGTCAGGAAGCGCGCGACCTCGCGCCGCCGCAACTCACGCCCGCCCTCGGCAAAGGCGCTGGCGGTATCGGTGACGGCCAGCGCCGAGCCCCAAGCGGCCAGCCCCGCCGAGCGCGGCGACAGCACGTCGAGCCGGACGGTCGCCTCGACCAAGCGGGCGATGAAGTCGGCCCGTTCGAAATAACGCCCCAGCCAGTAGAGCGAGGATGCGGTCCGCGAGAGCATCAGTGCACTCCCTGCGTCTGGATCTGCGACTGCTGGCCCTGCACCTGCACCCAGCGATCGGGTTCGGGCGCCATCAGGACGAAACTGTCCTTGGTGCCGCCGCCCTGGCTGGAATTGACGACCAGCGACCCTTCGCGAAGCGCGACGCGGGTCAGCCCGCCCGGCGTGACCTCGACGCCGTTACGCCCGGTCAGGACGAAGGGGCGGAAATCGACATGGCGCGGGGCGACGCCGCGTTCGACCAGTGTCGGCACGGTCGACAGCGCCAGCGTCGGTTGCGCGATATAACGATGCGGCTCGGCGAGGAGCACGGCGCGGAACTGCTCGATCTCCGCCTTGCTTGCGGTCGGGCCAACCAGCATCCCGTATCCGCCCGATCCGTCGACCAGCTTGACCACCAGTTCGTCGAGGTGATCGAGGACGTAGGACAACGCCTCCGGCTCGCGGCACCGCCAGGTCTCGACATTCTTCAGCTTGGGCTCGCCACCCGAATAATAGCGGACGATGTCGGGCATGTAGCTGTAGATCGCCTTGTCGTCGGCGATGCCGTTGCCCGGCGCATTGAGGATGGCGACGTTCCCGGCGGCATAGGCCGCGATCAGACCGGGCACGCCCAGCATCGAATCGGGGCGGAAGACCAGCGGATCGAGGAAATCGTCATCGACCCGGCGATAGATGACATCGACCTTCACCCGCCCCGCGATGGTGCGCATCCAGACAATATCGTCGTCGACCACCAGATCGGCCGCCTCGACCAGTTCGATCCCCATCGAATCGGCCAGGAAGCTGTGTTCGTAATAGGCGGAGTTGAAATGGCCGGGCGTCAGCACGACGCAGGTCGGCTCGGCCACGCCGTGCGGTGCGACCGACTTCATCGTGGCGAGCAGGCGGTCGGGATAGCTGTCGACGGCGGCGACCCGGAACTGGCGAAACAGTTCGGGACACAGGCGCAGCATCGCCTCGCGGTTCTCCAGCATGTAGCTGACGCCAGAGGGCGTGCGGGCATTGTCCTCCAGCACGAAGAAATCGTCCGGCCCGGTACGCACCAGGTCGATGCCGCAGATATGCGCCCAGACGCCGTGCGGCGGGCGCATCCCGGCGATTTCGGGGCGGAACTGTGGATTGCCGAAGATCAGGTCGGGCGGCAGGATGCCGTCGCGCAGGATCTTCCGCTCGCCATAGATATCGTCGAGAAAGGCGTTGATCGCCTCGACCCGCTGCACCAGCCCCTCGGACAGGCGTGCCCATTCGTCGGGCAGGAACACGCGCGGCACGATGTCGAAGGGGATGATCCGCTCCGCCGCGTCGCTCTCGCCATAGACGGCAAAGGTGATACCCAACTGGCGGAAGGTCGCCTCCGCGGCCTGCTGACGGCGGCGCAGTTCGCTGTCGGGGGTGTTATCAAGCCATCGCTGCAAGGCAGAAAGTTCGGGCCGTGGCGTGTCCTTGCCAACGGCCCCCATGATTTCGTCGAACGCGGCGATAGTCCCCATCCGGTCGTTACGCTCCCCGATATGTCTAGGTTCCATGCTGCACCGCATGATTGGGGCGTGCAAGGGAAGATATTGTTCCTCCCCGGCACGGGGAGGGGGACCGCCGCGAAGCGGTGGTGGAGGGGGATCGCCGCCAGCACCTCGTTTCGTGGAGAGCCCTCTCCACCAGCCTGCGGCTGGTCCCCCTCCCCGTGCCGGGGAGGATTTTACGCCCCCAGTCTCTCCAGCATCGACGGGGTCAGCACCTGCGGCAGGACCTGCGGTTCCTTCGCGCCGGGCGCATAATAGAGGTAGAGCGGCACGCCCGCCCGGTTATGCCGCTCGATAAAACGTCCCAATACCGGATCGCCATCGGTCCAGTCTCCGACCAGCACCGCCACCTTGTTGCGCTGGAACGCATCGCGGACCGAGTTGCGCTCGATCGCGGCGGCCTCGTTCACCTTGCAGCTCAGGCACCAATCGGCGGTAAAATAGGCGAAGACCGGGCGGTTCTGCCTGCGCAGGTCGTCCAGCTTGGCCTCGGTGAACGCGGTGTCGGCGGTGGCCTTGGCGGCGGCGGCGGCGGGCTTGACCGTCACGACGATGCCGACCGCCAGCACCAGCGCGACGATGGCGGGCCAGCCCGCGCGCCCCTTGCCGCCATGCTGGCGAAGGCCGGTCCACCAGAAGCCTAGCGAAGCGATCAGCGCCGCCGCCAGCCCCAGCGTCATGCCGGTCACCCCCGCCTCCTGCCCCAGGATCCACGCCAGCGCGAGCGCGGTCAGGAACATCGGCACCGACAGGATATGGCGCAGCCGCACCATCCACATGCCCGGCTTGGGCAGTCGCCGCCGCAGTGCCGGGACGAAGCCGATGGCAATGAACGGCAGGGCGATGCCGATGCCCAGCCCCGCGAACACCGCCAGCGCAGCGGCGGCAGGCAGCACCAACGCCGCGCCCAGCGCTCCCGCCATGAACGGCCCCGAACAGGGTGTGGCGACGAACGCCGCCAGCGCGCCGGTCGCGAACGATCCCATCGCGCCCGAGCGGCCCGCAAAGGCCGGCGTCGGCAGTTCGAACAGCCCGGCCAGATTGAAGGCGATCCCCGCGACCAGCAGCAACAGCACGCCGATCACGCGCGGGTCCTGAAGCTGGAACGCCCAGCCCGCGCTCTGGCCGCCCGCCCGAAGCGCCAGCAGCACGACGCCCAGCCCCACGCACACCAGCACCACGCCCGCCGTATAGGCCAGCGCCTCGGTCCGCGCGTGCCGTTCGTCACCGCCGCCCTTGGCCAGGCTCAGCGCCTTCAGGCTCAGGATCGGGAAGACGCAGGGCATGATGTTGAGCAGCAACCCGCCCAGCACCGCACCCAGGAATGCCAAAGCCACCGCGCCGAAGCCGGTATCCGCCCCGCCGCCAGCGCCCGCAATCGCACCGGGCTTGGCGGCAAAGGCCAGACCCTGCCCCGCACCGATCGACAGCACGCCCGATACGGGACCGGGCGTCGCCACGGCGGCGACGGGCATGGTCAGGATCAGCTGGTCGCCCTTGCGGGTCATCGCTTGCGCCGCCGCATGGTCGATGATGCCGCTGCGATCCGGGAAGAAATAGGCGTCCTCAACCGCGACCGAGGCGGGCAGCGGCACGGCGATGCGCACGTTCTTGCCCTGCGTCTCGATCACGCCTTCGCCGCCCAGCGGCTTGGGAAGCGCCGCGCGCCAGCGGTCGAACTCGGTCCGGGTGGCGGGGTCGATCGCGCCGACGCCGACCGTCAGCTTCGTCGACAGCGTCTGGCTCTCCGGCACGCAGATCGTGTCGGTGCAGACCAGATAGTCGAGCTTGACCGTGACGGGCAGCGGCGTGCCCTTGGCCAGGCCAGCGGGCACGGCCAGATCGACGAGCAGCGCGAAAGGCCGCTCATAGACATAGTTCATCAGCCCGGCGATCTTCAGCCGCCCCGGCACGGGATAGCGAAGCGCGCCCGCGCTCACCCCCTTGGGCAGCGTCCAGTGCGCCTCGGTCGGCAGGCCCGCATCGCCGCCATTCTTCCAATATCCGTGCCAGCCCTTCTCCGGCGTCGCGACGATGGCCAGCGTCGTCTTGCCGCCCGCCGCCGGGCTCTCGCTCTCCGCCACCAGGCGCATGGCCAGATGGATCGCGCCGGGCGCGGGTGCGCTCTCCGCCATGCCAGGGCTTGTCGCCACCAGCATGAACAGCGCCGTCATCAGGATGTAAAACCAACCGCGCATCGACACCTTGCCCTAAACCGCTTTGCCGTTCCATAGCGCCCCTGTCCCCGCTTTGCATCAAGGTTGCCCATGAACTCCCTGACTGCCGCGCTCCTGGCCTCCGCCGCGCTCTTCACCGCGCCCGCCGCTTATGCCCAGACCGCCAGCCCCGCCCCCGGCAGCGCGCCAGCGCCCGTGACCACCCTGCCGGGGACGCCGCAGCCCCCCTTCCCCACGACGCCGCCCAAGCTGATCGTGGCGATTTCTGTCGACCAGTTCTCGGCCGACCTGTTCCAGCAATATCGCAACCACTTCACCGGCGGCATGGCGCGCCTGCTGACCGGCGCGGTCTTTCCCTCCGGCTATCAGAGCCATGCCGCGACCGAGACGTGTCCCGGCCACTCGACCATCCTGACCGGTTATCGCCCCGCCCATACCGGCATCATCGCCAACAACTGGGTCGACCAGTCGGTGAAGCGCGCGGACAAGATCGTCTATTGCTCGGAAGACGAAAGCGTCGCGGGCATGGATCACAACAGCTACACCGTGTCGGACAAGCATCTGAAGGTGCCGACGCTGGGTGAGCGGATGAAGAATGCCGATCCCCGCGTCCGCACCGTCTCGGTCGCGGGCAAGGACCGCGCCGCCGTGATGATGGGCGGCCACAAGGTCGACGAACTCTGGTGGTGGGATGGCAAGACCTATGTCTCCTATGCCGGACGGCCCGTGCCGCCGGTCGTGGAGCGCACCCGCAAGGCCGTGGCCGACCTGATCGCCCGGCCGCAAGAGCCGATGCCGCTGCCCGGCTTCTGCAAGTCGCTCGACCGGCCGATCACCGTCGGCGGCCAGACGCTGGGCACCGGCCGGTTCCAGCGTGCGGCGGGCGACCTGAAGGCGTTTCGCGTCTCTCCGGCGTCCGACGCGGCGGTGCTGGCGATGGCGGCGGGCTTCGTCCAGGACATGAAGCTGGGCCAGGGGCCGCAGACCGATATCCTGTCGGTCGGGCTGTCGGCGACCGACTATATCGGCCATGCGCTGGGCACCCAGGGTGCAGAGATGTGCATCCAGATGGCCGAGCTCGATCGCTCGCTGGCCGGGTTCTTCGACGTGCTGGACGCCACGGGTGTCGATTACGAGGTCATGCTGACCGCCGACCACGGCGCGCACGACATGACCGAGCGCCAGCAGATCCGCGCCATGCCGATGGAAAGCCATATCGCGCCCGAGGCCAAGACCAAGGCGATGTCGGCCGCGATCGCCAAGGCCATGGGCCTGCCCAACGATCCGCCGATCATGATGAGCGCCGAGGGTGACATCTATATCAACAGCGCCCTGCCCGCCGCCACCCGCGCGAAGGTGCTGGCCGAGGCCAAGCGCCGCTACGAGGCGCTGCCCCAGGTTGCCGCCGCGCTGACCCGCGACGAGATCGCCGCGACACCCTGGCCCACCACGCCGCCGGAAACCTGGACGCTGAAGGAAAAGGCGCGCTCCTCCTATGACCCGACGCGCTCGGGCGACCTGCTGATCCTGCTCAAGCCGCGCGTGACGACGATCGAAGAGCCTGCTCCGGGCTATGTCGAGACGCATGGCTCGCCCTGGGACTATGACCGCCGCGTGCCGATCCTGTTCTGGCGCAAGGGCATGGCCGGGTTCGAACAGCCGCTGTCGGTGGAAACGGTCGATATCGCGCCGACGCTGGCCGCGACGATCGGGCTGCCGATGCCGGGTGTCGACGGGCGCTGCCTGGACCTCGATCCGGGTGCGGCGGATACGTGTAAGCGGTAAACTGTTATTCCTCCCCTGTAAGGGGAGGGGGACCGCGGCGAAGCCGTGGTGGAGGGGTGTCACCGCTGGCCGTGACACCCCTCCGTCAGCCCTTAGGGCTGCCACCTCCCCTTACAGGGGAGGAATGTCCGGGGCCCGCTCCACCCGATACTCGATCGGCTTGAAGCTGCCCCCATTGGACGCAGGCGCCGAACAGGCGGTCAGCCCGATCACCAGGTCCATCCGCGCCACGAAGCGGATATGGTCCCCCGGCCCGCTGAGCGGCGGTAATACCTCGAGCTTGCCGGTCTTTGCGTCGACCGGCACATTCATGAAGCAGTTGAACGCCACGGGAATGCGGTCCGGCGTCACCCCATAAGGCTCCAGCGCCGCCGCGAGGTTGCCGAAGCACCCCCGGTGGCGCGGCAAATCGGGATAGAAATGGTCGAACGTGTCGACCGAACACGGCGTCAGCAGGAAATCGTGCATCCCGACCGTATCCTCGACGATATCCAGCATCACCCGCGAGCGGTTGGAATAGAGCTCGTGCCCCTTGGTCAGCCGGATCGTCTCGGCATAATCTAGCGTGCGGCCCGAAGATATCACCTCGTCCAGATCATCGGCGTTGAATGCCAGCAGATCGGCCACCTGCCGCCCGCGCGGGTCGATCACGGTCAGGCTGTCGCCCTTGGCCATGCGGAACGCATCGCCGCTGCGGGGCGGGATCTCGATCGTTTCCCCGCTCACGGCTTGGCCTCGCTGCCCGCGCCCGCATAATGGAAGGGACAGCGCCAGCCATCCTCGACCACCCGACCGCTATACTGCCGGGCCTCGCTCATCTCGCCGTGGCGGGCCAGCATCGGGTTGCGCGAACCGGCCAGGGCTTCGTCGCGGGTCAGGATCTTCTCGCGCATCGTCTCATACTTGCCCTGCGCGCGCAGGATCTCGAACTGGTCGTGCAGGTTGAAGATCATCGCCGGGCGCGGAAAGCGGCGCGCGGGTCGGCTGGCATTGGGATGGAGCCCGACGACGAAGAACGCCTCGCCGCCAAAGGACAGCGAGAAATGCGGATCGTCCGGGTCCGTACTGACCCGGCTGTCCCAATCCTGCCCCAGCCACACATCCTTGTCGGACAGCGACTGGATCCGCGCCCAGACCGCGCGTTCGAACGCGGGTTCGTCCAGCGTGTCCGGCCCCCCGAATACGACCGCCAGACTGCGAAAGAGTTGCGGCTCGGCCCGGTAACGCTGGGCGAAGCGGCGCAGCGAGTCATGGATGCGCAGGTCGTCCCAGGCGCTGGCAATGTTGCGCGCGCCCAGGATTTCGAGCGTTCCGCGTGCCATAGCGGCCTTGGCACCGACGCAAGGGAAACCGGCCTCGGCGATATGATCGCGAAGCATCGCGGCGGATTCCGGCTCACTGGGATCGTGGGCGGGAAATAATCTGCTGGCAGTTTCTAACATGGGACGCCCCAACGCGGCGGCCGCATCCCCTGTTCCTGAAAAGCCGATATTCACCAATAACTTGTACAATATTTAGAGATTAGTTGATGGAGATTAATTCGTCCATTTTCGGAAAGGTTCTTCCTTTTCCTGGAAGTGCGCCCGGGGCAACGCACAACTGGTGCCCCTGCGCACCAGGCCCGGACGTCCATGGTAATAACCCTGCTGCCAAACCCCGCCGCTAACATAGGCCAGATCCGCCATGCCGGGGGTCTCCACCCCCTCGACGATCACGGTGCCCCCCAACGCCTTGATCAGGCCGATCAGGTGCGGCAGCGCATAGCAGGGCAGGTGCTCGCTGCTTACCTTGTTCACGAACGAACCGTCCGTTTTCACAAAGGCCGGCATCAACTGCATGAGGTTCCGGATCGACGTATAGCCCGATCCGAAGTCGTCGAGTGCCAACGCCGCGCCGCAGGCTCGCAGGCGTCGCGCAAATGCTGCGGTGTCGTCGATATGGGTCAGCGGCTCGGTTTCGGTGATCTCCACGACCAGCCGCCCGGCGATCGCCGGGCGCCGCGTGAGATCGTCCAGCACACTCCCCCACCAGCCATGGAGATGCGCGGAGGTCGCCGAGATATTCACGCCCAGCGTCGCCTTCGGATCGAATTCCAGTTCACTGATGACATGCGCCACCATCAGCCAGTCGAACGTCGATGCGAGGCCGGTTCGCTCCAGCGCCGGAAACACGACGTCGGGCGCCAGCGCCTCGCTCGCGTCGCTGAACCGCATCAGCCCCTCGTGATAAAGGACCTGTTCCGGCTGGCGATAGTCGCAGACCGCCTGCCAATGCGGTGCCAGCCGCCCCTCGCGCATACAGCGGAAGAGATAGGCGACGATTTGCATATCGCTCTTGTAGATCGCGAACCAGCGTTCCTGATGATCGATCTGGATGTCGCGCGGCGCGCGATAGCGCGGCAGATTGTCGCCTTCCCACGAAACCACGGCATGTACCGCCGCCGCCTGTTGATTGGCGGCTATCTCGATCGAAATCGGCTCGGCGGACAAGCGATAGGGCAGTTCCGCCAGGCTCTGATGATCGACGACACCCGGCCTGCGCATGTTGCAGACGAGCCGAAAGCGGCCCCGCCCGGCCCCTTGCGTAACGCGTAGCCCGGCATGATGCAGCCGCATCTGAATATGGTCGACCACCTGATCGGCGACGGATGCACCCCAGCATGCATCGATCAACGCGAGATTGCTAACCTCGACGTCGTGATACCCCTCCGGCAATTTGAACTGCCCTCCTCAATAGGCAGAACACCAAGCCCCAACGCCCCAGTGAACGCATCCCATCTGATGGCGTTGGAATTACCATTGTTCAAACGGCCCAGAAAGATAGGGCAGAACCGTTAACCCTCTTTTTAAGACTGATTCCCAATATCGTTTGCGAAACGCCATTCTATATCCGGATCAACATCTTGTCCGATATAGGCCGGATGGTTAATCGAGATTGGGCCGCAGCCAACGCGTAGCCTGCGCCACGTCGACGCCCCGCCGTGCGGCATAATCGACCACCTGATCCTCGCCGATTCGCGCGACGCCGAAATACTCGGCCTGTCCGTGACCGAAGTAAAAGCCGCTGACCGCTGCCGTCGGCAGCATCGCAAAGCTCTCAGTCAGTTCCAGCCCGACCGCGTCCTCGGCGCCCAGCAGGTCGAACAGGGTGCGCTTGATGCTGTGCTCCGGGCAGGCCGGGTAGCCCGGCGCGGGGCGGATGCCGCGATATTGCTCGCGGATCAGCGCCTCGTTGGTCAGCTGCTCGCCCGCCGCATAGCCCCACAGGTCGGTGCGGACATGCGCGTGCAGCCGCTCGGCAAAGGCCTCGGCCAGACGGTCGGCCAGTGCCTTCAGCAGGATGTCGTTATAATCGTCATGGCCTGCGCGGAACCGTTCGATATGCGCGTCGATGCCGTGGATGCCGACCGCGAAGCCGCCGATCCAGTCGCCCGCAGGGTCGATGAAATCGGCCAGGCACATATTCGCGCGGCCTTCGCGCTTGGCGATCTGCTGGCGGAGGAAGGGGATGCGGGTTTCCTCGGCCCCAGCCGTCAGGATCACGTCGTCGCCATCGCGGCGGCACGGCCAGAGCGCGGCGACGCCGCGCGCGGTCAGCCATTTCTCGGCAATGATCGTGTCGAGCATGGCTTGCGCATCGGCATAGAGCCCGCTGGCGCTCTCGCCGACCACTTCGTCAGTCAGGATGGCGGGGAAATTGCCTGCCAGTTCCCAGGCGCGGAAGAACGGCGTCCAGTCGATATAGTCGCGCAGGTCGGACAGGTCCCAGTCCTGATAGACATGGACACCCGGCTGGCGGGGGTCACCGGCCTTCAGCGCCATGTCCGCGACAAAGCCACGCGCGCGCGCCTCCTCCAGCGGCAGGAGTGCATTGGCGCCCTTGCCCTCGCGTGCCTTGCGGACCGCTTCGTAATCGGCGGCGACCTGCGCGACATACGGGTCGCGCTGGGTATCGGACACGAGCGTCGTCGCCACGCCGACCGCGCGGGATGCGTCGAGGACGTGCACCACCGGCCCCGTATAAGCGGGCGCGATACGCAGCGCGGTGTGGACCTTGGACGTCGTCGCGCCGCCGATCAGCAGCGGCATGGTCATGCCCGCCCGCTGCATCTCCTCGCCCACCGTCACCATCTCGTCGAGGCTGGGGGTGATCAAGCCCGACAGGCCGATCATGTCGGCGTCATTCTCGTTCGCCGCCGCGATGATCTTCGACCAGGGGACCATGACGCCCAGATCGACCACGTCGAAGCCGTTGCACTGGAGCACGACGCCGACAATGTTCTTGCCGATATCGTGGACATCGCCCTTCACGGTCGCAAGCACGATCTTGCCCTTGCCCTTGGCACCCGGCTCCTTCGCCGCCTCGATGAAGGGCAGCAGGTGCGCCACCGCCTTCTTCATGACGCGGGCGGACTTCACCACCTGCGGCAGGAACATCTTACCCGATCCGAACAGGTCGCCGACGACGTTCATGCCGTCCATCAGCGGCCCTTCGATCACCTCGATCGGCCGCGCGAATTGCTGGCGGCATTCCTCGGTATCGTCGACGACATGCGCGTCGATGCCCTTGACCAACGCATACTCCAACCGCTTGGTCACGGGCAGGCTGCGCCATTCGGCGGCCTGCTTCTCGGCGACCGCATCGGTGCCGCGATAGCGCTCGGCCAGCGCCACCAGCCGCTCGCCCGCGTCCGGGTCACGGTTGAGCACCACATCCTCGCACGCCTGGCGCAGTTCGGGGTCGATCGTGTCGTACACGTCGAGCTGGCCCGCATTGACGATCGCCATGTCCATGCCCGCCGGGATGGCGTGGTACAGGAACACCGAGTGCATCGCGCGGCGCACCGGCTCGTTGCCGCGGAAGCTGAACGACAGGTTCGACAGGCCGCCCGAGATATGGACGTGGGGGCAACGCGCCTTGATCTCGCGGCAGGCCTCGATGAAGTCGACGCCGTAATTGTTATGCTCTTCGATGCCGGTCGCGACCGCGAAGACATTGGGGTCGAAGATGATATCCTCGGGCGGGAAGCCGATGCCCATCAACAGCTCATAGGCGCGGGCGCAAATCTCGACCTTGCGGTCCTTCGTGTCGGCCTGCCCGACCTCGTCGAACGCCATGACGACCACCGCCGCGCCATACGCCATGCAGCGGCGGGCGTAATGGAGGAAGGATTCCTCGCCTTCCTTCATGCTGATCGAATTGACGATCGGCTTGCCCGACACGCATTTCAGACCCGCCTCGATCACGCTCCATTTGGAACTGTCGATCATGATCGGCACGCGCGCGATGTCCGGCTCGGCGGCGATCAGCTTGAGGAAGGTGGTCATGGCGAATTCGGCGTCGAGCAGCCCTTCGTCCATGTTGACGTCGACCACCTGCGCGCCATTCTCGACCTGGCTGCGCGCCACCTCCACCGCGCGGGCATAGTCGCCCGCCAGGATCAGCTTCTTGAACGCCGCCGATCCGGTGACGTTGGTGCGCTCGCCGACATTGACGAAATTGGTGGAGGAGGCGGTCTGGGTCATGATGTCTTCTCAAATCCTCCCCGCTCGCGGGGAGGGGGACCAGCGAAGCTGGTGGAGGGGGGTCTCCTCAAATGATGTCGCTAGTGGAGACCCCCCTCCACCAGCCTCCGGCTGGTCCCCCTCCCCGTGCCGGGGAGGATCTTCAGGCCGCCATCGTGAACGGCTCCAGCCCGGCCAGGCGGGTGATGACCGGCGGGGTCGGGATGGTACGGGGGCGCATGCCCTTCACCTTGTCGGCGATCGCCTTGATATGCGCAGGGGTCGAGCCGCAGCAGCCGCCCAGCACGTTGACCTGCCCCTCAACCGCCCATTCGCCGACCAGCCCGGCGGTGGTGACGGGGGCCTCGTCATAGGCACCCAGTTCGTTGGGCAGTCCGGCATTGGGATAGATCATGATCAGCGTGTCGCAGATTTCGCTCAGCGTCTTCACATGCGGGCGCAACTGCTCCGCGCCGAACGAACAGTTCAGGCCGATGGTCAGCGGCTTGGCATGGCGCACCGCGTGCCAGAAGGCCTCGACCGTATGGCCCGACAGGTTGCGGCCCGACAGGTCGGTCAGCGTCATCGACAGCATGATCGGAATCTCGCGGCCCAGCGCCTCGCCCGCCTCGATCACCGCCATGATCCCGGCCTTGGCGTTCAGCGTATCGAACACCGTCTCGATCAGGATGAAATCCGCGCCGCCCTCGACCAGCGCGTCGATCTGTTCGCGGTACACGTCCTTGAGGTAATCGAAGTCGATCTCACGATAGCCCGGATCGTTGACGTCCGGCGACAGCGACAGCGTCTTGTTCGTCGGCCCGATCGCGCCCGCGACGAAGCGGGGGCGACCGTCCTTGGCCTGATATTCGTCGGCCAAGCGGCGGGCGAGCTTCGCGCTCTCGACATTGATCTCGCGCACGAGATGCTCGGCCCCGTAATCGGCCTGGCTGATCCGGTTGGCCGAGAAGGTGTTGGTCTCGGCGATGTCCGCCCCCGCCTCGAAATAGGCACGGTGGATCGACTCGGGCACCTCGGGCTTGGTCAGCGCCAGGATGTCGTTGTTGCCCTTCTGGTCATGCGTCAGGCCCAGCGTGCCCGCATAGGCCGCCTCGTCCAGCTTCCAGTTCTGGATCTCGGTGCCGAACGCGCCATCGGTGATCAGGATGCGCTTGGCGGCTTCGGCCAGGAAGGTGTCGCGGGTCGTCATCGTCTTGCTCCTGCTCGGTGCGAGCGTTTCGTCCGAAGTGAAGGACCTCAAGCGCCTTCGCCTGTGGCCTACCCTCCCCCATCCCCTCCCGCCTGCGGGAGGGGCGTGCCTTGGTCGTTGGTCATGCGCTTTCGCCGACCCCGCCCCTCAATTTCATCACTCCCCACCCGCAGGCGGGAGGGGTCGGGGGAGGGAAAGCCACAAGCCATGCAGCCTGCCGTAGCGCCCTACCCCTGCAGCGTTAACATCACGCCGCCGCGACGGCCTCGGCCTTCTTCCCCCGCACGCCCAGCAAATGGCTGATCGCATAGGCCAGTTCGGCGCGGTTGAGGGTATAGAAATGGAACCCCTTCACCCCACCCGCATACAGCCGACGGCACATCTCGGCGGCGATGGTGGCGGCGACCAGCTGGCGCGCGGCGGGATGATCGTCCAGCCCCTCGAACAGACGGTCCATCCAGTCGGGGATGCTCGCCCCGCACATCGCGGCGAACTTGCGCGTCTGCGCGACGTTCGACACCGGCAGGATACCGGGCAGGATTTCGGCCGTGATCCCCGCCGCCGCCGCCGCATCGCGGAAACGGAAATAGGCTTCAGGCGAGAAGAAGAACTGCGTGATCGCACGGGTCGCCCCGGCATCGATCTTGCGCTTCAGATTGTCGAGGTCGGATGACTGGTCGGTCGATTCCGGGTGGCATTCGGGATAGGCCGCGACCGAAATCTCGAACGGGTGCAGCTTCTTCAGGCCCGCGACCAGATCGGCGGCATTTTCATACCCGCCCGGATGGCTGACGAAGCGCGCGCCCTCGGCAGGCGGATCGCCACGCAGCGCCACGATATGCCGCACGCCCGCCGCCCAATATTCCTGCGCGACCTGATCGATCTCCTCGCGGGTCGCCTCGACACAGGTCAGGTGGGCCGCCGCCGCCAGCGTCGTCTCCCGCTGGATACGCGCGACGGTCGCATGGGTCCGCTCCCGCGTCGTGCCGCCCGCACCATAGGTCACCGAGACGAAACGCGGGTCCAGCGGCTCCAGCGTGCGGATCGCGTCCCATAGCTGCGCGTCCATCTTCTCCGTTTTGGGCGGAAAGAATTCGAAGCTGACCGCGATATCGCCGCCGACATTGGCGAACAGCGGTTCCTCATGCGCCAGCGCAGCCTCCCCCTGAGTCAGGATCGTGTTCGTCATGCCGCCTTCACCCTATTCGTCTCGACGGGCCGAAGCCCTTTCTTCACACCCAGCCACAGCTTGACGGTCAGTTCACCGCCCTCCAGCGTCCTGGTATCGGCCAAAGCCAGCCCGGCGGGGCCGAACCAGCCAGCCATCTGCTCGTCGGCAAAGCCCAGGCGGCTATGCGCCGCCTTCTGCCGCAATTCCTCGCGATCGTGCGGCGCGAAATCGGCGATCAGCAACCGCCCGCCCGGCCCCAGCACACGCGCCGCCTCCGCGATCGCCGCCCCCGGCTGCTGCGCGAAGTGCAGGACATGGTGCAGGATCGCGATATCCGCCGCGCCGTCACCCATGGGCAACGCATAGAGGTCCGCCTGCCGCAACTCGGTATTGGCGCGCCCGTGCAGCTTGGCGCGGGCCAGGCGCAGCATCTCCGACGAGCGATCGATGCCCAGCGCCGCATCGGCGCGGTCGCCGAACAGTTCCAGCATCCGCCCGGTGCCGGTGCCGATATCGATCAGCGTGCCCAGATCGCCGTCGCCGATCAGGCCCGCCATCGCCTCCTCGATCTCGCTGTCCGCGACATGGAGCGAGCGGATCGCGTCCCATTCGCCCGCATGGTCCTCGAACCAGGCCGCCGCACTGGCCGCCCGGTCGGCGCGCACCGCCGCCAGCCGCGCGACATCGGCCACGCCCCAGGGGTCAGGCGTCCCGGCGGTCCAGCGATCCATCGCGGCCACCATCGGCTCCACCGCCTCGCGGTCGCCCAGCGCCACGAAGACCCAGCTGCCCTCCTTGCGCCGCTCGGCCAGTTCGGCATCGACCAGGATCTTCACATGGCGGCTGACGCGCGGCTGGCTCTGCCCCAGAACCTGCGCCAGTTCGCCCACCGACAGCTCCATCGACCGCAGCAGCGCCAGGATGCGCAGCCGCGTCGGATCGCTGAGGGCGCGAAAGATTTCGAGCGCATTGGCCATGGATCACGATATAAAGATATCTTTATATGTGGTCAACGGAATGAACTCATTTCGCCCGGCACGGACCCGAAATGGTTGATCTGCGTTGGCACGCCGATCAACAGTTGAAACGGGAGTGTTTGCGATGAAGAAGGCCATGATCCTCGCCCTGACGGGCGCCGCCGCGATGTCGCTGGCCGCATGCAGCGAAAACAGCCAGAAGCAGACCGAGCAGGCCGCCGACGCCATCGCCGCAGACGCCAAGGCGACGACCCAGAATGCCACCGACGATGTTCAGGCCGCGACCGCCAAGGCGCTGAATTCCGCCGAGAACGCGATGGACAAGGCGGGCGACAAGCTCGACCGCGCCGGTGACCGCGCCGCCGTGCAGGCCGACCGTGCGGGCGACAAACTGGACCGCAATCTGGACCGCGCCGGTGACAAGATCGAAAACGGCGCAGACAATGCCCGCCAGGCGACCGGCAACGCGCTGGTCCGCGCGGGCGAGGATGTCCGCCGCTAAGGACGCATCCTTCGGGATCAGGAAAGCGGGTCGGCGAGATTTCGTCGGCCCGTTTTTTTGTGTCGGGCCTGACGAAGGGGTGTCGCCGATGGCGGAAGCGGGAATGCCCACCCTTCCCCAAGCGAGCTTGGGGAGGAATAGGGCGTGGCCTTCGACTTCGCTTAGGCTGAACGGGGTTCAGTGCCCAGCTCCGCCTTCATCTGAGAACGCGCCCCTCAGGGCTCGATACCCAACCCTCAGTCGAACCGGACCTTCCCCCGCCCGGCCTTCACCTGGGCGCGCCCCTTCTTGGCATCCACCCGCCGGGTCTGCGAGGCGCGCGTGGGTTTGGTCGGCCGCCGCTTCTTGGGCACGATGGTCGCCTCGCGGATGAGGTCGATCAACCGTTCACGCACCTCGCGGCGGTTCATTTCCTGCGACCGGCTGGCATCGGCGCGCAGGGTCAGCACACCGTCCTTGGTCAGGCGCTGGCCCGCCAGCACCGCGAGGCGCATCTTCACCGCTTCCGGCAGGTTCGGCGAGCCGCCCACGTCGAACCGCAGCAGCACCGCGCTGTCGGTCGTGTTCACATGCTGACCACCCGGCCCGGACGCGCGGGTGAAGCTTTCGGCGATCTCGCGCTCGTCGATCGCGATGGCGCGGGTGACGGGAATCAGCGCCATCGCAGGGCAGGCCTCAGTTCTGGAAGATGCCGAAGCGTTCGGGGATCGGTGCTTCCGCGGTGATCGGGTCCTTCTCGCCACGTGGCACGGTCAGGCTGGCGGCGTGGAGCAACATCCCGCCCTCCTCGCCCGCGCCGTATACCGGATCGCCGACGACGGGCGCGCCCAAGCCGGTGGCGGCGTGGACGCGAATCTGGTGGGTACGCCCGGTCTCGGGGCGGAATTCGACCAGCGTGCGGCCATCCTCATGGCGCAGCGCACGCCAGGCCGTACGAGCCGCCTTGCCCGCCGGATCGGCGACCATCCGCCAGCCTTCCTCGATCGTCGACACCTTGGCGAGGGCCAGGTCGATCATCCCTTCCCCCTCGACCAAACCGTTCAGCACCGCCAGATAGCGCTTCTCGACCAGCCCGGCCTCGAACGCCTGCTGGAAACGCGCATGCGCCTTGGGATTGCGCGACAGCAGCAGGCAGCCGCTGGTGTCGCGGTCCAGCCGATGGACCGCATGGGGCCAGCGCTTGAAGCCGAATTTCAGCGACTCCAGATGATTTTCGAGGCTGATCGACCCGTTGCGGGGCCGGTCGACGGGCAAGCCCGCTGGTTTGTCGATCACCAGCGCTTCGCCGTCGATGAATAGAACGCGATCTCCGTGCATCACGCTCCCTTGCCACCGCCAGCGCCGACATGCCAGAGCCGCACGCGTCATGCCGACCATTACCGCCGCTTTCCCGCGCCTGCTGGCACTCTTTTCGATCGCCGCGATGCCGGTCGTCGCGCAGGCGCAGACCTGCGACGGCGCGCTGCCGCCGCCCGGTCCCGACGGACGGGTGGCCGGGCACTTCCCCTATGCCGATGCCGGACCGGGCGACATCGTCCCCGCCCCCGCCGGTTTCGGGCTGAAGCCCTATTGCCGCCTGCACCGCGCGATGATCGCCGACCTGCAGCGGCTGCTGAACGCCGCCCGGGCCGATCCGTCGGTCGGCGGCACGCTGCGCGGCCTGTCCTGCCACCGCGAGGTCGCGCGCCAGCGCAACGTCTTCTGCCGCGACGCCAGCGTGTCGGCGGCCGAGCGCGCCGCGTCGGTCGCCCCGGCCGGACATAGCGAACATGCGACGGGTTATGCGATCGACTTCGCCGTGCGCCCGGCGCGCGGCTGCCCGGATGCCGAGGCCTGCATGGCCGCGACCCCGGCCGCTCGCTGGCTGATCGCCAATGCGCCACGCTTCGGTTTCGAAATGAGCTTCCCGGCGGGAAATACGCAGCGGGTGAAGTGGGAGCCGTGGCATTGGCGCTGGGTCGGCACCAGCCTCACCGAACCGGGAGCGGCGCAGGCGCGAGCGGTGTTCGCCAGGGCTCGCGCGCAGTTTCCGGCCAATCCGGGTATCCGCGATCCGTTGAAGGTCATGATGACAAGCCAGCCGCCGGTGCCGGTGGTGCCGGTGGTCGTTCCCCCGACGCCGGTGAAGAAGCGGGGTATGCGGCGATAGGGTTGGGCGTGGCCTTCGACTTCGCTCAGACTGAACGGAGGTTGGGGGCGGGGATTACTCCCAACAGCCGTTCCGCCTGAGCGAAGTCGAAGGCCATGTTCCGCCCCCACCAAATGGGAAAACGGGGGCACCTCTCGGCACCCCCGTTCCTTAAATCAACCGAACAGCTTGGCGGCCGTCTCGGCGATACGCTTGCCCTGATAGCGGGCGCCGTCCAGGTCGACTTGGCTCGGCTGGCGGCTGCCATCGCCGTCCGCCAGCGTCGAGGCGCCGTAAGGCGTGCCGCCATGGACTTCCTTGACGCCCATCTGCCCCTGGAAACCATAGTCCAAGCCGACGATTGTCATGCCGTGATGGATCAGGTTGGTCAGGACCGAGAACAGCGTGGTCTCCTGCCCGCCATGCTGGCTGGCGGTCGAGGTGAAGGCACCGCCGACCTTGCCGACCAGACCGCCCCTCACCCACACGCCGCCGGTCGTGTCCCAGAAGGACGCCATCTGGCTGGCCATCCGGCCATAGCGGGTCGGCGTGCCGACGATGATCGCGTCATAGTTCACCAGCGCGTCGGGCCCCTCGATCTCGGGATGCGCGGTATCGGTCTTGAAGTGCGCGGCGGCGACCACCTCGGCCGGGGCGGTTTCCGCGACGCGGCGGATATCGACCTCGGCACCACCGGCGCGTGCGCCCTCGGCGATGGCGTCGGCCATCTGCTCGATATGGCCATAGGACGAATAATACAGGACCAGAACCTTCGCCATGTCAGATACTCCCTTGTAGAAAATTGAAACTTATTCGGAATCGACGAGGACGATCTCGGCATCCTCGACCGCGGTGATCGTCGCAGTCCGGCCACCCGAAAGTGCCGCACCGTCCCGTGCCGCGAACGGCACACCGTCGATTTCGATCCGGCCGGTGGCGGGGACGAGATAGACGTGACGCCCCTCGCCAACGCTATGCTCGACGCTTTCCCCGGCACGCAGCGTCGCGGCCAGGACACGCGCCTCGGCACGGATGCGCAACGCGTCGCCATCCTCCTCGAACCCGCTGGCCAGCGTCACGAACCGGCCCGAACGTTCGCCCTTGGGGAAGGGCTTGGCACCCCAGCTCGGCTGGCCGCCCCGGCTGCGCGGCTCGATCCAGATCTGGAAGAGCGTCGTCGGCTCGGACTCGAGATTATATTCGGCATGGCGGACGCCCGAACCGGCGCTCATCACCTGCACGTCGCCCGCCGCGGTGCGGCCGACATTGCCCATCGAATCCTGGTGCGTGATCGCGCCGGTGCGGACATAGGTGATGATCTCCATGTCGGCATGGGGATGCGGCGGGAACCCCGAATTCGGGGCGATGACGTCGTCGTTCCACACCCGGATCGCGCCCCAGCCCATCCGGGCGGGATCATGATAATTGGCAAACGAGAAATGGTGCCGCGCGTCCAGCCAGCCATGATTGGCATGGCCCAGGCTTTCGAAGCTGCGGCGGTCGATGCCCCGATCGATGTCGGCGTCGGCAATAATGGCAGTCATGGAATTTCTCCCTTGGTTGACCACAAGATAGGGGCGATTGGGGGTACGTAAACGGAAACGCTGGAAACCGATCGTTTCCACGTTCATTGTAGCGCGAAGCCGAACCGCTGCCGGGTCGCGCGACAGGCATGAGGGGTGTCGATGCGTCTGCCGGATCTGGAAGCCTGGGCGATCTTTGCCGCCGTGGTCGAACATCGCTCGTTCAGTGCCGCCGCCGATGCGATCGGCCTGTCCAAGGCGACCGTCTCCAAGGCGATCACCCGGCTGGAGGCGCAGCTGAACCAGTCGCTGTTTCACCGCACCTCGCGTCGCCTGGCGCTGACCGAGGCGGGCAAGCCGCTGGCCGAACATGCCGCGCGTATCCTAGCCGAGGCGCGCGCCGCCGAGGAGGCCGCGCGTGACGCCGCCAGTGCCCCGGCCGGGCGTATCCGGCTGGCCGCGCCCATGTCGTTCGGGGTGACCAACATCGCGCCGGTCATCGCCGACTTCCTGATCGCGCATCCGGGCATCGAGATCGAACTCAGCCTGTCCGATGCGCGGGTCGACATCGTCGCCGAAGGCTATGACATCGCGCTGCGCATCGCCGACCTGCCCGACAGCTCGCTGCGCGCGCGGCGGCTGTGCGGGATTTCGACGCATGTCGTCGCCTCGCCCGGCTATCTGGCCGAGCATGGCACGCCCACCCATCCCAACGAACTGGGTGAGCACCGGCTGCTCGGCTATGCCAACATCACCGGGCCCTGGCGGTTTCGCCGCGCCGACGGGGCGGAGGTTTCGGTGCGCGCGCAAGGGCCGCTGACCGCCAATAGCGGCGATGCGCTGGTTCCCGCCGTGCTGGCGGGCCTGGGCATCGCGCGGCTTCCCGGATTCATCATCGGGCCGCATCTCGCCTCCGGCCGGGCGGTCGCGATCCTGGAGGACTGGACCCCGCCGCCGGTCGGCCTTCATCTCCTGACCCCGCCCAGCCCCTTGCGGCCCGCGCGGGTCGAGGCGCTGATCACGTGGCTCGCCGACCGGGTGCGCGACCCCTGCATCCTCGCCCAGGCGGCGGAGACAGCCCGATGAACCGGCTGCACCCCGACGATGGCGATGCGCGTTTCATCCGCCGCATCGTCCTGACCCTGCTGATCCTGGGCGTCACCGCCGCGCTGTTCCGGGCGGGCGACCTGTTGATCCTGGCCTTCGGATCGGTGCTGGGGGCGATCGTCATCCATGCCATCGCCGATCTCTATGCCGATCACCTGCCCATCGGGCCGAAGCGATCGCTGACCCTGTCGATCGCGACGGTGCTGGCGATCCTGGGTTTCCTGGCCTGGCTGTTCGGCGTCGCCTTTCGCCAGCAGCTCAACACGCTGGTCACCCAGTTGCCGATGCTGATCGACCAGCTGGCCGCCTGGGCCTCGCAATCGCCGGTCGGGGCCAAGATCGTCGACGCCGTGCGTGCCGCCTATGCGGGCAGTCGCGTCGCGCAGGATATCGGCGGCATCGTCTCGGGCGCGGGCGAGTTCGTCCTCAACTGCCTGTTGCTGCTGGTCGGCGCGTTGTTCTTCGCCGCCGATCCCAAGGTCTATGAGCGTGGCTTCCTGCTGCTGATCCCCCGGTCGATGCGTCCCGCCATGGAGGATGCGCTGTTCGACACCGGATCGACGCTGCGGCTGTGGCTGCGCGCGCAGCTTATCCAGATGACGACAATGGGCGTGCTGGTCGGCGTCGGCCTGGCGATCGCGGGGGTGCCGTCGGCCGCCGCGCTGGGCCTGCTGACCGGGCTCAGCGAGTTCGTCCCCTATGTCGGCCCGATCGCCGCGATGCTGCCCGCGCTGGGCCTGGCCGCGCAAGGGGGGAACGGCGCGATCATCGGCACGCTGATCACGTTCGCGGTCGTCCGGCTGGTCCAGACCAATGCGATCACGCCCTTCGTCACCAGCCGGGTCGTCGCCATCCCGCCCGCCGTCACCCTGTTCGCGATCATCGGCATCGGCACGATCTTCGGCCTGTTCGGCCTGTTCTTCTCCGCCGCGCTGCTGATCGTCGCCTTTACCCTGATCCGCAGCCTGTATCTGCGCGAGGTGCTGGGCGAGGACATTCCGGCGGTGGAACATCAAAGCCTTTTGGGCCCCGGCGCACGGGTCGAGCCGGAGGAGAAGAGTCCGAGTTAGGGACGAATTAACCTTTTGCGTTCACATCCACGTTGGTTAATGAATCAGGGACAAGGTCGCCGGGGCATGGGGGCGATCACTCGCAAATGGGGACTGTCGATGCGCGTATTGCTGATCGAGGACGAACCGACCACGGCCAAGGCGATCGAGCTGATGCTCGGCAGCGAAGGGTTCAACGTCTACACGACCGACCTGGGCGAGGAAGGCCTCGATCTCGGCAAGCTGTACGACTATGACATCATCCTGCTCGACCTGAACCTGCCGGACATGCACGGCTATGACGTGCTGAAGCGCCTGCGCGTCGCACGGGTCGCGACCCCGGTGCTGATCCTGTCGGGCATCAACGAGATGGACTCCAAGGTGCGCAGCTTCGGCTTCGGCGCCGACGATTACGTCACCAAGCCGTTCCACCGCGAAGAACTGATCGCGCGCATCCACGCGGTCGTCCGCCGGTCGAAGGGCCATTCGCAGTCGATCATCCGCACCGGCAAGCTGGCGGTCAACCTGGACGCCAAGACGGTCGAGGTCGACAATGCCCGCGTCCACCTGACCGGCAAGGAATATGCCATGCTGGAGCTGCTGTCGCTCCGCAAGGGCACGACTCTGACCAAGGAAATGTTCCTGAACCACCTCTATGGCGGCATGGACGAACCGGAACTGAAGATCATCGACGTCTTCATCTGCAAGCTGCGCAAGAAGCTCAGCCTGGCCTGCGAGGGCGAGAATTATATCGAGACCGTCTGGGGCCGCGGCTATGTCCTGCGCGAACCCGACGAGGTGGAGCAGGCCGAAGTCGCCTGATTTCGCCATTCGTTGCGAGGGAGGTCGGTCCGCGAGGATCGGCCTTTTTTGTTGGGCGACGATGCGGTGCGGTCATTTTCGGGCGGGCTGGGTAAGGGCACAACCCCACCTCCGTTCACCCTGAACGAAGTTGAGGCGTGTGCCCTGCCCCCCTGCCACGCAGGTCTAACCATGGCCTTCGACTACGCTCAGCCTGAACGGGGGTTAAGGGAGTCCACACCCCCGCGTAAACCTAAAGCACGATGACGTCAGCTTGCCCCACCCCTCCCCTCCAGGGGACGGGCCGGGGGTGGGGCGCTTCCACAAACGACAAACCTTGGGGTGATGCCCTAACCCAACCCCTCCCCTGAAGGAGAGGGGGGAGTCTACCTCATGTCATCCTGCTATAAAGAGACGCCCCAGCCCTACCTCACCACCCGGCAGCGAAGCGTCACCGCCCGCCCCGGCTTGTCATAGGTGATCGACGAGCATCCGTTCAGGACATCCGCCCCGACATAGACGACGTAGGAGGGGCGGCTTTTGGTCCGCTTGCCCTTCACCACGACATCGCGATTGTCGGCGTCCAGACCGTCCGCCTCGCTGGGATCGATATTAGTCGCCGCGCCATAGTCATGGGTGCGGACCAGCAGGCTGGTGATCCGCAGCGGCCCCAGCGCCAGCGGCTGGGCCAGTTGCACCGGCCGCGCGGGGCGGCGGACGCCGTGGGAGATCGGGACCGGCTCGACGGCACCGTCGAACCGTGCCCCCTGGGCCCGGCCGATCGCCGCGCCCGCCGCTGCACTGGCGACGGTGCGGGGAAATTGCGGGGCGAAGGCGAACAGGACGTCATGGCCGCCGATCGCCTGCTCGACGCTGGCCAGCCACCAATTATAGCGGGCCGCGAGCGGCAGCGTCGCTTCCACCTCACCGGGCTGCGCGGGGCGCAGGGTGAAGCGGATGATTGGCTCGGGAAGGGCGAACGGACCGCCCAAGGCCTCGTCACCGGGATAGGCGTCGGTTTCGAACCATTTGACCCAGTTGACCTGCGCCGCCGCACCGGCCGCCCCGATGGACGCGCGCCGCGCCCGCCCCGGCACCACGACGGGCCCGATCCGCGCTGAAGAGGCCGGACCGACGGAAAAGAGCGTGAACCCCTTGCCGCCGATCTTTGCGTCATCCCCGAACAGCGCCTGGGCCCGCACGCGCGGCAGGTAGAAAAAGCTCGGCAGACCGGGTCCGATCCGCGCGGGCACTTCGTGCCCATCGACGGTGATCGTCACGCGGGCATCGGCCGGCACCTCGCGCACCATAGGCGGCGGATCGCTCGCCCCCACCAGCGACAGCATCAGGGGCGTCAGCACCCGCCGCCGCGCCGGCATCATGTCAACGGCGCTCCCACACCTTCTGTCCGCCGATCCACGTTTCCTCGACCCGGGTGGCACGCAACTCGCTGGGCGCGATGTCCAGGGGGTTGCGGTCGACGATGATGAAATCGGCCTGTTGCCCCGCGCCCAGTCGCCCGAACAGATCCTCGGCGAACCCGGCATAGGCACCGTCCATGGTGAAGGCGCGCCATGCCGCCTCGCGACCGATGATCTCCTGCGGCTGCCACCCGCCATAAGGCTGGCCGTCCGGGCCCTGGCGCGTGATCGCCGCGGCCCAGCCCGCAAAGGGATCGGGGCTCTCGACGGGATAGTCCGAACCGAAGGTCAGCGTCGCGCCGTTCTTCAACATGGTGTTCCACGCATAGGCACCGGTCAGCCGCGCCGGGCCCAGCCGCGCCTCTGCCATCTGGCGGTCGCTCGTCTCGTGCACCGGCTGCATCGAGGCGACGATGCCGTGCTTGCCGAAGCGCGGCAGGTCGACCGGATCGACCACCTGCGCATGTTCGATCCGCCAGCGCCGGTCGCCCTTGTACGTTTCGGCCAGTTCGTCGATCGCGTCGAGCACCTGCGCGTTGGTGCGGTCGCCGATCGCGTGGACGGCGACCTGATATTTGTCCATCGCCGCGCGGCTCATCAGGTTGCGGATGACGGTGTCGCTCATGAAGCCCAGGCCCGTCTGGCCCGGCGCATCGGCATAGGGCTGCTTCAGCCACGCGCCGCGCGACCCCAGCGCGCCGTCGCCGTACAGCTTCACGCCGACCAGCCGCAGCTTGTTGTTATAGAGCCACGGCGTCGGCCCGGTGCCGCCGATCCGCACCGTATCCTCGACACCGCCGCCATAGCTCATGATGCGGACACGCAGATTCCCCGCGTCGCCCATCCGGCGATAGGTCATCCACTCGTCCAGCGTCGTCCCCATATCGGCGGTCGCGGTGATGCCATGGGCCAGCAACTCGTTCTGCGCCTTCAGGAAGGCGGCGTTGCGATCCTTGGCCAGCGGCTGCGGGATGGCCTTCTGGATCAGCGCCATCGCGGCATCGACGAACACGCCCGAGGGCTGGCCGCCGACCTTCTCGATCCGGCCACCGGCGGGCGAGACGGTCTTGGCGGTGATCCCCGCCGCCTTCATCGCCGCGCTGTTCGCCCAGAGCGCATGGCCGTCGGCGCGCTCCATCACGACCGGACGGTCGGAGACGGCGGCGTCCATGTCGGCGGCGGTCGGGAAGCGACCCAGCGCCCAGCTTTCCTGGTTCCAGCCGCCGCCCAATATCCATTTCCGCTCCGGATTGGCCGCGACATAAGCCGCGATCCGCCCCTTCGCCTCGTCGAGCGACTTGGTGGGGGCCAGGTCCAGCTCGATCTGGCGGAAGCCCAGCGCCATCACATGCCCGTGCGAATCGACGAAGCCGGGCAGCATCACCCGCCCCTTCATGTCGGCGCGCCAGTCGAGCTTTTCGGGGCGCTTGTCCTTGGCGGACAGCAGCTTCACGACCTTGCCGTCCGGGGTCAGGAGCAGCCCGGTGAAACGGACGACCTTGCCGTCCTTGTCCAGCGTCAGGCCGGTGACATTGTCGACCAGCGCCTCGGCCAATGCCGCCGCCGGAGTGAGCGCGATCGCCAGCGCGGTGAGCGTGGTACGGAGAATGCGAGACGAGAAAGCCAGCTTTGCCATGGGCCGATCCCTATCGGGTGTCGCGCCGGGTGGGAAGGTGGGTAACGATCCTCCCCGCTCGCGGGGAGGTGGCAGGGCGAAGCCCTGACGGAGGGGGGCTTGCCGCAAAGGACGCCCCTTGCCGCACGCCCCCTCCACCAGCCTGTGGCTGGTCCCCCTCCCCGTGCCGGGGAGGATCCTAGGACCGCCGCACCACCTCGCGAATGACGAAGTGCGAGGCCAGCCGCGTCACTCCAGGCAGGCGGGCCAGCGTCTCACGGTGGATACGCTCGTAACTGTCGTCGCGGCGAACCTCGACCTGTATCATGTAGTCGGCCTCGCCGCTCATCAGGAAACATTCGACGATCTCGGGACAGCGCAGTATCTCGCGCTCGAACGCCGCCATCGTTTCCTGCCGCTGGTCCTTCAGCGTGACGTTGACCATGACGGTGGAGGGCCGCCCGCGCGCTTCGTGGCTGAGGATCGCACGATAGCCCGTGATGACCCCGCTTTCGCGCAAGTGGGAAACCCGCCGATGCGCGGCGCTGGCGGACAGGCCGACCTTTTCGCCCAGCGCGGCGCTGGTCAGGTCGGAATCGCGGGCCAGCTGGGCCAGGATGCGGCGGTCGATCGCGTCGGACATTTCATCCTGCTACACCGCCGTACGGCGCAAGAAAATCCCGAATGATTGGGCTTCATGGGACGGCTTTGCACACCTCTCCCGCCCGTTCGGCGCTACTATCGGTCCAACATTCTTACGGAGAGTCCCATGCGCGTCGGTGTCCCCAAGGAAATCAAGAACCACGAATATCGCGTCGGCCTGACCCCGCCATCGGTCGCCGAGCTGGTCGCCGCCGGGCATGAGGTGATCGTCGAGACCAAGGCGGGCACCGGCATCGACTTCGAGGACCAGGACTATATCGACGCGGGCGCGCGCATCGTCGCCACCGCCGCCGAAGTGTTCGACCAGGCCGAGATGATCGTGAAGGTGAAGGAGCCGCAGGCGGTCGAGGTCGCGATGCTGCGTCCGCACCATGTCCTCTTCACCTATCTCCACCTCGCCGCCGACAAGCCGCAGGCCCAGGGCCTGATGAAGTCGGGCGCGACCTGCATCGCCTATGAGACGGTCACCTCGCCCCGTGGCGGCGTGCCCCTTCTGAAGCCGATGTCGGAAGTCGCGGGCCGCATGGCGGTGCAGGTCGGCGCGCATTATCTGGAAAAGCAGCAGGGCGGCCGTGGCATCCTGCTCGGCGGCGTGCCCGGCGTGGCGCCTGCCAAGGTCGCGATCCTGGGCGGCGGCGTTTCGGGCGTGAACGCGGCGCAGATGGCGGTCGGCCTGCGCGCCGACGTCACCATCTACGACATCAACAACGACCGCCTGGCCGAACTGGACATGTTCTTCTCCAGCCAGATCAAGACCGCCTATGCGTCCAAGGCGGCGATCGCTGCGGCGGTGAAGAATGCACACCTCGTCATCGGTGCGGTGCTGGTCCCCGGTGCGGCCGCGCCCAAGCTCGTCACCCGCGACATGCTGAAGACCATGAAGCGCGGCTCGGTGATGGTCGACATCGCCATCGACCAGGGCGGTTGCTTCGAAACCAGCCACGCCACCACCCACCAGGACCCGGTGTTCGAGGTCGACGGCGTGATCCATTACTGCGTCGCCAACATGCCCGGCGCGGTCGCCCGCACCTCGACCTTCGCGCTGAACAACGCGACCCTGCCCTTCGCGGTCAAGCTGGCGAACATGGGTGCCGAGGCCGCGATGAAGGCGGACCCGCATCTGGCGGGCGGCCTGAACGTCTCTGGCGGCAAGATCCGCCACGCAGCGGTCGCCGAAGCGCTCGACCTGCCGTTCGAGGCTTGGGCGGGCTAAACACCCCGGCCAAGCTCCGTTCGCACTGAGCGAAGTCGAAGTGCATGCCCGGACCTCCGCCATATCGGCGCGTCCGTGGCCTTCGACTTCGCTCAGGCTGAACGGGCGACTCGCGGGTGGCCACTCCCCGTTTCACCGAGCGAACTGGAAATGCACGTCCTGCCCTTTCCCACTCTTTACCCCGGAACGTACAGCGAACGTCATCGTTGATCCCGTCGAAAGGATCACGCCATGACCGACAACCCCAAGAGCGAACCCTTCTCCAACGCCGAGAAGGACCCGGATGACTGGACCACCGGCGACGAGAAGATGACCGGTGCCCAGGCCAGCTATCTGAAGACCCTGTCCGAGGAAGCCGGCGAGGCGTTCGACGACACGCTGACCAAGGCGGATGCCTCCAAGCGTATCGACGCGCTGCAGGAAAAAACCGGCCGGGGCCAGTAAGCCCCTATCGCTCCATCATCCGTATCGCCTGGTCGAGCAGCATCACCCGCTGCTCGATTGCCGGACGGTAGGTGGCATCGGCGGGCGACTTTTGCAGTGCGAGGCCCCAGAGCAGCCGCGCCTTGCGGAAGTCGCCCGCCCGCATCCACGCCAGTCCTTCAAAGAAGAACGGCGTGGGATCGTTCGGCCCCAGCCGCCGCGCACGACGGAACGCGAACTGCGCGGCTGGCGACATCTGATAGCCGTCATGCGCGAACAGGACATTGCCCAGCTCGGTCCAATAGGGAACGCTGGTGGGCGCCCCGCCGACCGCGCCGAGCATGATCTTCACCGCCGTCCGCTTGTCGCCCGATCGGGACAGCGCATCGGCCGCGATGAAC
Source organism: Sphingomonas flavida (assembly GCF_036663655.1). Lineage (NCBI taxonomy): Bacteria > Pseudomonadati > Pseudomonadota > Alphaproteobacteria > Sphingomonadales > Sphingomonadaceae > Sphingomonas > Sphingomonas flavida. The sequence continues at coordinate 75,830 of NZ_JAXOJH010000004.1, forward strand.
ATCTGCGCCTGTTCGCCGAAACGGCCGATCAACTGGTTGCGCAGATCGGCGATCGCATCGTCATCGCGCAGCGGATCGGGGCGCGGCTGAGGCGCGGCGGCCATCAGCGTCGGCCGCCCCTGCCAGGCATAACCCACGCCGCCCAGCGCCAGCGCCGCGCCCAGCATCGTCCAGAGCGGCCGTGGGAAACGCAAGGCCAGCGCCAGCACCACCGCACCCGCGGCGAGGACCAACAGGATCAACCAGCCCATCAGCGCCGCCTCCGGAATGTCGACCGCGCGATCCATGCGCCCACTGCCAGCAACAGGATCGGCGTGGCCCAGAGCAGCGCGGTCGCCCCCGACAGCGGCGGATCATAGCTGACATAATCGCCGTAACGCTCGATCAGCCAGTTGCGGATCGCGGTCGGGCTTTCGCCGCGCGCGATCCGCTGGCGGACCAGCGCGCGCATGTCGGCGGCCATGTCGGCGTCGCTGTCGGCGATCGACTGGCCCTGGCACACGACGCAGCGCAGCTCGCCCATCAGCGCGCGGGCCAGCGCCTCGGCATGGGGGTCGGGCAGCTGGGTATTGCCGTAATCGGGTGCGGGCGCAGCCGCAGCGAGCAGCAGGGCGAGCGACAGACTCATCGCGCCGCCTTCACGTCGCGGACGATCTGGTCGACCTGATCGGCGCGGATGTCGCCGATATATTGCCGCACGATCCGCCCGCGCCCGTCGATCAGGAACGTCTCGGGCACGCCCGACGAGCCGAGCGACAGCTGGACCCGGCTGCGCGCATCGTCGCCGATCGCGGCATAGGGATCGCCGTGGCGGCGCAGGAAATCGGTGATGGCGGGGCCCTTGTCATGGATCGCGATGGCGTCGATCGGCACCCCCCTGGCCTTCAACACCATCAGCTGCGGCGCTTCGGCGATGCAGGGAATGCACCAGCTGGCAAAGACGTTGAGCAGGCGCGGCGTGCCCTTGCCGAAGTCCGCGCTCGCCAGGCCCGGCTTGCCCGGCACCATCGGGTCGAGACGGAAGTCGGGCAGCGGCTTGTCCACCAGCGTCGAATGGACGGTCGTGTCCGACGGGCGCATCAGCCCGGTCGCGACCACCACGAACAGGATCGCGAACGCCACCAGCGGCACCCAGATCAGCCAGCGCGTCTTGCCCCCGGACGTCATCCCCACAGCGCCTCCCGACGGCGCTGCTGCCAGCCCTTGAACCAGCGGCCGAACAGCGCCAGAGCGCCGCCAAGCGCGATCATGATGCCGCCGAACCAGATCAGCGTCACGAACGGTTTCCACCACAGGCGAAGCTGCCAGCGGCCGGTCGCGGCATCCTGTTGCCCCAGCACCGTGTAGAGCTGCCCGTCCCAATGCGTCGCGATGGCGCTCTCGCTGGTCGTGGTCGGCGGATCGGTGAAGAAACGCTGTTGCGGGCGCAGCGTCTCGGCCGCGCCGTCACGCGCCACGGTCAGCTTGGCATCCAGCGCGGACCAGTTGGGACCGACATTGGGATAGATGCGGTCGAGCTGCACCCGCCACGGCCCGACGACCGTCGCCTGCCCCGGATAGAGCGCGACCAGCCGCTCGGCGGTGAAGGCGCTGTCGCACGCCATGCCGATCATGCTGACGCCGATCCCGGCATGGGCGATGACCATGCCCCAGATGGGCAGCGGCGTGCGCCGCCAGTTGCGCCGGGTGATCGGCAGGACGCTTGCCACCACCAGTCCGACGCCGAAGGACAGGCCGAGCAGCGACAGGACGCTCATCCCCCCGCTCAACGTCAGCAGCAGCGCGAACGTCCCCGCCGCCGCGACCATCGGCCACAACATGCGGATCAACACCGCCTCGGCCTGATCCTGCCGCCAGCGAAGCATGGGCCCCACCGCCATGACGGCGACCAGCACCAGCGCGATCGGCCCGGCGGCGGCGTGGAAGAAGGGCGGCCCGACCGACAGGCGCACCCCGAACCCGGCGGCGATCAGCGGATAGAGCGTGCCGATCAGCACGATGCCCAGGATGACCGACAGCAGCAGGTTGTTGACGACCAGCCCGCCCTCACGACTGACAAAGGCGAAGCTGCGCCCCGCCCGCACCTGCCCGATCCGCGCGCCGAACAGTGCCAGCGCCCCGCCGATATACAGACCCAGCAGCGCCAGGATGAAGGCCCCGCGCCGGGGATCGACGGCAAAGGCATGAACGCTGGTCAGGATGCCCGAGCGCACCAGGAACGTGCCGATCATCGACATCGAGAAGGCGACGACCGCCAGCATCACCGTCCACGCGCGAAGCCCATCGCGCGCCGCCAGCACATTGACCGAATGGAGTAAGGCGGTGGCCGCCAACCACGGCATCAGCGAGGCATTCTCGACCGGGTCCCAGAACCACCAGCCACCCCAGCCCAGTTCATAATAGGCCCAATATGACCCCGCCGTAATGCCGATGGTCAGCAGCACCCATGCGCCCAGCACCCAGGGCCGCATCGCCCGGGCAAAGGCCGGGCCGACCTGCCCTGTCACCAACGCCCCGACCGCAAAGGAAAAGGCGACCGACAGCCCGACATAACCCGCATAGAGCGTCGGCGGATGGAAGGCCAAACCGGGGTCCTGCAACAGCGGGTTCAGCCCCTGCCCCTCGATCGGCGCCGGGTTCAACCGCGCGAACGGGTTGGAGGCGAACAGCAGGAAGGCATAGAAACCCAGCGCGATCGCGCCCTGCGCCGCCAGCGTCGCGACATGCGTCGCCCGGTCGAGCGTCCGCTCCTTCCACGCGACCAGCGCGCCGCCCGCGCCCAGGATCGTCACCCAGAGCAGCATCGACCCTTCGTGATTGCCCCAGGCTCCGGCGAACTTGTAGATCCAGGGCTTGGCCGAATGGCTGTTCTCCGCGACCAGCTTGACCGACAGATCGGTGTTCAGGAACACCGTGATCAGCGCCGCCATGGCGATGGCGACCAGCGCGCCCTGCACGATCGCGACCGGGCCGATCGCCGCCATCGCCTGCTCACCCGCCGCGTGCCTATGCCGCAGCGCCAGCACGCCCAACAACAGCTGCAACCCCGCCAGCATCGCGGCGAACCACAGCGCGGCGAGGCCCGCCTCGGCGATCATGGCTCCAGGCTCCGGCTCTCGTGCATATTGCCCGCCATTTCGGGGGGCATGTATTTCTCGTCATGCTTGGCGAGCAGGTTGGTCGCCACAAAACGGCCATCGGGCTGGAACTGTCCCTCCGCTACCACGCCCGAGTTCTCGCGGAACAGGTCCGGCGTGATCCCGGCAAAGGTCACCGGGGTCGTCGCCCGGCCGTCGGTCACGACGAAGCGCACCGTCACGCCGTCGGCGGCGCGGCGGACCGACCCCGCCTCGACCATGCCGCCCAGCCGCACCGCCTTGCCCAGCGGCAGGCCTTGGGCTTTCGCGTCGGAGGGGGTGTAGAAGAACGCCGCCTGATCCTTCATCGCCGACATGGCGAGCAGCACCGCCGCGACGATCGCGGCCAAAGCGAGCAGCGCCAGCGTGAGACGTTGGGATTTGGGCGTCATTTCTCGGCGCGCTTCATCGCCAGATAGCTGATCAGGGTGAGCGCACCCGTGCCACCCAGCATGACCGCATAGGCCGCCGCGACAAAGGCCATCTGGTTCATGCGCGCGCCATCCGGCGCATCCGCGCCTCGGCCTTGGCTTGCGCCAGCAGGGTGCGCATCCGCATCAGCACGATGGCCGCGAACAGGAAGGTGAAGCCGGCGAGCGCGATGGGCAGCGGCCAGAGCAGCGACTTGTCGATGCTGGAGCCGGTCAGCCCGATCGACTGGCCCTGGTGCAGCGTGTTCCACCACACCACCGAATAACGAATGACCGGCAGCAGCGCGGTCCCCGCCAGTCCGTACAAAGCCGGGATCCGCCCGTCGCCACCCCGGTCGGCATCCGCGCGCGCGAGTGCGATATAGCCGAGATAGACGAACAGCAGCAGCAGCATCGAGGTCAGCCGCCCGTCCCATTGCCACCACGTCCCCCAGGTCGGCCGTCCCCAGATCGATCCGGTCGCCAGGCACAGGGCAGCGAACACCGCGCCCGGCCAGGCTATGGCGCGCGCGGCGACCTGCGCCAGCGGATGCCGCCACACGATCAGCGACAGGCTGGCAACCGCGATCCCACTCCACCCCGCCATGCCCAGCCAGGCAGCGGGCACATGGATGTAGAGGATTCGCACCGTCTCCCCCTGAAGATAATCGGGCGGCGTCAGCGACAGCCCCGCCCAGACCGCAACCGCGATCAGCACGATGCCCAGCCCCAGGAAAATCCCGGTCAGCGGACGAGCGATCTTCAGGAAACGCGCAGGGTTGGCGAGGGTGTGTAGGGTGGCCACGATGACGGGACTGTAAGGGGGTTTTTCGAGCGCGTCATCCGCCTTCTCCCTTCTTCTTCACGTCCCTCTCGAAAGCGACTTTCAGGTCGGTCATCCCCCCGGCATGACCTAAAAGATGCGGGGCATCGTTTATCTGAAACTGGGTTTGGGGAGGGAATGAAGTCTCACCGAGACCGTCGCTTGTGGCTTTCCCTCCCCCATCCCCTCCCGCTTGCGGGAGGGGCGTGGGTCACACATCCGTGGACCTGTTGACGTCATTATTCGTCTTCACTCCGTGACATCCCTATCAAGGGAGCAAAGGGGACCACCACACACCATGCCTGCCATCCACCGCCTGCCTCTGCTCGCCCTCATTCTCGCCCCGGCCACCCTCCCCGCCCAGACCATCGACACCATCATCGTCACCGGCCGGGGCCTGGCCGACCAGCCGGGCGACCGGGCGCTGGACGTGGTGACGATCGACCGCGACCGGATCACGCAGAACGCCTCGCAGCGGCTGGAGAATGTCCTGTCCGATGTCTCCGGACTGCAGCAGTTTCGCCGTTCGGACAGCCGCTCGGCGCATCCCACGTCGCAGGGGATCACGCTGCGCGGCCTGGGCGGCAATGCGTCGAGCCGGGCGCTGCTGGTGCTGGACGGAGTGCCGCAGGCCGATCCTTTCGGTGGCTGGGTGGTCTTTCCGGCCTATGCGACCGGGCGGCTCGGCCGCATCCGCGTGACGCGCGGGGGCGGTTCGGGATTTTGGGGCCCGGGCGCACTGGCCGGGACGATCGAGATGGACAGCGCAACGCCCGACCAGCTCTCCCCGCTCGATCTCGCGCTGTCCTATGGCAGCCGCGATTCGGTCGATGCGCAGGGCTCGGCCTCGCTGGTTCGCGACGGCGGCTTCCTGACCGTCTCGGGCGCCTATGCGCGCGGCGATGGCTTCACGCCCATCGTCCGGGAACAGCGCGGCCCCGCCGACCGACCCGCCCCTTACGAACAATATTCGGGGGCGGCGCGTGGCGTCGTCGGGATCGCACCCTCGACCGAATTGCAGATGACGCTGGCCGCCTTCCACGATGCGCGCGACCGGGGGACGGACTTTACCGACAACCGCTCGGACGGTGCGGATGCCAGCGTGCGGCTGGTCGGGCGCGGGGCCTGGGGCTGGTCGGCGCTGGCCTATGTCCAGACCCGGCAATTCGCCTCGCGCTATGCCAGCGTCAATGCCGCGCGCACGGCGGCGACGCTGACGCTCGACCAGTATAGCGTGCCCGCCACCGGACTGGGCGGCCGGATCGAGGTGTCGCCGCCGCTCGGCGATGCCGTGAAACTGCGTCTGGGAGGCGATGTTCGCGACACCAGCGGGCGGACGCAGGAACTCTATACCTATGTCGCGGGCCTCCCCACCCGGCGGCGCGAAGCGGGCGGCGCGACGCGGACCATGGGGCTGTTCGCGGACGGCAGCGTGGAGGCAGGCGTGCTGACCGTCACGGCCGCGGCGCGGGTGGACGACTGGCGCATCCGCAACGGTCGGCTGGACGAGGGCGTGTTGGCGACCGGCGCGGTGCTGACCGACACCGATTTCCCCGATCGGTCGGGGCAGGAATTCACCGGACGGCTGGGCGCGGCGGTGCGCCCATTCACGCCGTTGACCCTGCGCGCGGCGGCCTATCGCGGGTGGCGCTTGCCGACGCTCAACGAACTCTACCGCCCCTTCCGCGCCGGGGCGGATGCCACCGCCGCCAACGCCGCGTTGAACCCCGAGCGGGTCGAAGGGATCGAGGGCGGGTTCGACCTGATCCCGGCGGCAGGCCTGCGGCTGTCGGGCACCTATTTCTTCAACCGGCTGACCGATGCGATCGCCAATGTGACGATGGGGCGTGGGCCGGGGACGTTCCCCGGCGTCGGCTTCGTCGCGGCGAACGGCGTGTACCGGATGCGGCAGAATCTCGACGCGATCCGGTCGCAGGGCTTCGAGCTGGAGGCGAACTGGACCTATGGCCCGGTCAACGCACGTGGGTCCTGGTCGCATATCGGCGCGCGGGTCGAGGCGTCGGGCACCGCCGCGCCGCTCGACGGCCTTCGCCCGGCACAGACCCCGCGCGACCAGTTTTCCGGCACGCTCGCCGTCGAGCGGCGCGGTGCGGTGCTCAGCGGGACGCTGCGCCATGTCGGTCGACAGTTCGAGGACGACCAGAATATCCGCTCGCTGGCCCCCGCGACGACGCTGGACGCCTATGCGGCGGTACCGGCGTTTCGTGGCTGGCTGATCGAAGCGCGGGCGGAAAACCTTGCCGATGCGCGGGTGGAAGCGGCGTATAGCGGCGCGGGGCTGATCGAGCGGGCGACGCCGCGCACCGTGTGGATCGGGGTTCGAACGCGACTGTAATGCCTTGGCCTTCGACTGCGCTCAGGCTGAACGGAGTTTTGGGAGTTTGTCTATTCCAACCAACCGTTCAGCCTGAGCGAAGTCGAAGGCCACGCCCCACCCTATCCCCGCTTCTTCACCAATGCCGTCCGCAAACACCGGCACACCACTTCGTCGCGCTGGTTCAGCGCCTCGTGCCGGAACGTCACGAGCCCCGCGCCGGGCCGCGACTTGCTCTCGCGCAGGGCCGTCACCTCGCTCGTCGCACGCAGCGTGTCGCCCAGGAAGACCGGTGCGGGCATGACCAGCTCATCATAGCCCAGGTTCGCGACCAGCGTGCCCAGAGTCGTCTCCCCCACCGACAGGCCGACCATCAGCGAGAAGGTGAAGGTGCCGTTGACGAGAATCCGCCCGAATTCGCTGGCCTTCGCCGCCTCCGCGTCGATGTGCAGCGGCTGCGGATTATGGGTCATGGTCGAGAATAGGAGGTTATCCGTCTCGGTGACGGTCCGGCGGATCGGGTGCTCGATCCGGTCGCCGATCACCCATTCGTCGAAGAAGCGTCCGCTCATGCCGCATCCTCCGCGACGATACGGACCAGCGCCACGCCCTCGGCCACCTGCCCGCCCGTCTCGGCCGTCAGGTCGGTGACGATGCCGTCGAAGGGCGCGGTCAGGACATGTTCCATCTTCATCGCCTCCAGCGTGACGAGCGGCTGGCCCGCACCCACCGCCTGACCCTCGGCGACCGCGACCGCGATGATGCGACCGGGCATGGGCGACAGGATCGCACCGTCGCCCGCGCCGCCCGCCGCCAGCCCATCGGCGCGCCAGCGGGTGAAGGACCAGCTCTGCCCACCTTCGGAGATCAGCACCTCGTCGGTCGGCGAAGCAGGCACCTCGCCCGCCTCGCTGAAATCGACGGTGATGGCCCGCCCGTCGAGCAGGAAGCAGCCGGTCCGCTTCGGCGCGGCGTTGAGGCGAAAGCCGGACAGGACGTCCGCCCCGACCAAAGCCGCCGCCGCCTCGGCCAGCGCCTCCTCGGACGGCTCGGTCGGCGGCATCAGCGTCTCGCCCTCGCGTGCGATCAGGCCGGTGTCGACATTGCCGCTCGCGAAATCGGGATGGTCGAGCGCCTCGACCAGGAACCCGGCATTGGTGCGCACTGGCCAGATCACCGCCTCGTCCAGCGCATCGGCCAGCGCCTCACGCGCCTCGTCACGGGTGTCGGCATGGGCGATGACCTTGGCGATCATCGGGTCGTACCAGGGGGTGATCTCCGCGCCTTCCTCGACACCCGTGTCGATGCGGATGGCGGGGTCGTCGCCAAGGTCGAACACCTCCAGCGTGCCGATCGCGGGCAGGAAGCCCTTGGCCGGGTCCTCGGCATAGAGCCGCGCCTCGATCGCATGGCCGTTGATCGACAGGTCGCCCTGCGCCATCGGCAAAGGCTCGCCCGCCGCGACGCGCAACTGCCATTCGACCAGATCGACGCCGGTGATCGCTTCGGTGACGGGATGCTCGACCTGAAGCCTTGTGTTCATTTCCATGAACCAGACCCGGTCGGCGCGCAGGCCTTCGGAGGCGTCGGCGATGAACTCGATCGTGCCCGCTCCGACATAATCGACAGCCTGCGCGGCGCGGACGGCGGCAACACACACGGCGTCGCGCGTTGCATCGTCCATGCCCGGCGCGGGGGCTTCCTCGATCACCTTCTGGTGGCGGCGTTGCAGCGAGCAGTCGCGCTCGAACAAATGGACGACCCGGCCCTGGCGATCGCCGAAGACCTGCACCTCGATATGGCGGGGCGACAGGATGTATTTCTCGATCAGTACGCGGTCGTCGCCGAACGACGATGCCGCCTCGCGACGGCAGGACGCCAGTGCCTCGGCAAAGGCGGCGGGATCGTCGACGCGCCGCATCCCCTTGCCACCGCCGCCCGCGACCGCCTTGATCAGGACGGGATAGCCGACCTTGTCGGCTTCGGCGGCGAGGCGGTCGGGGCTCTGGTCCTCGCCCAGATAGCCCGGCGTGACCGGGACGCCCGCGGCGATCATGCGCGCCTTGGCCGCATCCTTCAGGCCCATGGCGCGGATGCTGTCGGGGTCGGGCCCGACCCAGACCAGCCCGGCGGCGATCACGGCTTCGGCGAACTCGGCATTCTCCGACAGGAAGCCATAGCCGGGATGGATCGCCTCGGCCCCGCTGTCCTTCGCGGCGGCCAGGATGCGCGCGGCGTCGAGATAGCTTTCCCGCGCAGGGGCCGGGCCGATGAGGATGGCCTCGTCCGCAAGACGCACGTGCAGCGCCTGTGCATCGGCCTCGGAATAGACGGCGATCGTGCGCAGGCCCATTTCGCGCGCGGTGCGGATGATGCGGCAGGCGATCTCGCCGCGATTGGCGATGAGGAGGCTCTTCATCATCAGGATTCCAGCTTCAACATGATGGCACCCGGCCGTTCGGCGACCGCGTCGAGGATCACGGTCAGGATACGATCGAACCGCGCGTCGATCACTTTGCGTGCGGCCGCCGCGTTGGTGATAGACAGCGTGATCGGCGGCTTCACGACCGCCACCAGCAAATCGAACAGCGCATCCAGGCTGCCGCCATACCACTCGACGCCCGAGGCTTCGCGGATACGGGCATGGAAATCGGCCTCGTCCACCACGGTCGCGCCGTCGATGGTCAAATCCATCGCCATTACATCCGGAACACCCCGAAACGGGGTGCCTCCGCCACGGGCGCATTCAGGCACGCATCCAGCGCCAGCCCGAGCACGTCCCGCGTCTGGGCCGGATCGACGATACCGTCGTCCCACAGCCGTGCGGTCGCATACCAGGGGTTGCCTTCGTCCTCGTAACGCTGGCGGATGGGGGCCTTGAACGCCTCCGCCTCGTCCGGCGTCCAGTTGTCCGCATCGCGGTGGACGGTCGCCAGCACGCTGGCGGCCTGTTCACCGCCCATCACGCTGATACGCGCATTGGGCCAGGTGAACAGGAAGCGGGGCGAGTAAGCCCGCCCGCACATGCCGTAATTGCCGGCGCCAAAGCTGCCGCCGATCAGCACGGTGATCTTGGGCACCTGCGCCGTCGCCACCGCCGTCACCAGCTTGGCGCCGTGCTTGGCGATGCCCTCCGCCTCATAGCGACCACCGACCATGAAGCCGGAGATGTTCTGAAGGAACAGCAGGGGGATACGCCGCTGGCACGCCAGTTCGATGAAATGCGCGCCTTTCTGCGCACTTTCCGAGAACAGCACGCCGTTATTCGCCAGGATCGCGACCGGCTTGCCATGGATATGCGCGAAGCCGCAGACCAGGCTGGCACCGTACAGCGCCTTGAACTCGTGGAAGCGCGATCCGTCGACCAGCCGCGCGATTACCTCGTGCACATCATAAGGCGCACGCACGTCCTGCGGGATCAGGCCGTACAGTTCCTCGGCCGGATAGAGCGGTTCGTCCGCCTCGGCCAGGTTGACGTCGGGCATCGCCTGCGGCGGCAGCGTCTCCACGATATCGCGGACGATCGACAGCGCGTGATCGTCATTCTCGGCGACATGATCGACCACGCCCGACTTGCGGCCATGCGTGTCCGCGCCGCCCAGTTCCTCGGCGGAAATGACCTCGCCCGTCGCCGCCTTCACCAGCGGGGGCCCTGCGAGAAAGATCGTCCCCTGCCCGCGCACGATCACCGTCTCGTCGGACATGGCGGGGACGTATGCGCCGCCCGCGGTACAGCTTCCCATGACGCAGGCGATCTGGGGAATACCCGCCGCCGACATCTGCGCCTGGTTGAAGAAGATGCGGCCGAAATGATCGCGGTCGGGAAAGACCTCCGCCTGATGCGGCAGGTTGGCGCCGCCGCTGTCGACCAGATAGATGCAGGGCAACCGGTTCTCGAGCGCGATCTCCTGCGCGCGGAGATGCTTCTTGACGGTCAGCGGGTAATAGGTGCCGCCCTTCACCGTCGCGTCATTGGCGACGATCATCACCTGACGGCCATGGACCCGACCGATCCCGACGATCACGCCCGCGCCGGGGACGGCATCGTCGTACAGGCCGTTGGCGGCGAGCTGGCCGATCTCGAGAAAAGGCGAACCGGCGTCGAGCAACTGTTCCACCCGGTCGCGCGGGAGCAGCTTGCCGCGCGCGACATGGCGCTCGCGCGAGGCTTCGTTACCGCCCAAGCCGGCCTTAGCGACGTCGGCACGCAAACGTTCGGCCAGTGCGCGATTGTGATCGACGTTGGTACGGAACGCCGCATCGTCGCGCGACAGCCGCGAGGGTATCACTGCCCCCATCAATTCCTCCCCATCTCTGATGGGGAGGGGGACCGCCGCGAAGCGGTGGTGGAGGGGCGAGGGGCTTGCCCCTCCACCCTGCTTCGCATGGTCCCCCTCCCCAAGCAAAGCTTGGGGAGGAATGAAATCGTGCTCATTGCGCCACCTTTTCGAGCTTGCCGATCAGTTCGCGCCCGATCAGCATCCGGCGAATTTCATTCGTACCCGCGCCGATGTCGAGCAGCTTGGCGTCGCGCGCAAAGCGTTCGACCGGCCAGTCCTTGGTATAACCAGCACCACCCAGCGCCTGGATCGCCTCGAGAGAAACCTTCACCGCATTCTCGCTCGCCAGCAGGATCGCGCCCGCCGCGTCGAACCGCGTCGTCCGCCCCGCATCGCAGGACCGCGCCACCGCATAGACATAGGCGCGCGCCGAATTGAGCGCGACATACATGTCGGCGATCTTGGCCTGGATCAGCTGGAACTCCCCGATCGCCCGGCCGAACTGGCGACGCTCGCGGACGTAAGGAACCACCACGTCGAGGCACGCCTGCATGATGCCCAGCTGAATCCCCGCCAGCACCGCGCGCTCATAATCCAGCCCGCTCATCAGCACGCCGACGCCGCCGTTCACCGGGCCCATCACCTGTGCGTCGCTCACGAAACAGTCGTTGAAGACCAGCTCGGCGGTCGGGCTGCCGCGCATGCCCATCTTGTCGATCTTCTGGCCGATGGAGAACCCGGCCATGTCCTTCTCGATCAGGAAGGCGGTGATGCCCCGGCTTCCGCCCCCTCCCTCTCCTTGGCCCGTCTTGGCATAGACGACCAAAGTCTCGGCATAGGCCGCGTTGGTGATCCAGAATTTCGTGCCGTTCAGCACCCAGCCGCCCTCGGCCTTCACTGCGCGCAGCTTCATCGACACGACGTCCGACCCTGCCGATACCTCCGACATGGCCAGGCTGCCGACATGCTCGCCCGAGATCAGGCCGGGGAGATATCTGGCCTTCTGTTCGGCATTGCCCCAACGGCTGATCTGGTTGACGCACAGATTGGAGTGCGCGCCATAGGACAGGCCAAGCGACGCGGAAGCGCGCGACACTTCCTCGATCGCGACGACATGTTCCAGATAGCCCAGGCCCAGCCCGCCATCGGCCTCCGCGACCGTGATGCCGTGCAGGCCCATCGCGCCCATTTCGGGCCATATGTCACGGGGAAACCAGTCTTCCGCGTCCATCCGCACGGCAAGCGGCGCGATCCGGTCGGTCGCGAAACGGCGCGTCGCCTCACGGATCATGTCCGCGCTTTCGCCCAGCGCGAAGTCGAAATCTTCGATCATGTCCTCTCCAAGCGGCTCTTTGAGTCCGTTGCCTTGCCTTAAACGGAAATTACCCAAACGCGCAATCTTCGTTCCATCCTTCGTTCCATCGTCCGACACGGGATCACGACCAATCCCAAATCGGATCGTTTGCACGTTCCAAGTATTTGCAACCCCGTATGAAACCCGGCATGTGATCGGCCGAGAGGAATTATTCGCCTGATGGCCACGCGCTCCGTCACGACCGATCCAAGCCTGGATATCACCGCCTGCGATCGGGAGCCCATTCATATCCCCGGGGCTATTCAGCCCCACGGCCTGATGCTGGTGGTGGACGCCAGGACCCTGGACGTGATCGCGGGGGCTGGCGCCATCGAGGATCGGCTGGCGCCCGAATGGCTTGGTCGACCGCTCGCCGCTCTTCTGGGCGACGAGGTCGCACAGATGGTGGCCACCATGCCGATCGGCCCCGGCACCGCGGTCGCCGGCGTGCCGGTCGACGGCATCGCCCAGCGTTTTTCGGTGACCGCGCACCGGGTCGCGGGCGAGCGGGTATTGATCGAGCTGGAACCGGGCATCGTCGATGCCCCCTGGGGCAAGGGCAGCGCGCTCAGCTGGATCGACGCCGCCGTCACCAGCTTCGAGCGGACCGCGGACCTGCCGATGCTGTTCGACCGGGCCGCGACCACGTTCCAGATGCTGACCGGGTTCGACCGGGTCATGCTCTATCGCTTCCTGGACGAGGATGCCGGGCGTGTCGTGGCCGAGGCGCGGTCGGCGAATCTGCCGTCCTTTCTCCACCATCATTTCCCGGCGTCCGACATTCCGAAACAGGCGCGCGCTCTCTATGTCCGCAACAAGACGCGCAGCATCCCCGATGTCGATTACGTCCCCGCCCCGATCCGGCCGGACGGGTTCGAGACGCTGGACCTGAGCGATGTCAGCCTGCGCAGCGTATCGCCTGTCCATGTCCGCTATCTGAAGAATATGGGCGTGGCGGCGTCGGCGTCGATCTCGATCGTCAAGGACGGTTTGTTGTGGGGCATGATCGCGTGCCATCACTACACCCCCCGCCGCCTGTCGCCCGAACTGCGTGCCGCCGCCGCCGGGCTGGCAAGTGCGCTGGCACGGCAGGTCCGGGCGAAGGAAGAGGCCGAACTCTACCGCGAGCGCCTGCGCCTGCGCGCGGCGGAAGACAACCTGTTGCCGCGGATCATCGGCATGGGCGACCTGGTCCCCGCCATCCGCCGCCTGATGCCCGAGATGATGGCGATGATGGGCGCGACGGGCTTTGCGATCGTCGATCGGGGCAAGGTGCAGTCCCACGGCACCTGCCCGCCCGAACTGGCGATCCTCGACATCGCCGGATGGACCGCGATCCGGGGCGGCGGCGACGTATATTTCACGCACGAACTGCCCAAGCTGATGCCCGAGGCCGCGCCGCTGGCGACGACCGCCGGGGTGATGGCACTACCGCTGGTCGATGGCGGCGTCACCTTGCTCTGGTTCCGCGCCGAACATGTCGAAGAGGTCGAATGGGCGGGCAATCCGCACAAGTCGGTCGCGCTGACCCCCGATGCCACGCTGAACCCGCGCACCTCGTTCGAGAGCTGGCGCGAAACGGTGTGCGGCCGCTCGCGGCGCTGGACGATGGAAGAGGTGGAGGCCGCGCATCGCCTGCGCCGCGCGCTTCACGATGCGGCACAGAACCACCGCCTGCGCGGCCTGAACGCCGCGCTCCAGCGGACGCTGGACGACAAGGAAGCATTGCTGGTCCAGAAGGACGTGCTGATGAAGGAGGTGGACCACCGGGTCCAGAACAGCCTCCAGCTCGTCTCGTCCTTCCTGTCTCTCCAGGCCAAGGCGGCCGACGATTCCCGTGTGCGCGAACAGCTGAACGAGGCGAAGGCGCGGCTGGCCGCCGTGGCGCTGGTCCATCGTCGCCTGTACCGCGACGACCAGATCCAGACCGTCGACCTGGCACGCTATCTGGAAGATCTGGTCGGCGACATGAAACAGTCGATGGGCCGCGAATGGGCCGCGATGATGCGGCTCGACCTCTCCCCCGTGCTGATGCCGACCGACCGGGCGATCAACCTGGGACTGGTGACGACCGAGCTGATCATCAACGCGACCAAGTATGCCTATGACGGCGCAGCCGGTCCGGTGACCATCACGCTGGAGCAATATGGCAACCGCCTGCGCCTGATCGTCGCGGACGAGGGTCGCGGCAAGGCGGCCGAGGACCCCGGCCAGGGACGCGGGTTCGGCAGCCGGATGATGGCGGCGATGATGCAGCGGCTGTCCGGGTCGATCGAATATGACGATAACCAGCCTGGCCTGCGAGCGATCGTGATCGCGCCGATTGCGGATTGAGGGAAGACCGTACCACCCTCACCCTTCCCGCCCGCTATCGCCGGCAGGCTCCTTCCCTCTCCCATTGGGAGAGGGAGGGAGGCGCGAAGCGCCGGAAGGGTGAGGGTGGTCGCCCTTGGCCTTCGACTTCGCCCAGGCTGAACGGCAGGTTTGGTTATGCGGCTTTCCCGTACAACGCGAAGACCTGCTCCGCTGCCTCCACCGCTCGGCCGATCCAGGCATCATCCTCCGCCGCCGCGTCGAGCGCATGGCGAAAGTCCCGCCACTCGCCGGGCCCGAAGCCGGACTCCAGATAGGCCTTGGGCAACCCCTCCCCCACCTGCCGGGCCAGCATCACGCCGCCCAGCCGCGAGCCTTCGGTCACATAAAGCGCACCCCAGCGAGCGGCTTCGTCATCGGCCAGATCGAAAGGCAGGGGGGTGGGCATGTCCCGTCCCAGCGCCGCCAGGTCCGCCGACAGGGCATCCCGTCGGGCGCGCCATGCAAACCCGATCTGGTGATCCGCCAGCCATCCCTCGACGGCGGGCAGCGCGCGTGCGTGGGCGATCAGGAACGCCGCATAGCTTTCCCGATCGCCCAGCCGATAGGCGCCGTAGGCGGCATCCACCGCCTCATGCGCGGGACCGGTCCGGGCGCGCAGGGCGGTGGAGGCGGTATCACTTACTTCAGGCAGGCGACGATCCCCGCAATGACCGCCAGCGTTTCTTCCGGGTCGCGCACGCGCACCGTGTCGAGGCCCAGTTCCTTGGCGGGATAGTCGTTGCCGCCCGGGAAGATCGCGTCGCCGATGAACATCATCGCGTCGAGTTCGATGCCGCTCGCATCCCGCAGCTTCTTCAGGCCATAGGCCTTGTCGACGCCCTCGCGGGTGATGTCGATCGAGGTCGCACCGCCCATGTTGATCGACAGGCCCGGCAGGCGCTGCTTGAGATCGGCCTGGATGATCTTGCGCTTCTCAAACTTGGGATCCCAATGTTCCTTGGCGTCGATCGGAGCCTGCTGGCCCAGCGCGGAGAAGGTGATCTGGCTGCCGCGATCCTCGATCCGCTCGCCCCAGGTCTGTTCGGGCACGAAGCCGGTCGCCTCGAGCGAGGCGTCGAACGCCTCGAGGATCTTGGCCTTGGTCGCGTCGTCGAACAGCTCGGCATAGACCGGGGTCCACTTGCCGTCCTGATAGGTGTAGAGCTTCGTGCCCGTGGTCGGCATCAGCCACAGCTTGGTACGGTCGGCGCGCTCCGGCAGTCGGCTCGCGACCTGCTTGTCGAATTGCGGCCAGTCACCGCCCGAGATCACGGCGACATGCGCGACGTCGAGCAGGTCGGCCAGCGCCTCCCCCATCGGCTCGCCCAGGGGCTGCTTGCTTTCGGCCAGCGTACCGTCGAGGTCGAACGCAACCAGTTGCTTCATGAAGACACTCCAATTCTGGGCATGATGATGGTGTCGATGGCATAGGCTACGCCATCCTCGGCATTGGAACGGGTGTGTACCGAGATCTGTTCCTTAACAGCGTCCGGTGCATTCGCCATGACAATTGGTAACCCAGCGCGGGTCAACATGGGAAGGTCGTTGGCCTGGTCGCCCAGCACCGCCACTTCCTCCAGCGAGACGCCGAATGCTTTGGCCAGGGTCGCCACGCCGTCGCCCTTATTGGCCTCAAGCGCGGTCACGTCGAGATAATAGGTCTGCGACTGGGCGATGGTCGCCGCCGAGCCATGCGCGGCGTTCGCCTTTTCATGGAGGCCGCGCAGCAGTTCGGCGTCGTCGCTGACCAGCGTAATCTTGTCGACCTTGTCGACCAGCGCGACGAAGTCCTGCGTGATCACCGGCTCCTGCGACGAGGCCTTGCGCTCATGCTCGACATGGGTGCCCTCAGCCTTGCTGGCGTACCAGCGGTCGTCGGCGAAGACCCAGATGGCGACGGGATTGTCCGCCGCCATGGCCAGCACGTCGCGGACCACCTCGACCGGCACGCGGAACCGCGCATCGACCGAGCCGTCGCGACGGAACACGGTGCCGCCGTTGAACGCCCCGATCGGCGCATCGATCGCCAATTCGTCGGCCAGCCAGCCCAGCCCCGAACGCGGCCGGGCGCTGATGATCGTGAAGCCCACGCCCGCCGCCTCCAGCCGCCTGACGGCGGCGATGGTGGCGGCGCGCAGCTTCTTGTCGGGGTCGACGAGCGTGCCGTCGACGTCCGACACGACCAGCCGGATCGGCCCGGAAACCGGATCGCTCATTGCGGGATTTCGGTGTGGCCGCCAAAGCCGAAGCGCATCGCCGACAGCACCTTGTCACCGTACGTGTGCTCGACCCGGCTGCGATAGCGCGCGAAGAGCGAGGCGGTCAGGACGTTGGCCGGGACCTTCTCTTCCATCGCCGCGTCGATCGTCCACTGGCCCTCGCCCGAGTCCGCGACATGGCCCGAGAACTGGTCGAGCATCTCATCCTTGGCCAGCGCGATCGCGGTCAGGTCGAGCAGCCAGGACGAGATCACGCTGCCGCGACGCCACACTTCGGCGATGTCGGTCAGGTTCAGGTCGAAGCGCTCGTCCTCGGGCAGCTTGTCGCTGTTCTTCGACTTCAGAATGTCGAAGCCCTCGGCATAGGCCTGCATCAGGCCGTATTCGATGCCGTTGTGGATCATCTTGACGAAGTGACCCGCTCCCGCAGGTCCCGCATGGATGTATCCCTTCTCGGCGCGCTCATCGACCTTGTCGGCGATGCGGCCCGGCGTGCGGACGATGTCGCCCAGCCCCGGCGCCAGCGCGTCGAAGATCGGGTCGAGATGATCGACCGTTTCCTTGTCGCCACCGATCATCATGCAATAACCGCGCTCCAGGCCCCAGACGCCGCCCGAGGTGCCGACATCGACATAATGGATGCCCTGTTCGGCCAGCATCTTGGCGCGGCGGATATCGTCCTTGTAGAAGCTGTTGCCGCCGTCGATGATGACGTCACCGTCACGCGCGAGCTTGGCGATCTGCGCGATCGTGTCCTCGGTCGGGCCACCGGCGGGCAGCATCACCCACCAGATCGCCCTAGAAGATAGGTTGGGGTCGGCAAGCTTTCCGGCCATGTCCTCCAGCCCGGTCGCGGCTTCCGCGCCGTCCTTGGCGAGGGCCTGCACCGCCTCGTCGCTGCGATCCCAGGCCACCACCTGATGCCCGGCCTGCATCAGGCGACGCGCGATATTGCCACCCATGCGGCCAAGGCCGACCAGACCGATCTTCATGCGGGAACTCCATTACTGACATGAGAAAGTAAAAAGGCCCCCTCCCCGTATCTGGGGAGGGGGCCGCCGGGAGGCTCAGGCCGCCGGCTGCTTTTGCCCGATCGCGCCGAGCAGATCGTCGAACGCCTTGACGAAGGAGGCGACCCCCTCGGCCACCAGCGTGTCGGTCACGCCGTTCAGGTCCAGGCCCAGTCGCTCGGCCTCGGCCAGAACATGCTTGGCCTCGTCGATATCGGCGGTCAGCGTCTCGGCCACCGTGCCATGGTCGCGGAAGGCGTCCATGGTCTTGGGCGGCATGGTGTTGACCGTGTCCGGGCCGATCAGCGTGTCGATATACAGCGTGTCAGGGAAGGACGGGTCCTTGGTGCCCGTCGAGGCCCAGAGCAGACGCTGCGGCTGCGCGCCCTTGGCGGCCAGCGCCTGCCAGCGGTCGGACTTCAGGAAGTCCAGATACCATTGATACGCCATCTTGGCGTTGGCGATGGCGACCTTGCCCCGCACGGCCTTCAGCGCGTCCGACTCCGCGTCACCGGCGGCGAGGCGATCGTCGATCTTCTTGTCGATCGCCGAGTCGATGCGGCTGATGAAGAAGCTGGCGACGCTGGCGATCTTGTCGATCGGCTGCCCGGCCTTCACCCGCTCTTCGAGCCCTGCGGCATAGGCCTCGGCCACCTTGATATAGGCGTCGACCGAGAAGAGCAGCGTGACGTTGACGTTGATGCCCTTGGCGATGGTCGCCGAAATGGCAGGCGCGCCCGCATCGGTGCCCGGAATCTTGATCATCAAATTGGGGCGATCGACCGCGTGCCACAGCTTTTCGGCCTCGGCGATGGTCGCGTCGGTGTCGTCGGCGATATAGGGCGACACCTCCAGGCTGACATAGCCATCCTTGGCGTCCAGCTTGTCGTAGACGGGCTTCAACGTTTCCGCCGCCGCCTTGATGTCCTGGATCGCCAGATGCTCGTACCGGTCGATGGTCGCCGCGCCGGGGTTTTCCTTGTCGAAGGCGGCGAGCGTGGCGTCATAGGCGTCGCCATGCCCCATCGCCTTTTCGAAGATCGACGGGTTGGAGGTGACGCCGGTCAGCCCGTCCTCGGCGACGAGCTTTTCCAGCCCCTTCGCCTCGAGGAACTTGCGATCGACGAAATCGAGCCAGGGGGCGCAGCCCTTGGCGCCCAGTTCCGACAGCTTGCTCATCACTTGGTCTCCAGCATTTCGCGGGCCACCTTCACGACATTGTCGTGGGTGAAGCCGTACTTGTCCTGCAACTTGGCGAGCGGCGCCGAGGCACCGAAGGTCGACATGGTGATCGTCCGGCCGTCGAACCCGACATAACGGTCCCAGCCGATCGACCCGGCCTGCTCGACCGCCAGACGCTTGGTCACGGTCTTGGGCAGCACGCTGTCCTTATAGGCGGCGTCCTGCATCTCGAACCGATACCAGCTGGGCAGCGAGACGACACGGACCTTCTTGCCCTCGGCCGTCAGCGTCTCATAGGCATCCGCCACCAGCGACAGTTCCGAACCCGTCGCGATCAGGATCAGGTCGGGCGTGCCGTCGCAATCGGCGAGCACATAACCACCCTTCTTGACGCCCGAAGCCGGTGCGTATTTGGAACGATCCAACGTCGGCAGCGCCTGACGCGAGAAGATCAGCGCGGTCGGGTGGCTGGCCGACTCGACGGCGCAGCGCCAGGCCTCGGCAACCTCGTTCGCGTCGCCGGGGCGGATCGTGTCGAGGCCGGGGATCGCGCGCAGCGTCGCCAGATGCTCGATCGGCTGGTGGGTCGGGCCATCCTCGCCCACGCCGATCGAGTCGTGCGTGAAGACGAAGGTCGCGCCCAGCTCCATGATCGCGGCCAGACGGATCGGCGCGCGCATATAGTCGGAGAAGACCAGGAAGGTCGCGCCGTACGAACGCAGGTGCGACAGCGCCATGCCGTCGACGATCGCACCCATCGAATGCTCACGCACACCGAAGTGCATGTTGCGGCCTTCATAGCTGCCCGCCTGGAACGAGCCGCCGTCCTTGATCAGCGTCTTGGTCGAAGGCGCGAGGTCGGCGGAACCGCCGATCAGCCACGGCACCTTGGCGGCGATGGCGTTCTGCACCTTGCCGCCCGAATCGCGGCTGGCAACGCCCTTGGCGTCCGCCTCGAACACCGGGATGTCAGCGTCCCAGCCCTCGGGCAGCTTGTCAGAGAGCATCGCGTCCAGCTCGGCGGCGAGCTCGGGATATTCGGTGCGGTACTTGTCGACCATCGCGACCCACTCGTCGCGCAGCGGCTTGCCACGGCCCTCAATGGCGCTGCGGAACGCGTCGCACACGCCGTCGGGCACCAGGAACTTGGCGTCCTCGGGCCAGCCATAGGCCTTCTTGGTGGCGCGGATCGCGTCGTCGCCCAGCGGCTCGCCATGCGCCTTTTCGCTGCCCGCCTTGGGGCTGCCATAGCCGATCACCGACTTCACGACGATGAAGGTCGGCTTGTCGGTGGTCGCCTTGAAGGTGTCGAGCGCGGCGGTCAGCGCGGCGACGTCATTGGCGTCGTCGACATGGATGACGTTCCAGCCATAGGCCTCGAACCGCTTGCCCACATCCTCGTCGAACGCGATCTCGGTGCTGCCCTCGATCGAAATCTGGTTCGAGTCGTAGATCCAGCAGAGGTTCGACAGCTTCAGGTGCCCGGCGGTCGAGGCGGCCTCGGACGCCACGCCCTCCATCATGTCGCCATCGCCGCACACGACATAGACGTCATGGTCGAAGATCGGGAAACCCTCGCGGTTGAAATGCGCCGCCAGCCAGCGCTCGGCGATCGCCATGCCGACCGAGTTGCCGCAGCCGGCACCCAGCGGGCCGGTCGTCGTCTCGACGCCGGTGGTGTGGCGATATTCGGGGTGGCCCGGCGTCTTCGAGTTGAGCTGGCGGAAACCCTTCAGGTCCTCCAGGCTCAGTGCGGGCTTGCCCGACTTCTTGCCCTCGGCGTCGATCTCTTCGATCCCGGCCAGGTGGATCAGCGAATAGAGCAGCATAGAGGCATGGCCGACCGACAGCACGAAGCGGTCGCGGTTGGGCCAGTCGGCGTGCGCGGGGTCGTAACGGAGGAACTTGGACCAGATGGTGTGACCGACCGGGGCCAGCGCCATCGGCGTGCCGGGGTGGCCCGAATTGGCCTGCTGCACCGCGTCCATCGACAGGGTACGAATGGTGTCGATGGTCAGGCGCTCGATCGAGCCGTCCTCATGGAGATGGCTGTCGGCCACGGCGGTGGTGGTGGCATCGGTCATGAAACTGGCCTCATCCTCTGTAAGTGCGATCGAACGCTTCCGCGCTCGCTCTGGTTGCCATGCGTGGGTCGCCTTAGCGCGGGTTCGATCCCCGTTCCAGCCGGGTAACGATCCCCTGATCCGCAATATAGGCGGCATCGACCTCACTCAGGAAAAGTCCATGGCCGACGACGCCGGGGATCGCCATCAACGCATCGGCCAGGCTGCGCGGCGCGCTGTCGTCCCAACCATGTCCGTCTATCACGACATTGCCATTGTCGGTCCGGTAATCGGGCCGCTCGACGCAGCGCACGAAGATCTGCGCCAGCCGCAGCGAGACAAAACCCCGCGCAAAAGGCAAAACCTCGACCGGCAGGGGCGTCGCGCCAAGCCGCCGGTTCCGCTTCGATCCGTCGGCGATGACGATCATCCGGTCGGCGGATGCCGCAACGACCTTCTCGCGCAGCATCGCACCTCCCGCACCCTTCACCGCGCGCAACCGGCCGTCGATCGCATCGGCGCCATCGATCGCCAGATCGATCCGCGCGACCGCATCGAACGGGCGAACCTTCAGGCCCAACCGGGTTGCCAGGTCGGCACTGGCTTGCGAGGTCGCCACCGTCTCGATGTTCAGGCGGCGCTCGGCGAGCAGCGCGATGGCGTGGGCGGCGGTCGACCCCGTGCCCAGGCCGACAAGCATATTGTCGCACACTTCATCGACCGCGGCGGCCGCGGCCAAGCGTTTATCGGTGTCGGGCGTCGTCATGTCCCTTTGAAAATGCTTCGGAAACACAAAGGCTCCACCAAGGACCGACAGGTTCGCGCTTTTGCCGCACCGCGACAAGTTGCGACAATTAAGGTGGGTCCGACAGGTCATCATGACTTGCCTTTTCGAGCCTCGATCGTGCAACTTGACACGTGTCAGCAACGTTTTGCCGGTTCGCGCATTAAGGCGCGGGCCGTTTCCGCGGCAAATCTCAGGCAGGTGAACGAATTGAACTTTGCAGGTTTTCGCGGGCGCCCGGTGCTTGCCGGTACGGCCATGGCTCTCGCATTGGTGAGCGTATCGGCGTGTGGCGGCGGAAACAAGGACGGGGCCAAGGGCAAGGGTGCCGGTGGCCAGCAGCAGACGCCGACCGTCGGATACGTCACCGTCCAGCCGACCAACGCCCCGATCGTGACCGAACTCGCCGCACGCACCACCGCCTTTGAAAGCTCGGACGTCCGCCCGCAGGTGACCGGCGTCATCCGTCGCCGCTTCTTTACTGAGGGCACCCTCGTCAAGCGCGGCCAGCCGCTCTACGAGATCGACCCGCGCCTTTATAAGGCTTCGGTCAACCAGGCCGCCGCCAACCTGCAAAGCGCGCAGGCCAATGCCGAGGCCACGCGCACGCTTGCCGAACGCTATCGCCCGCTGGCGCAGATCGAGGCGATCTCGAAGCAGGACCTGACCAACGCCCAGGCGAGCGCCCGCCAGGCCGCCGCCCAGGTGGCGCAGACCCGCGCCGCGCTGGAGACGGCACGCGTCAACCTGCAGTTCACCACCGTCCCCGCCCCGATCACGGGCCGCATCGGCCGTTCGCTGTTCACCGTCGGCGCGCTGGTCAGCTCGGGCCAGACCGATCCGCTGGCGCAGATCCAGCGGCTCGACCCGATCTTCGTCGATATCCAGCAATCGGCCGGCGACCTGTTGTCGCTGCGCCGCAGCCTGTCGGCGCGCGACGGCCTGATCCCGGCCAGCGCCAACGTGAAGCTGAAGCTGGAGGATGGTACGGACTATGGCCAGACCGGCCGGGTCGAGTTCGCCGAAGCGGTCGTCGACCAGCAGACCGGCACGGTCACGTTGCGCGCGCGCTTCCCCAATCCGCAAGGGCTGCTGCTGCCCGGCATGTTCGTGCGCGCCCAGTTCGCGCAGGCGATCGACACCAGCGCCTATCTGGTCCCGCAACAGGCAATCGCGCGCGACGCAAAGGGCAATGCGACCCTGTTCGTCGTCGGCGCGAACGACAAGGTTCAGCAGAAGACGGTCACGGCGGAACGCACGCAAGGCGCCTTCTGGGTCGTGACCGACGGGCTGAAGCCCGGCGACAGGATCGTGACCCAGGGCCTGGCCAATCTGCGCCCCGGCCAAAGCGTGCGCGCGGTGCCCGCCAACAGCCCGCAAAAGGTCCAGCCCCCCTCGCCCGAGCAGATGAAAAAGATGCAAGCCGCCAAGGGCAAGGCAGGCTGACCGGACAATGCTCAGCCGCGTCTTCATCGATCGTCCCATCTTCGCCTGGGTCCTCGCCATCATCGTCATGCTGGCGGGCGTCGGCGCGATCATGGGGCTGCCCATCGCGCAATACCCGGACGTCGCGCCGCCCCAGGTGTCGATCCGCGCCACCTTCCCCGGCGCATCCGCCCAGACGCTGCAGAACTCGGTCACGCAGGTCATCGAACAGCAGCTGACCGGCATCGACGGGCTGCTCTATTTCCAGTCGTCCTCGTCCAGCCGCGGCTCGGTGACGATCACCGCCACCTTCGCCAAGGGCACCGATCCCGACATCGCGCAGGTGCAGGTCCAGAATCAGGTCCAGCAATCGGTCGCCCGCCTGCCGCAACAGGTGCAGCAACAGGGCCTGGTCGTCCGCAAGTCGAACCCCGACTTCCTGTTGATCGCGGGCGTCTATGACGAGACGGACCGGATGACGAACCAGGACGTCGCCGACTATCTCGTCTCCAATCTCCAAGACCCGCTGGGCCGTATCCAGGGCGTCGGCGACACCAACGTGTTCGGGTCGCAATATGCGATGCGCATCTGGCTGAACCCGCAGCAGTTGACCTCCTATCAGCTGATGCCATCCGACATCATCACCGCGATCCAGAACCAGAATACCGAAGTCGCGGCCGGCGAGGTCGGCGGCACCCCGTCGGCATCGACCCAGATGCTGAACGCGACCGTGACCTCGCAGTCGCGGCTCCAGACGCCCGAGCAGTTCCGCCAGATCGTCGTCAAGACGCTGAACAACGGCGCGACCGTCAAGCTGTCCGACGTGGCGCGGATCGAACTGGGCGCGGAAAGCTATGCCGCCGTCAGCCGGATCAACCAGCATCCGGGTGCGGGCATCGCCGTGCTGATGGCACCGGGCGCCGACGCGCTAAAGACCGCCGAACTGGTCAAGGCCGAGGTCGCCCGCGTGGCCAAGGGCTTTCCGGCGGGCCTGAAGGTCGCCTATGCCAACGACTCCACCGCGTTCATCAAGCTGTCGATCGAAGAGGTGGTCAAGACGCTGGTCGAGGCGATCATCCTCGTCGTCATCGTCATGTTCGTCTTCCTGCAAAGCTGGCGCGCCACGCTGATCCCGACGATCGCGGTGCCCGTCGTGCTGCTGGGGACCTTCGCGGTCTTCTATCTGGCCGGCTTCTCGATCAACACCCTGACCCTGTTCGGGCTGGTGCTGGCGATCGGCCTGCTGGTCGACGACGCGATCGTGGTCGTGGAGAATGTCGAGCGTCTGCTCGAGGAAAATCCCGACATGACGCCGCGCCAGGCGACGATCGAGTCGATGAACGAGATCAGCGTCGCGCTGATCGCCATCGCGCTCGTCCTGTCGGCGGTGTTCCTGCCGATGGCGTTCTTCGGCGGATCGACCGGCGTGATCTATCGCCAGTTCTCGATCACCATCGTCTCGGCGATGATCCTGTCGGTCTTGGTCGCGATCATCCTGTCGCCCGCGCTTACCGCCACCCTCTTGAAGCAGAAGTCCAAGGAGGCCGAGGAAGGTGCCTGGCTCGACCGCAGGTTCCCGCGCGTGGCGCACGGACTGCAGCGCGCCAAGGACGGGTTCAATTCGCGCTTCGAATGGACGGTGGAGAAATACACCTCCGCCGTGCGCACCGTCGTCGACCGCAAATGGCTGTTCCTGCTGATCTATGCCGGCGTCGTGGCGCTGCTAGCGGTGCTGTTCCTGCGCCTGCCCACCGGCTTCCTGCCGACCGAGGACCAGGGATCGGCGCTGATCCAGTTCCGCCTGCCCGCCGGTGCCACCCAGGCCCGCACCATGGAGGTGCAGCGCCAGGTCGAGCAGTATTTCGCCAAGAACGAGGGCAAGAACGTCTCGGTCCTGTTCACGGTCGCTGGCGGCGGCGGCGGCGGCACCAGCGGCCAGAATACCGGCCAGGGCTTCATGAACTTCGTCGACTGGAAGGACCGCAAGGGCAAGGAAAACGCGGCGGACGCGATCACCGCGCGTGCCTCGGGCGCCTTCCGCGGCCTTCGCGACGCTCAGATCTTCGCGCTGGTCCCGCCCGCCATTCGCGGCCTGGGCCAGTCGGACGGCTTCACCATGGAGTTGCAGAACATCTCCGGCATGCCGCTGGAGAAGTTCGAGGCGATCCGCGACCAGTTGCTGGCCAAGGCGAATGCCGACCCGCTGCTCGCCTCGGTCCGCCTGACCGAACTGCCCGACATCGCCACGCTGCGCGTCGACCTGGACCAGCAGAAGCTGTCCGCGCTGGGCCTGACGCAAGCGCAGGTGAACTCGACCCTGTCGACCGCCTGGGGCGGTCAGTATGTCAACGACTTCATCGATCGCGGTCGCGTGAAGCGCGTCTATGTCCAGGGCGATGCCCCGTACCGCGCCGAGCCCGAGGACCTGAAGCAGTGGTTCGTGCGCGGGTCGAGCGGGCAGATGGCGCCCTTCTCGTCCTTCTCGACGATCAACTGGGGCGTGGCGCCGACCACCCTGTCGCGGTTCAACGGCATCCCGTCCTATGAATTCCAGGGATCGGCCGCGCCGGGCTACAGCTCGGGCGATGCGATGAAGCGGATGACCGAGCTCGCCTCGCAAATCCCCGGCACCTCAATCGCCTGGGCGGGCCTGTCCTATCAGGAACGCCTGTCGGGCGGGCAGGCGCCGATCCTGTACGGCCTGTCGATCCTGGTCGTCTTCCTGTGCCTCGCCGCGCTGTATGAAAGCTGGTCGATCCCGTTCGCGGTGCTGCTGATCATTCCGCTCGGCCTGATCGGGGCGGTGGCGTTCGTGACGCTGCGCGGCCTGACCAACGACGTCTATCTCCAGATCGGTCTGCTGACGACGATGGGGCTGGCGGCGAAGAACGCGATCCTGATGATCGAATTCGCCGAACAGGCGGAGAAACAGGGCAAACGCGTCATTGACGCCGCGCTGGAGGCCGCCAAGATCCGTCTGCGGCCAATCCTGATGACCAGCTTCGCCTTCATCTTCGGCGTGCTGCCGCTCGCCATCTCGACCGGCGCGGGCGCCAACAGCCGGATTGCGATCGGCACCGCCGTCATCGGCGGCATGTTGACCGCGACGGTCCTGGCGATCTTCTATATCCCGCTGTTCTTCGTGCTGGTCCGTCGTTCGGTCCGCAACGGCCTGGCGCGCCTGCGCGGGCAGCCGATGAGCGAGCATGGCGCGGGCCATAAGCCTGCCCCCGAAAGCGGAGCCGAGAAGGCCTGATGCGTATCCTGTCCCCCTCCTTCGCACTGCTGCTCGGTGCGACCGCGCTGTCGGCCTGCTCGCTGGCCCCGAAATATGTCCGCCCGGCCACCCCGGTGCCGCCGTCCTGGCCGGTCGGCGACGCCTATCTCCGCCAGTCCGAAGCCGCGCTGCCCACGGTGCGCTATAGCGACATTTTTCGCGACACCCGGTTGCAGCGGCTGATCACCCAGGCGCTGGCCAACAACCGCGACCTGCGGCTGGCGGCGGCCAACATCGCCTCGACCCGTGCGCAGTACCGCATCCAGCGTGGCAGCCTGTTCCCGCAGGTCGATGCGACGGGCCGCTACAGCTATACCGACCGTGGCTCGGGCGGCGCGGCCAGCCAGGCGATCGGCAATACCGGCGGCGGTACGGGTAACGGGACCGGCAACGGCGGTACGGGCACGGGGACCGGTGTCGGTACGGGCGTCGGAAGCGGCGGCACCGGGACCGGCGGCGCGGTTTCCACCACGAGCGGGTCGGGCAGCGCCTGGTCGGTCAATCTGGGCACGACCGCCTTCGAACTCGACCTGTTCGGCCGCATCCGCTCGCTGACCGGCGCCGCGCTCGACCGGTATTTCGCGACCGAGGCGGCGGCACGCGCCACGCGGCTGACGTTGGTCGGCGACATCGCCGATGCGTGGCTGACCTATGGTGCCGACCAGAGCCTGCTCGCCATCGCGCAACAGACCGCGAGCAGTGCCGAGCGCAGCGTCACGCTGACCCGCGCCCGGTTGGAGGGCGGCATCGCGCCGCGCACCGATCTGCGCCAGGCCGAACAGGTGCTGGCGACCGCCCAGGCCGATCTGGCGCAACAGAAGACTGCGGTCGCGCAGGACGTCAACGCGCTGCAACTGCTGGTCGGTGCGCCGATCGACACCGCGCTCCTGCCCCGCTCGATCGAGGAAGCCGCGCCCACCGTCGCGACGCTGCCCGCCGGGCTGGACTCGGGAATCCTGCTGCGCCGTCCGGACGTGGTGCAGTCCGAATATCTGCTGCGCGCCGCCAATGGCCAGATCGGCGCGGCGCGGGCGGCGCTGTTCCCGCGCATTTCGCTGACCGGCCTGGTCGGCTTTGCCAGCACCGCGCTGACCTCACTCTTCTCGGGCGGCAGCTTCAACTATTCGGTGGCACCGTCGGTCAGCTATCCGATCTTCCAGGCCGGCGCAGGCGTGGCGAACGTCGAATATTCGAAGGCGGAGCGCGACGCCGCGCTGGCGACCTATGAAAAGACGATCCAGACCGCATTCCAGGAAACCGCCGACGCGCTGGCGCGGCAGGGTACGATCGACGACCAGCTCGGTGCCAATCGCCGCTTCCTGAACGCCGCGAGCGACACGTATCGGCTGACCGATGCCAGCTATCGCGGCGGGGTGACGCAGTTCCTGAACACCCTGGACGCGCAACGCTCGCTCTATTCGGCACAGCGTACCGTGGTCGCAACCCAGCTGACCGCCGCCAGTAATCGCGTGACGCTGTACCGCGTGCTGGGCGGGGACTCACTGTTGGAGGCGACGCCCAATGGCCCGGTGCCGGTAAGCCCGGGCAACTGACGTTCAGCTTAGGCCCTCGCCACTAGAGGCGCCAGGCAAAACCTGGAGTTTGATCCATCCAATCCGAAACGCCACCCCGGCGAAGGCCGGGATCCAGTCGGAGGTGCCGTGGTGATGGTCCGGCTCGCTCCATCGATGAAACCTTCGCAACTGGCCCCCGGCCTCCGCCGGGGTGGTAACGCGACAGGTCTGGTCTGGTGGATCAAACTTCAGTGGAGGGGTGTTCCCGATCCTGAGGCAAGGTGAACCTACCGGCCGAGACACCCCTCCATCATCTCTGCCACCCTTCCTTTTGGGAAGGGAATGGCGACGCGCTTAGTCCTGCTTCGACCCGCGCACCGCGCCGATCGAGTCGCGGCCGAACTGGACGATCATCTCGCCGATCTCGCGCGCCTGCGACATCGAGCGATTGCCCTGTTCGCGCATGAATTCCGCCTGGATCCGCATCACCTCGGACAGATCGCGGGCCGAGGCGGCCTCGCGCATCGCCGCAAAGGCTTCGCGGGCATTGGTTTCGGCCTGATCGAGCATCTTCATCGTGACGGCCGATCCGCCCTCGGCGATCTTTTGGCCCGATGCCTGCATCGCTTCGCCCGCGCCCTTCATCCGGTCGGCAAAGGCACCCGCGCCCATGTCGCCACCGATCGCGCCGGCGCCGCCGCCATTCCCCATATCCTCGGCCATTGCATACTCTCCTCGTGAACTGCCGTTCGGCTTGAACCATTGGCCCGCCGGGGAGTTGCACGGGGCCACCGTGCAGGGCGAAATCACAGCCGTGCGAAATAGCGGGAAAGGATCGTTTCCGCCTTTTCGGTGGCACGCAGATGCCCCGCCCCGTCGGACGAAGCCGCATCTCGCACGATCCAGCCCCGCTGGATCAACAGGGCGATCCAGCGCGGCCCGACCGTACCCGTCGGCGACAGCCCAGCCCGCTCCAGGATGGCGGCATCGTCGAGCGCCCCCTCGGCATCATAGACGGCCAGCGTAATCTCCCAGCCCGGATCGCCGAACAACTCGCCATCGTCCCCCGCCAGCCCACGCACGTCGCGGCGGTGCTTCAGGATCATCGCGGCGCATTCGCGCGGCGTCGGCACACGCGGCGGTCGCGGCACGGGGACGCCCCCGACCTCGCCGGAGATCGCCCGGATCCGCGCCTGGACGTCCGTCATGACGGTGGTGAAATGGGCAAAGCTGGCCCGATCCTGTTCGGGCCAGTGCAGCAGGCGCAGGTCGGTCACGATCGTACCCCCCGCCACGGCAGGATCCAGTCCACATCCTTGCCATAGCGCGCCAGGCGCTGGCGATGGCGCAGCACGCCCGCCGCCAGCAGCGCGATCATCGGATAGGCCAGCTTGCCGCCCGCCGCGGCATACATCCACGGCATCAGTCCGGCATCGAACCCGCGCACCCCGTGTATGCCGATCGCCAGCAGATGTAGCGCGGCCAGCCATAGCGGCCAGAACCGGTTCGCCAGCAGCGCGACCGTGATCAGCCCCCCCATCAGGGTCAGGTCGATCGCCAGCTCGAAGCTCTCGACCCGCTGGAAACTGGTCAAGGGATTGAACGGCAACAGCCAGGTCGCGATCGAGGCGAGGAACAACATGATCGCCGTCACTCTTTCCGGCCGCCCCCCAAAGGTCAGCGCGTAAAGACACACCAAGCCCTGAAGGATATGAAAAATATAAATATGCATCATGGCGCACGTCGCGAAGGAATGACCGGAACGGACATGCGCCAGGTGCCCCGTCAGGCCGCGACGCGCAGGGGAACGGGAACGATGTCGGCCGTGACCGACGGCGGCTTGGGACGGGTGTCGCCATAGTCGTCGGCGTCGAAACCGATCGTCTTGCCCACCTTCTCCAGAACGCGGTGGCTCTGTACGGCATGGCCGCGCGCCTGGCCGATCGCCATCAGAGCCTGGCTGAGCTGTTCGAAGGCATGCTGCCCTACCACGGCCGACAGCCGCGCCTCGGACCGCGCACGCGGCAATGCCGTCGCCAGTGCGCCCGCCGTCGCAAAGGCCGCGTCGAGTTCGTTTTCGAGTTTCCACAACAGCTGGGTCACCTGGACCGCCGCCTCATGCTCTGCCGTCATTGTTCATACTCCGCGCCCCCCGCCGCCCAAGCGTTTGCGGGTATTGTTCAACCGGCAAGGTGGGAGACACGCCCGATCACGCGGGTCATCACGTCGAGCCCCGTCGCCAGCATGCCGAAGCCGATGGCGAGCGCGATGGCGATCGTGGGAACCCAGAGTAGCCTTTCGGCCACCGTCATCTCATTGCGGGTCTGACCTCGCCGCCGGATCGGAAGGAGCAAGCGGGACGATGTCTGGACATGGCCGTCCTTCACCGCCCCGCCGACCGTACTCCCATCCGGTGAGATCGTCACTGGCATGGCGGCCGGTTCGAAAACCAGCCCCGCAGAATCGGGTATGATTTTATCGGGGGTAGGGTTTTCTTCGATTTCAGGGACTTGGTCGAATGACGGGGTCCCCTCCAACGCTTCATACTCGGCCAGGGCAATCGCGGCATCGCGACGATTGCGTGCGCCGAGCAGGCGAACGGCCTCGGCGAGATAGCTGTCGACGGTGGATTTGCCCAAGCCCAACTCGATCGCGATTTCCTTCGAGCCCTTGAGTGCCTTGACGCCGCGCAGGCATTCGCGGTGGCGGCGCGTGAGGAGGGCGAAGCGTTCGGGGGTCATTGTGTTTTCCGGCTGTGCCGGAGGATCCGTCCAGGCATGAATGCCGCATTAGCCGGGACAGGGCTCTACCGCCAAGCGCTTCCACATCCAATCCGAAGGCGATCAGGCGGCCAAGATCATGGTTAATCGATCAGAACGATCAGTCGCGGCGATTCGGGACCTGTATCGCCTCGATCGAATCGAGCGCGTGGAGCAGGTCGTCGAATGCCGTATCCTCGCTGACCGGGAAGGACCGGCGAAAGCCCGAGCCCAACACGTCGAGGTCGCGCTGGGTCAACAGGCCGACCGCGACGATCTGGTCCGGGCGGCGGGGCGTACGCGGCGGGTGCTGTGTCATTGGCACCACCGCAAGCGGGCCGGGCGCCCGATCACGGCGACTGGACCGCCGGGCATGGGATCACATCCTGCCGGCCCGCGCTGCGCGGTATCCGCAAGAGCGGAGGATCGCATATCCGTGACGCCGTACATTGTCCGAACTCCCATCATGACGGCTCAACCCGTCATTCGTCATGCCTGTTCCACGCTTTTTCCACGGTTGCGACGGGACACCATATGGTTGGCGCAAATCCCCGATTCCGCACGCCGCGCCCTTCCCTGTCGGCCCACCCCTTGCTAAGGCGCCCTCGTCAACCGGATTTATCCCCGGCGCGCCCGCTCGCGGCTGCATGCTGCCGTGTCCCACTGGGCGTGCCCGGCTCGACCAAGAAGGGACGCCCATGACTGCGATAGGCCAGGACAGCCTGAACACCCGCTCGACGCTCGACGTGCGGGGCAAGACCTATGACTACTACAGCCTCGCCAAGGCCTCCGAGCAGCTTGGCGATATCAGCCGCCTGCCCTTCTCGATGAAGGTGCTGCTGGAAAACCTGCTGCGCTTCGAGGACGGCAAGACCGTCACGCGCGAGGATATCCAGGCGATCGTCGACTGGCAGAAGACCCAGCGTTCGGACCGCGAGATCCAGTATCGCCCGGCCCGCGTGCTGATGCAGGACTTCACCGGCGTTCCCTGCGTGGTCGACCTCGCCGCGATGCGCGACGCGATCACCAAGCTGGGCGGCGACGCGGCCAAGATCAATCCGCAGGTTCCCGTCCACCTCGTCATCGACCACTCGGTCATGGTCGACGAGTTCGGCACGCCGCAGGCGTTCGAGGATAACGTCGACCTCGAATACCAGCGCAACATGGAGCGTTACGAGTTCCTGAAGTGGGGATCGAAGGCGCTCGACAATTTCTCGGTGGTTCCGCCGGGCACCGGCATCTGCCACCAGGTGAACCTGGAATATATCGGCCAGGCCATCTGGGCTTCGACCGAGACGGGCGACCATGCCAAGGGCGGTGCGACGATCGCATATCCCGACACGCTGGTCGGCACGGACAGCCACACCACGATGATCAACGGCCTGGGCGTGCTCGGCTGGGGCGTCGGCGGGATCGAGGCGGAAGCCGCGATGCTGGGCCAGCCGGTGTCGATGCTGATCCCCGAAGTCGTCGGCTTCAAGCTGACCGGCAAGCTGCAGGAAGGCATCACCGCCACCGACCTGGTGCTGACCATCACCCAGATGCTGCGCGCCAAGGGCGTGGTTGGCCGCTTCGTCGAGTTCTACGGCCCCGGCCTGTCGTCGATGACGCTCGCCGACCGTGCGACGATCGCCAACATGGCGCCGGAATATGGCGCGACCTGCGGCTTCTTCCCGATCGACGACAAGACGCTCGACTATATGCGCCTGACCGCGCGTTCGGACGAGAATGTCGCGCTGGTCGAGGCGTATGCGAAGGCCAACGGCTTCTGGCGTCATGACGATGCCGCCGACCCCCTGTTCACCGACACGCTGGAACTCGACATGTCGACGGTCGTCCCGTCGCTGGCAGGCCCCAAGCGTCCGCAGGACAAGGTCATCCTCACCGAAGTGGACGACGTGTTCAACGCCGACCTCACCAAGGTGTACAAGAAGGACGCCGCCGTCCGCGTCGCGGTCGAGGATCGTGCGCATGACATCGGCGACGGCGACGTCGTGATCGCCGCGATCACCAGCTGCACCAACACCTCGAACCCGAGCGTGCTGGTTGCCGCAGGGCTCGTCGCGCGCAAGGCGAACGCGCTGGGCCTGAAGCCCAAGCCCTGGGTCAAGACCTCGCTCGCCCCCGGTAGCCAAGTCGTCACCGATTACCTCGACAAGGCGGGCCTGACCGCAGACCTCGACGCGATCGGCTTCAACCTGGTTGGCTATGGCTGCACCACCTGCATCGGCAATTCGGGTCCGCTCGCCGAGCCGATCTCGAAGGCGATCAACGGCAACGACATCGTCGCGGCCTCGGTCCTGTCGGGCAACCGCAACTTCGAAGGCCGCGTGTCGGCCGACGTGCGCGCGAACTTCCTCGCCTCGCCGCCGCTGGTCGTCGCCTATGCGCTGAAGGGCACCGTCACGCAGGACATGCGTGAGACGCCGATCGGCCAGGGCAAGGACGGCCAGGACGTCTATCTTAAGGACATCTGGCCCACCAACGACGAAGTCCGCACCCTGATGGATGCGAACATCGACGACGAGATGTTCCGTTCGCGCTACGGCAACGTCTATGCGGGCGACGCCAAGTGGTCGGCGATCGAAGTGACCGGCTCGGACACCTATGCGTGGCCCGCCGCGTCGACCTATGTCGCCAACCCGCCCTATTTCGAGGGCATGGAGATGACGCCGAAGCCCGTCACCGACATCATCGAGGCCAAGCCGCTCGCCATCCTGGGCGACTCGATCACCACCGACCACATCAGCCCGGCCGGTTCGATCAAGGCCGACAGCCCGGCAGGTACGTTCCTGCAGGAGCATCAGGTCGCCAAGAAGGACTTCAACTCCTATGGCGCGCGTCGCGGCAACCACGACGTGATGATGCGCGGCACCTTCGCCAATATCCGCATCAAGAACGAAATGGTGCCGGGTATCGAAGGCGGCATGACCCGCTATGAGGGCGAAGTGATGCCGATCTATGACGCCGCGATGCGTCACAAGGCCGACGGCACGCCGCTCGTCATCGTCGCGGGCAAGGAATATGGCACCGGCTCGTCGCGCGACTGGGCGGCGAAGGGCACCAACCTGCTCGGCGTGCGTGCGGTCATCACCGAGAGCTTCGAGCGTATCCACCGTTCGAACCTGGTCGGCATGGGCGTCCTGCCGCTGCAGTTCGCCGAGGGCGTGACCCGCGAGACGCTGAAGCTGGACGGCAGCGAAAGCTTCACCATCCAGGGCGTGGCGAACCTTCGTCCGCGTCAGGACGTCGAAGTGATCCTGGCCCGCAAGGACGGCTCGACCGAAACCTTCCTGACCAAGTGCCGCATCGACACCGTCAACGAGCTGGAATACTTCCTGAACGGCGGCATCCTGCAGTACGTGCTGCGCAACCTGGCGGCGTAACACCCGTCACAAGGCAGAAAAGCCCGTCCGGAGCGATCCGGGCGGGCTTTTTCGTGTCATGCGAAGGCGCGGACACGCGGAGATAAAGTCAGCGATGCAGCGAGCTGATATCTTTGGCAGGTTGGGCAATCGGCGGTGACAGCTTTTCACGTACCGCAACTGGACCCCGGCGTCCGCCGGGGCGGAACGACACAGTGAAAAAGGGACGTTCCCTCAGTCCACCCGCTTCGACTTGCGCAGCGCGGTTTCGCGTTCCAGCCGGTCGAGCAGCGTCTCGATCGACTCGTCCTTCAGGTCGGGCAGCGGCAGTGCGGCGCCCCGGTCCTCCGGCGCGGACTCGCGCATCGGCGGCAAGGGCATGGGTTTGGGCGGCCTGACGGCACGCGCCGGTTCGCGCGGGGCCGACAGGATCGCATCCGGGTCGAATGCCGATAGCGGCTGGTCCAGATCGGCGGGCAAGGGCCGCTCGACAGCCTCGTCGTCGATCGGCGGTGGCGGGGGTGCACCGAGTTCGGCGGCATGGAGCGGGCGACGCGGCGGGGCGTCGGGATGGCGGTCCGAACGGCGGACGCTGGGCACATAATCCTCGTCGTCCGGCCGATCGGCGGCGACGCGCCCGGCGAGCAGCCCGCCCGGTCCCCACAGCAGATAGGCGGCGGCCCAACCGACCGCACCCGCACCGGCACCCGCCACCACGGCGAGCAGAACCCGCGCCTTCAAGCCCAGCGGCGGCTGCGCGGCCGACAGGATTTCGGGCAGTCCCAACTGGCCGACCAGCGATTCCAGTCGCCAGTCGGGCACGATCATCACCATCAGGGCCAGCAACAGACCGAGCCCGCCGCCGATCCAGGCGGGAGCAAAGCGGTAGGGAGAGGGCGTGGCGGTGAAGGTCATAGGTTTCCGGTCCGCCCTTCCCGTAGCAATCGCTGGTAAACAGGTTCGTAACGCCGAATATTCGACGCCCAGTTGCGCTCTTTTTCAACAAAGGCCCGGCCCGCGTCCCGCCGCGCGTCCCAGATATCGCGATTCCCGAGCAGGTCCGCCAGCGCATCGGCCAGCGCGGCCGGATCGTCCGGCGGGAAGAGCGTGCCCGTCTGCCCGTCCTCGATCAGTTCGCGGTGGCCGCCGACATCCGACGCGGCGACCAGTCGACGCTGCGCCATCGCCTCCAGCGGCTTGAGCGGGGTGACGAGATCGGTCAGCCGCATCTTCTTGCGCGGATAGGCCAGGATATCGACAAGGCCATAATAACGCTCGACCTCGTGATGCGGCACGCGCCCGACGAAGCGGATCGCGTCGGCGACCGGCGAGCGTTCGGCCTGCGCGCGCAGCGCCGCCTCCATCGGCCCGCCACCGACCAGCAGCAACCGGGCGCGGGGGCGTGCCTGAACCAGCCGGGGCATGGCGGCGATCAGGTCGTCCAGCCCTTCGTAATCATAGAAGCTGCCGATGAAGCCGATCACCTCGGCCCCGTTTTCCAGCCCCCATTGCCGGGCCAGCGCTTCGTCACGCGGGGCGGGCTGGCCGAACAGGGTCAAATCGACGCCATTGGGCGACACTACGATTTTGTCGGCGGGTAGCCCCCGCGCGATCAGGTCACCGCGCAACCCTTCGCAGATGACCGCGACCGCATCGGCACGCGCACAGGCCCAGCCTTCCAGCGCACGGGTGGCGCGGTAACGTACACTGCCCTCGACGCCGGTGCCGTTGCCGACCGCCGCATCTTCCCAGAAGGCGCGGATTTCATAGACCAGCGGCAGCCGTCGCCGCCGTGCGACGACCAGCCCTGCCAGCGCGTCGAGCACTGGCGAATGGGCATGGAGGATATCGGGCCGGAATGCCGCCACGGCACGCTCGATCGCCCGGACGTGACCGGCAAGCCCCGCCAGCTCGCCCAAGGCCCCACGCGGCGCGGTGCGTTCGGCGGCGGGGGTCCGATGGAAGGTCAACCCGTCGACTGTCTCGACACCGCCCGCCCCGGCTCCCTGCCTGGGCCCGGTGACGGCGGCGACCTCATGTCCCTCTGCCCCTTGCGCCTTCAGGATGGCGCGGGTGCGGAAGCTGTAACCGCTTTGCAGCGGCAGGCCGTGATCGAGAATATGCAGGATGCGCATGATGTTGCACCTGTCATGCCAGCCCTTAACGTGGCGTCAACCGCCGGTTTATAAGCATGCCCCGAAGCGATACGGGTCGGCCAGGGAAAGGACGGGCAATGATCGATACCTTTGCCCTGCTGGTCAGCCATGGCCTGATGCTGCTGGCCGCCTGGCGGCTGCTGGCGCGGCGCGACCTGGACAAGGAGGGCGACGCCCGCACGCTCGACCGCAAGCGGCCCGACGATGCGCGGTGGCACCGCGATGCGTGACCTGTTCCTGATCGGATTCCTGTTCAGCCTGTTCGCCATGGGCCTGAGGCGGCCGTTCCTGTTCGTCCTCGCCTATATCTATATCGACATCGTCTCGCCCCAGCGGCTGACCTACTACCTGCTGAACACCGTGCCCATCTCGCTGATCGCGGCGGTCGCGGCGGTCGCGGCCTGGGCGCTGGTCGACGACAAGCGCGACAGCCGGTTCACCGCGCGGCAGGGGGCGATCCTGTTGCTGCTGCTCTACTGCGCGCTCACCACCTTTTTCGGGGCCGATTTCCCGGTCGAGGCCCAGGAAAAATGGAGCTGGGTGTGGAAGGCGCTGGCCTTTGCCGTCTTCCTGCCGCTGACCCTGCGCACCCGGTTGCGGATCGAGGCGCTGTTGCTGTTCATGATCCTGTCGCTTGCCTCGATCGTCATCGTCGGCGGCATCAAGACGATCTTTTCGGGCGGCGGTTACGGCGAGTTGAACCTGATGGTGACCAACAATACCGGCCTGTACGAGGGGAGCATCATCTCGGCGGTCGCGATTTCGGTCATTCCGGTCATCCTGTGGCTGATGAAGCACGGCACGATCTTTCCCCCCGATGCCCGCGTGCGCCTGTTCGGCGCGGCGCTGATCTTCGCCTGCCTGCTGATCCCGGTCGGCACCACGGCCCGTACCGGCCTGTTGTGCATTGGCCTGCTCGCCATCCTGATGCTGCGCGACGTGAAGCGGCGCGTCCTGTATATCTGCGCGATAGGCCTGGCCGGGATGGCGGTCGTCCCGCTCCTGCCCTCCTCCTATACCAAGCGGATGGACACCATCCGTTCCTATCAGGGCGACGAGTCCGCCTCGACCCGGCTGGCGGTGTGGAAATGGACGCTCGACTATGCCACGTCCAACCCGTTCGGCGGCGGCTTCAACGCCTATCTCCAGAACAATGTCCGCTACGACCTGACCAAGGTCGAGGGGTCGGCGCAGAATGCCTCGGTCGAAAAGCAGGTCACCACCGACCGCGCCCGCGCCTATCATTCCAGCTATTTCGAGATGCTGGGCGAACAGGGATGGCCGGGGCTGTTCCTGTGGCTGGGCATCAACGTCGCGGGGCTCCTCCGCATGGAGGCGCTGCGCCGACGCTATCGCAAGCCCGACGATCCGCTTCATTGGGGCGGGCAACTGGCGGGGGCGCTCCAGCACGGCCACCTGATCTATCTGCTGGGCGGCGCGTTCGTCGGGATCGCGTTCAACCCGTTCCTCTATCAGATGATGGCCGCGCAGATCGGGCTGGACACCTATCTCGCCCGCCGCACGCGTGAGGGACGGGTCAAGCCGACGCCCCGGCGTCAACTGCGCACGGGCGATCCTACCATTTCCGCGCCGTCGGCGTGATCCCGGCGCCCAGGATATTGCCCCGGATCACCAGCGGCTCGCCCGCCCAGTTGCCCACGAACACCGGCTTGAAATCGGCCCCCGGTGCCAGGCGCGCGCGATTATTCTCGACCACCAGGCCCGAGGAGTCGTTCTTGGCCCCCTCCGGCGCGACGGTGATCAGCGTCGAGTGATTGTCCTTGTCGCGGCCGAAGACGAATTCATTGCCCGCGATCCGCCCCTTGGCGCCGTTGGACAGATCGATCATGTAGTTGGTCGAGTGGCCCTTGCTGTCGTCGAAGCTGCTGTCGAGCACCTCGACATAGGGCGCGCGCGTCTTGACGTAGTGACCACCCTGCCCGTGTTCGAAACGACAGGCGATGACCCGCAGGCTGCGATACTTGCCCATATAGATGCCGTGCGCGCCGGTGCCGGTCGGATCATGGCCCAGGCCCGAAAAGGTCGAGTGATCGACGACGACCGTCCCGTTCGGGTCCTCCGCCGACAATATGCCCGACTGGCTGTCCAGGAACATCGAATTGCTGACCACCAGCGGCCCCTTTTCGATGCGGATGCCCGCGCCGTTGCCGTCGGCCACCTCGATATGGCTGAAGACGATGCCGTCGATCGTCGCGCCGCGCCCGCGAATGACCAGCGCCGCCTTGCCCTCGCAGGCGATGCGCGTGAAGATCGCCTTGCCCGGCTCGGTCGCGGCGATCGTGATGCGGCCCGCATTCTGGACGGCGCATTCGCGGTAGGTGCCCGGCGCGACGCGGATCGTGCCCTCGCCCTCGCCGATCGCGTTGATCGCATCCTGAAGCGATCCGAAGCCGCGCCCGCCCACGCTGAACGGCCCCGATGCCCCTTGCGCAAGTGCGGCGGTGGAGGCCAGACCGAGGAGCAGCAGGGGTGCCACGCGCATGATATCTTCCTGAAAAACAAACGGACGCCGCATCCTGCCATGCCTATGGCCAGGATGCGACGCCCGTGATCGTCCCGTGACGGGATAGGCGGATTACGCCTCTTCGGTTTCGTCCTCGTCGGCCAGCTCTTCTTCCAGCGCGGTTAGGATCGCCTTGTTGAAGGCGGGGATGTCGTCCGGATTGCGGCTGGTGATCAGGTTGCCGTCGACCACGACCTCCTCGTCCACCACATCCGCGCCCGCATTGGACAGGTCGGTGCGGATCGAGGGGTAGCTGGTCAGGCGACGACCGTCGATCACGTCCGCCTCGGCCAGCAGCCAGGGGCCGTGGCAGATGGCGGCGACGATCTTGTCGTCCTCCATGAACTCGGTGACGATCTCGACCGCGCGCTCGTTCAGGCGCAGCTTGTCGGGGTTGCAGGTGCCGCCGGGAAGGACCAGCGCGTCATAATCGTCGGTATCGACCTCATCGACGGTCAGGTCGGGCGTCGCCGTTTCGGCCTTGTTGATGTCGCCCTCCATGCCCTGGATCGGGTCCATCTTGAGCGAGGCCAAAGTCACCTTCGCGCCGGCGTCTTCCAGCGCCTGGCGGGGCTTGAACAACTCGACGGTCTCGAAGCCGTCGGCGGCGAGCATCAGGACGCGTGCCTGGGAAAGATCGGCCATGATGAAAAACTCCTGTCGGGGAAAGGCTTGGGGGAGCCAGCATCAGAACCCATGACCGCATCGGCCGTTCCGGAACGAAGCGACCAGCGACGCATTTGCAAAGATGACCTGAGAGAGAGCGATGGCCACCCGTCTAGTCTATTGCGATGACAGCAAACCCGGCATCACCCGGACCAAGGTTCGGGGCAAATGGGCCTATTGGGATGCCAAGGGCGAGCGGATCACCGAGCCGCAAGAGATCGACCGGCTGAACGGCATCGGTCTGCCCCCCGCCTATAAGGACGCCTGGTTCTGCCCGCGCGCCAACGGCCATATCCAGGCGGTCGGCTGGGACGAGAAGGGCCGCAAGCAATATCGCTATCACACCGATTTCCGCGAGGCCCAGGACGCCGCCAAATATGAACGCTGCGCCGCGTTCGGCCATGCCCTGCCCCGGCTTCGCAAGCGCGTCGAGGCGGACCTGAAGAAACGTGGCCTGTGCAAGGACCGTGCGGTCGCCGCCGTCGTCCGGTTGCTCGACAACGGCCATCTTCGCGTCGGCAACGAAGCCTATGCCGCAAGCAACAAGAGTTTCGGCGCGACCACGCTTCGCAAGCGGCACGGCCAGGTGAAAGGCACGACGCTGCGCCTGCGCTATCGAGGTAAGTCGGGCAAGATGCGCGACCTGACCCTGACCGACCGTTCGCTCGCCAGCTTCGTGAAGCGCTGCCAGGACCTGGACGAACAGCATCTCTTCGCCTGGGTAGGCGAGGACGGCGAGGCGAACCCCGTCTCCTCGTCGGACGTCAACGCCTATATCCGCGAGGCGACGGGATGCGACTTCACCGCCAAGCATTTCCGCACCTGGGCCGCCAGCGTCGCCGCGTTCGAAGCGCTGGCACTGGCCGAGGCGGACCTCAGCCTGAAAGCGATGCTGGAACCGGTGGTCGAGAAGCTCGGCAACACCCCCGCCATCGCGCGCAAATCCTATGTCCACCCTTCGCTGATCGCGCTCGTCAAAGAGGGCCAGGCAGCGTTTCGCAAGACGCTGCGCCTGCCCCGTGCCCGCTCCGGGCTTTCCCGCGTCGAATGCGGGCTGATCGCATTTCTCGAAGCCGGAACCCCGGCCACCAAGGCGGCCTGACCGCCCCGAATTCCAAGGAGTCCCCATGGCGAAATCCTCGCCCAAGGCGCCGATCTTCGACGGCTCCCGCATCCCCGACCAGGTCGGGGACATCGTCAACGCCACCTATCAATGGGTGCAGGATTACTGGCTGAAGGTACTGATCGCGATCGGCTTCGGCGCGGTGATCGTGCTGGCGCTGCTATGGGTGCGCAGGCTGGGGGACCGGCTGTGCAGCCGCCCCTCTTTCGCGGGCGGCTGGGGCGTGATCCTGGGCCATGCCATCGCGCGCACCAACCTGTTCTTCATCGTCACCCTCGCGGCGCAACTCGTGTCCGGCTATGCGGGCGCGCCGGGCGAGGTCGCCAAGACGATCAGCTTCCTGTTCACCATCGCCACCACCTTCCAGGCGGCGATCTGGGCGCGCGAACTGATCCTGGGCGCGATCGAGCATCGCACCCAGTCGGAGCATTATTCGGGCGAAGCCCTGCTATCGGCCATGGGGCTGATCCGTTTGCTGGTGACCGCGGTGCTGTTCGCGGTCGCGCTGGTCGTGGTTCTCGACAATCTGGGCGTCAACGTCACGGGCCTGGTCGCGGGTCTGGGCGTCGGCGGCATCGCCATCGGCCTGGCGGCGCAGGGCATCTTTGGCGACCTGTTCGCCGCGCTCGCCATCATCTTCGACCGGCCGTTCCGGCGTGGCGACAAGATCGCCTATGACAATACGACCGGCATCATCGAGGCGATCGGCCTGAAGTCGACCCGCATCCGCGCCTTTACCGGCGAGTTGCGCATCATCTCCAACCGCAACCTGCTGGACAAGGAAATCCAGAACCAGACGGTGCGCCACCATATCCGCCTGTCGCTGACCATCGGCGTCGCCTATGAAACCCCGCCCGAAACGCTGGCCCGCGTGCCGCAGATGCTGACCGAGATCGTCGAGGCCGAAGGCGGCAAGGTCGCCCGGTCGAGCTTTGAGAGCTTCGGTGCGTCGAGCCTGGATTTCGTGTTGCAGTTCGACGTGCCCGGCGACGACTGGACCACCGCCCACGCCACGCGCAACAGGGTGCTGGTCACGCTGATGAAGCGGTTCGCGGCGGAGGGGATTTCCATCCCCTACCCCACCCAGACGACCTACACCGCCGCGCCCGACGGAACGCTGGTCATGCCCTATCCGCAGGTCCAGCCGGTCGAGGTGCATCACACCGCCGGGGGCTGATCCCCGGCGGGCTTTTCAAGCGGAGCCTCCTCTAAGGACTCGACCGGTTGCTCTTCCTTGCGGCCCAGCAGGCGCTTCCCCCAGCGGACCACGGCCAGCCCGGCCACGACGATCAGCGCGATGAATTTCTTGCCGAAGCCCAGCACGATCGCAAGCAGGCCCAGCTTCTTGGCCGCCGCCACGCCCGCCCCCGCCGCGACCAGCCCCGCCAGGCCATATTCGGCGGTCTTATCAGTCGAGGCATCATAGTCGGCATAGGCCTCGCCCCGGTCGAAGCTGGCCGCGCGACCGAATTGCGCCGCCGCCGCACGCACCTCGTCCAGATGCGCCATGTCGGATACCATGTTGAGGCTCAGTACACCGCGCCGCCCGAGCAGGCGCACATCATAATTGAGCGAATCCGGCCCCTTGCTGTCGCCGAATTTCAGCTGTCGCGCCCACACCAGCGAATGATCCTGCGCATTATAGGAGGGCGGTTGCGCCCAACCGACGATCTGGACCGTCGAAAAGCCCTGCTTGCGGCGCTCCTCGTTCCGTTCCGCCGCCCCCTCGCGCATGTCGGACAAGACCTTGTCGTAATCCTGTGCGTGGGCGTCCTTGTCGCTGACAAAGCCGGTGTCCTCATAGGTCACGACCGCACCCCAGACATTGTCCGACGCCGTGGTTCCGGTCGGCAGGACGAGGCCCAGTACATCGCTGACCGCATCGGCCGGGTTGCCCCAAATCTGGGTCAGCACCTTCTTGGCGTCTTCGGCCGGAAGGAAATAATAACGGTCGCCCAGATGCAGCGTCGCCTTGGCCGGACCGACCACGACATCGCCGGTCTGCTTGTGCAGTCCCTGTTCGAAGGCGTTGATCTGCGCCTCGGCATTGTTCGCCGCCGGCGTCGGATCGGCGGCAATGGCCCCACACGACCAGCCCCCGACCGCCAGCATCAGCGCCATCGCAATGGCGC
The DNA here is from genome assembly GCF_036663655.1 of Sphingomonas flavida. NCBI lineage: Bacteria > Pseudomonadati > Pseudomonadota > Alphaproteobacteria > Sphingomonadales > Sphingomonadaceae > Sphingomonas > Sphingomonas flavida. The sequence goes on from NZ_JAXOJH010000004.1 coordinate 118,723, forward strand.
GCGTTCCCCGCAAATTCATCATTCCCCCCTCGCCCGCCCTCCCGTGGCGGACGAGGGAGGATAATCGTCAGATCCCGCCTTCGTCCAGCGACAACAGCGTGGCGTTGCCGCCCGCCGAGGTCGTGTCGACCGACACCGCGCGCTCGGCGCAGAAGCGGTACAGATAGTGCGGCCCACCCGCCTTGGGCCCGGTGCCCGACAGGCCCTCGCCGCCGAACGGCTGGCTGCCCACGACCGCGCCGATCATCGAGCGGTTGATGTACAGATTGCCGACTGCCGCTTCCGCCTCGGCCACTTCACCCGCGCGCGCGATGCGGCTGTGCAGGCCCATGGTCAGGCCGTAACCCTTGGCGTTCACCTTCGCGATCGTCTCGGACAGCGTGCCCGCTTCCCATGTCGCGACATGCAGGATCGGGCCGAACCATTCCTGGGTCAGGTCCTCCACGCGGTCGAGCCGGATCAGCGTCGGCGGCACGAACAGGCCCTCGGCAGGCGTGTCGAGCGTCTTGATCGTCTGCGTCACCATCTCGGCGCGGTACGCCATCAGCTTGTCATAGGCCGCTTGGTCGATCACGGGGCCGACATCGGTCGCCGGATTGCCCGTGGGGCCCAGCACCAGCGTCTCCATCGCGCCCTTCAGCATGGCGATGACATTGTCCGCGACATCGGCCTGCACCAGCAGCAGCCGCAACGCCGAGCAACGCTGCCCCGCCGAACGGAAGGACGAGGTGATGACGTCCGCCACCACCTGTTCCGGCAAAGCGGTCGAGTCGACGATCATCGCGTTGATGCCGCCGGTCTCGGCAATCAGCGGTACGATCGGGCGGTCGTCATCGGCCACAAGGGTCCGTGCGATCCGCTTGGCGGTGGCGGTCGATCCGGTGAAGGCGACGCCCGCGATGCGGTGATCCTCGGTCAGCGCCTGGCCCACATCCGGCCCACCGACCGCGAGCAGCAGCGCGTCGCGCGGCACGCCCGCCCGGTACGCCAGCTCGACCGCCGCCGCCGCGATGGCGGGCGTCTGCGGCGCGGGCTTGGCGATGACGGTGTTGCCGGTGACCAGCGCCGCCACCGTCTGGCCGAGGAAGATCGCCAGCGGGAAGTTCCACGGTGCGACCGTCGCCCAGACACCACGCCCTTCGAGGTGCAGCGTGTTGCGCTCACCCGTCGGCCCCGGCAACTCCACCGAGCCAAGCCGCGCGCGCGCCTGCTGCGCATAATAGCGACAGAAATCGGCGGCCTCGCGCACCTCGCCGATGGCGTCGGGAATGGTCTTGAACGCCTCCTGCACCAGGATCGCCATCAGCCGCTCGCGATCCTGCTCCAGCAGGTCGGCCAGCTTTTCCAGGATGTTCGCACGGGTGTCGAGCGGCGTCGCGTTCCACGCCGGAAACGCCGCATGGGCGCGGGCGACGAGCGAGGCCACGTCCGCCGTGGCGGCCACAGGCGTCACGGCGGGCGCATTGACCGCCTTCACCGTCGCGTCCAGCGTCGCGATATCGCTGAGGTCGATGCCGGACGAGTTGCGATGGCCCGGCGCGAACAGCTCGACGGGCAGCGGGATGCTCGGGTGGCGTGCACCGCCCACGGCGGCGATCTTGGCGACCGGATCGGCGAGGATCTCCGCCTCGGTCAGCCGCGCATCGGCGAGCTGGTGCACGAAGCTGGAGTTCGCGCCATTCTCCAGCAACCGGCGGACCAGATAGGCCAGCAGGTCGCGATGCCCGCCGACCGGCGCATAGATGCGGCACTTACGGCCATGCTCACGCACCAGCCGCTCGTACAGGCCGTCGCCCATGCCGTGCAGCCGCTGGAACTCGAAGTCATGGCTGTTGCCCGCCCATTCCAAAATGGTCGCGACGGTCAGCGCATTGTGGCTGGCAAAGGCGGGGCGGATATTCTCCGCCGCCAGCATGTCCTTGGCCACCGCCAGATAGGACACGTCGGTCGCCGCCTTGCGGGTGAACAGCGGATAGTCGGCCAGCCCCTCGACCTGGGTACGCTTGATCTCGCTGTCCCAATAGGCGCCCTTGACCAGACGCACGTTCATGATCCGGTCGAGGCCATTGGCCCAGGCGATGACCGCACGGGCGCGCTTGCCATAGGCCTGCACCGCCATGCCGAACCCGTCCCAACCCTTCAGCGCCGGGAGCGCCGCGACACCGCCGATGATGTCCAGGCTCATCTCCAGCCGCTCGGACTCCTCGGCATCGACGGTGAGGGCAATGCCCTTGTCCGCCGCCTGCCGCGCCAGCTGCGCCAGCATGTCGGTCAGCGCGGGCACGCATTCATAGGCGCGCGGCAGTTCGTAGCGCGGGTGCAGCGCCGACAGCTTGACCGAAATCGAATGGCCCGCCGCCGGGTCGGAACCGACCGCGTCGATCGCCTTCACATAGGCGTCGAAATAGCGCTCCGCATCCTCATGCGTCCGCGCCGCCTCGCCCAGCATGTCGAAGCTGGCGGTGAAACCCTTGTTCTCGGGCTTCTTCATGCGGCGCATCGCTTCCTCGATGGTGCGGCCCATCACGAAGATCTCGCCCATCATCCGCATCGCGGCGCCGACCGCCTGACGCACGAACGGCTCGCCCGCGCGCGACAACAGCCGCTTGAGCGGCCCCGCCTCGCCCTCGCCCACCAGCGCGCGGCCGACGACCAGGCCCCAGGTGGCGGAGTTGACCAGCTTCGACGCCGAGCGCCCGGTATGCGCGCGCCAGTCCGCCTCGCCCAACTTGTCGGCGATCAGCAGGTCGGCGGTCTCGGGATCGGGCACGCGCAGGAACGCCTCGGCCAGGCTGAGCAGCGCCACGCCCTCGGACGAATTGAGGCGATATTCCTGGAGGAACTGGTTCACCCAGCCGCGATTCTGCGCAGCGCGCAGATCGGCGAGCAGGCCCGAGGCATGGCCCATGATCCGCTCGCGCGCTTCCGGCGTGGCGGCGGCGCGGTCGAGCAACGGCTTCAGAACATCGGGCTCGGGCGCGCGATACAGCGATTTCATGGTCTTACGCGCGTCGGCGGTAACGGCAGAGGTCATAGGTCCAGGTTCCGGTCGAGCGGCCCGGCGCGACCGAGGTGCGCCGCGAACCGCATTACGATGCTGTGATGGACCAGCGCTTAGCGGGAAATTGGGGGAATGGGTATCGTTTGATACGAGGTGAGGCGTGGCAATCCGGTTTGGAGATTAACTCTCACATTTGGTATGACATGATGGGCGACGGACATCCGCCATTCCTGTGCACCTGACCGTTGCCGCAGTCTAGGCTCACAGCCCTGGGGCTCAGGCTGCTACCCGAGTCCCAGCCGGCATGTCACTAGTGAACCATTTCCACGATTTGGAGGATCAACTCCGCAAATTGAAGCAGGATGCGTAGAAATTGTAGGATCGCGTTGATCGTCATCAGAAGGTCCTTTGTGTAACAGCGCGGCACCAAGGCCGTGCCCACCCCTTCTGACCAAGCGGCTGATTTGGTGACAGGCGCCGCTCTTGTAGAAAGCCATTCTACAAGAGCGGACCGCCGCAACCATCCTGGCCCTCTCATCGTTCTTCCAATCAAACCCCAAGAACAGGAGAGCCATGATGGCCGACGACAGCCCCCAGGAAATCGCCGCCAAGTTCCTCGACAAGCTGAAGAGCAGCCCGTTCGTCATGATCGGCCTGAACGACGGCCAGCATTCCGAACCGATGACCGCGCAGATCGACGACGATCAGCCCAACACGCTGTTCTTCTTCGCAGGCCGCGACAACCGCATCGCGGGCGGTGGCGAGGCGATGGCGCAGTTCGTTGGCAAGGGACACGACTTCTTCGCGTGCCTGGCAGGCCGCGTCTCGGTCGACAATGACCGCGCACAGATCGATAAGCTCTGGAGCAATCAGGTCGAGGCCTGGTTTCCGCAGGGCAAGTCGGACCCCAACCTGACGCTGCTGCGCTTCGACATCAGCTCGGCCGAGCTGTGGGAAACCGACATTTCGCTGTCGGGCCGGGTGAAAATGCTGTTCGGCGGCACGATCCGTTCGGACGAGTCCTCCAGCCACGCGGTGGTCGGCTCGGTCGCGTAAATCGCGAAAACCGGAATGCGAAACGCCCGGAGGCCATGGCTTCCGGGCGTTTCCCTATACCTTCAAAGCCCGTTCAGCCTGAACGAAGTCGAAGGCCAAGGGAAAGCTTTCGCCACACACTCTTGGCTGCGGGCATCGCGTGGCCTTCGACTTCGCTCAGGCTGAACGGAGGATGGAAGCCGTCTTCACCCGTTGGCCTTGATCCACTCCTCGACCACCGGCGCGATGCGGTTGCGCCATTTGGATCCGTTGAAGATGCCGTAATGGCCAACCTTCTCGGCCATGAAATACCGCTTCTTCTCATCCGACAGGTTGGTCGCCAGCGTCAGCGCGGCGCGGGTCTGGCCCAGGCCGGAGATATCGTCGCGCTCGCCCTCGATCGCCAGGATGCCGATATCGGTGATCGCACCCGGATCGACATGCTTGCCGTGATGGTACATCTCGCCCTTGGGCAGGGCGTGGCGCTGGAACACCAGCTCGACGGTCTGGAGGTAGAATTCCGCCGTCATGTCGCACACCGCGCGATATTCGTCGTAGAAACGCTTGGTCGAGTCGGCGCTCTCCCCGTCGCCCTGGACCAGATGCTTGAACATCTCCCAGTGCGAAATCATGTGATTGCCCAGGTTCATCGACATGAATCCGGCCAGCTGGAGAAAGCCCGGATAGACCCGCCGACCCGCACCCGGATAGGTCATCGGCACGGTCGCGATCGCATTCTGCTCGAACCAGGCATGGGGGCGCTCGGTCGCGAGCAGGTTCACCGCCGTCGGTGCCTCGCGCGTGTCGACCGGGCCGCCCATCAGGGTCAGGGTGCGCGGCGTGCAGGGATGCTTGTCGGCGCTCATGACGCAGGCCGCGACATAGCAGGGCACCGACGGCTGGCACACCGCCAGCGCATGCGCGCCAGGCCCGATTTCCGTCAGGAAGTCGATGATGTAATCGACATAATCGTCGAAGGTGAAACGCCCCTCGGACAGCGGCACCAGCTTCGCGTCGCGCCAGTCGGTGATGTACACCTCGCAGGACGGCAGCATCCGCTGCACGGTGCCGCGCAGCAGCGTGGCATAATGGCCCGACATGGGCGCGACGATCAACAGCTTGGGGCTGTCCTCCACGCCTTCGCGGCGGAAACGCTTCAACTGGCCGAAGGGCTTGCGGAGCACGATCTCCTCATGGACCGCCACCTCACGCCCGTCGATCTCGGTCTTGGTCAGGCCGAAAGCGGGCTTGCCGCGCGGGGCGGCGGCGTGGGCGAAGACCTCCAGCGCCGATCCCATGATCGCGCCGCCACCCAGATAGGCGAAGGGGTTGGCCGGGTTCTGGAGCAGCCCGGCGCCGAAATTGGCCAAGGCGCTGGCCCCCGCCAGCATCGAGCGTTGCATTTCATAGGCGTCGTACAGCATCGTCGATTCCCCTGCGCTCCGCCGGACGGAGCCATGATCGCCGTCCATCTACCACGAAACCGTTTGCGCATGATGACCAGAATATGGCCGATCGGTCATAGTGCGCCATCGATGACGGGGTGATGCCGGCCATGTCAGCAGGAGAACGCACCAATGCGCCCAAACGATGCGTCCAGGGCCCTGCCCGGCGTTGAGCGGATGCCGCCACGCTGCTAGGCCCCCGGCATGGCCAGATCCGCCGCGTCCCGCAAATCCGCCGAACCCTCCGTTCCGGCCAGCCGCCGCCTCAGCAACCTGAAGATGGTCTGGCGCTACACGCTGCGCTATCCGGGGCATCTGGCCGCCGCCGCCCTGTCGCTGGCGGTCGCGGCACTCGCGACCCTGTTCATCCCGCGCACCTTCCAGAAGGTGATCGACCACGGTTTCGGCAACGTCACCGATACCGGCGATATCGCGCCCTATTTCCAGGGGCTGCTGGCGGTCGTCGTCGTGCTGGCGATCGCCACCGCCTTCCGTTTCTATTTCGTGTCGTGGCTGGGCGAGCGGACGGTCGCGGATATCCGGATCGCGGTGCAGGCCAATCTGCTTCGCCTGGCGCCGCGCTATTTCGAGGAGAATCGCCCTTCCGAGATTGCCAGCCGCCTGACCGCCGACACCGCGATCATCGAGCAGGTGGTCGGCTCGACCGTGTCGATCGCATTGCGCAACACGGTGATCGGGATCGGTGGCACGATCTATCTGTTCGCGCTGTCGCCCAAGCTGACCCTGTCGCTGCTGGTGTGCATCCCGCTGATCGTCCTGCCGATCGTGATCCTGGGCAAGCGGGTGCGCAGCTATTCGCGCGACAGCCAGGACCGGCTTGCCGACATCGGCGCGACGGCGGTCGAGACGCTGGGGGCGATGAAGGTCGTCCAGGCCTTTGGGCAGGAACGCCGCGAGGCGGAACGGTTCGAGCTGGCGGTCAGCAACGGCTTCGCCACCTCGCGCAAGCGCTTCCTGCTGCGCGCGGTGATGACCGCGATGGTGATCGGCCTGTTCTTCGGCGGGCTGACGCTCCTGCTGTGGGAAGCCGTGGCCGACGTCGCCAGCGGACGGCTGTCGGGCGGATCGCTGACCGCCTTCGTCGTGACGGGGATGCTGGTGGCGGGCTCGTTCCAGGCGCTGACCGAGGTGTGGGGCGACATACTGCGCGCGTCGGGCGCGGCGCAGCGTCTGGCGGAACTGCTGGCCGAAGAGCCGGAAATCGCCCCGCCGCCTGCCCCCGCCGTCCTGCCGGTCATCCCGATGGGCGCGCTGCGGTTCGACAATGTGGTGTTCCACTATCCGACCCGGCCCGAGGTCGCGGCGCTGAGCGACTTCTCGCTCGACATCCGGCCCGGTGAGACGGTGGCGGTGGTCGGCCCTTCGGGCGCTGGCAAGTCGACGCTGTTCCAGCTGGCCGAGCGCTTCTACGATCCGCAATCGGGCAATATCTCGCTCGACGGGGTGAGCTTGCGCGATGCCGATCCGGCGGCGATCCGGGCGCGCATCGCGATGGTGCCGCAGGAAACGGTGATCTTCGGCGCCTCGGCCCGCGACAATTTGCGCTATGGCCGGTGGGAGGCGAGTGACGACGAACTCTGGGCCGCCGCCGAAGCCGCCAACGCCGCCGAATTCCTGCGCGCGCTGCCGCAGGGACTGGACACCTTCCTGGGTGAAGGGGGCGCGCGCCTGTCGGGGGGGCAGCGCCAGCGGATCACCATCGCCCGTGCACTGTTGCGCGACGCGCCGATCCTGTTGCTCGACGAGGCGACAAGCGCGCTGGATGCCGAGAGCGAGCAGCTGGTCCAGCAGGCGCTGGAAAGGCTGATGGCGAACCGGACCACGCTGGTCATCGCGCACCGGCTAGCGACCGTACGCGCGGCCGAGCGGATCGTGGTGATGGATGGCGGGCGGATCGTCGAGCAGGGACGACATGCGCAACTGATCGCGGGTGGTGGGCTCTATGCGCGGTTGGCGAGCCTTCAGTTTCACGATTGATAGGCCCGGTTTAATACCATTGGCGGGAGGGATTCCCCGGGCCTTCGACTTCGCTCAGGCTGGACGGAGGTCCGTGCGAAATCCCTCACCTTCGCCCGGCTCAGCCTGGACGAAGTCGAAGGCCACGCTTCATTTCTCCCCAAACCACTGAAATGCCGACCCTAATGGTGCTTGCAGGCCGCCACCCTCTCCCCTAGGCTTCGACAATACCAGTTAAATACCGGAGATCGAGGATGACGCGGGCGGCAAACAGATGGACGGGCGCGGCGATCGCCTTGGCGATGCTGGCCCCGGCGGTGCAGGCGAACCCCGTTACCCTCCCCGCCATCTTCCCTGCCCCCGCCACGATGACACTCGGCACCGGCGAAGTCCCGCTCGGCCGTGCCGTCACGCTGATCGTCGCGCCCGGCACCGAGCCGGAGACCGCCACGCTGGTCCGCGACCTGCTGACCCGCGCCGGTATCACCGAGATCGCCACGGCCACGCGACTGCCCGCCTCGTTCGACCGCCCGACCATCGTGATCGGCCCGGACAGCGCCGCGCTGGTCCGCGAAGCCCTGTCACGCAGCAAGGCCAGCGCCGATGACGCCCGCGAGGGCTATACGCTGACCGCCCTCGCCTCGGGGACCGGCGGCCTCATCACGCTGGCGGGGCATGACGCGGACGGCCTGTTCCACGCCGCGCAGACCCTGCGCCAATTGCTGACCCGCAAGGCCATCCCCGCGCTGACCATCAGCGACCATCCCGCCATGCCGATCCGCGGCACGATCGAGGGTTTCTACGGCAAGCCCTGGTCGATGACTGACCGCACCAAGCATCTGGACTTCCTCGGCCAGATGAAGGCCAACACCTATGTTTACAGTCCCAAGGACGATCCCTTCGCCCGCGACAAGTGGCGCGAGGCCTATCCCGCCGCGACGCTGGACGCGCTGGGGACGCTGGCCGCGCGCGCCAAGGCGAACCATGTCGATTTCGTCTACGCCATCTCGCCGGGGCCGAGCATCTGCTTCTCCGACCCGGCGGACGAGCAGGCGCTGCTTCGCAAATTCGCGGCCTTGCGCGGGATCGGCGTGCACAGCTTCTATGTCGCACTCGACGACATCGAATATCAGAAGTGGAATTGCGAGGCGGACAAGGCCGCGTTCGGCCCCTCGGGTGCGCAGGCCGCCGGGGTCGCCCAGTCGAAGCTGCTGAATGCGGTACAGGCCGACCTGCTGAAACAGGACCCTGCCTCGCGCCCGCTGATCATGGTGCCGACCGAATATTATGATGCCAAGGAAAGCCCCTATAAGGCCGCTCTCCGCGCCAATCTGAACCCGCGCATCGTCGTGCAGTGGACCGGCACCGACGTCGTGCCCCCCGCCATCTCGATCCCCGATGCCAAGGCTGCGACCAAGGCGTTCGGTCGCAAGACGCTGCTGTGGGACAATTATCCGGTCAACGACTATGCCAGTTCGGCCGGGCGGCTGCTGCTCGCGCCCTATGCCAAGCGCGAGGCGGGGCTGTCGTCCGAGCTGACCGGTATCCTGTCCAACCCGATGAACCAGGAAGCGCCCAGCCGGGTCGCGGTCACGGGCGTGCTGGCGTTCGGCTGGAACGACAAGGGTTATGATGCCGACCGCACCTGGCACTATGCCGCACGCGATCTGGCGGGGGGCGAGCCCCGTGCGACGGCCGCGCTGCTGGAGCTGTTCGATACCCAGCATCTGGCTCCCACCTTCGGCAGCCAGCCCTGGCAGGAACAGGCCCCCAGGCTGAAGGCGCTGCTCGACCATGTGCGCGAGGCGCTGGCCAATGGCGACGAGAGCGAACGCCGGGCGGCGCTGGCGGCGTTGCACGCCAAGGCCGATGCACTGGCCGATGCGCCCGACATCATCCGCGCGGGCGTGGTCGATCCGGCCTTTGCCGAACAGGCGGCCCCGTGGCTGGAGGCGATGCAGCTCTGGGGCCGCGCGCTCGGACAGACCGCCGCCGGGCTCGACGCCGCCGACCACGGCAATGCCGCTGCGGCGCGCTATTTCGCCGATGCCAGGCGGATCGCCGCGCAGGCCGCCGCCGTGCAGAGCATCAAGGGGGCGGTGCGCTTCGACGGGCCGATCAAGATCGCCGATGGTGTGCTCGACCGGTTCATCGCCGATGCGCCCGGCCTGATCGCGGTTACGGCGAAACCGTAACCGTCCGGCTGGCGCGGCGGCCATCGGGGGTGCGGGTGCGAAGCTCGACCGCCCCCGTCACCGCCACCGGCCCGTCATAGCGCCGCCATGCCGTGCCGCCGGTGCGATACTCGATCGGTGTGCCGGAAAACTCGGCATTGGCCTCCAGCCTGCCGTTCGCGATCCGCGCGCCCGGCGGGGCCAGGCGATAGGTCACGCCCGCCCGGTCGAGCAGGCGCATCTGCACGCCCATGCGGCCCGCAAAATCCTGCCATCCGGTCAGCAGTCGGGCGCGGTCAACGCGCGGATCGTTCGGCGCATAGCCCGTCCCGGCGGCATAAGCGGGCTCCCAGTCCGGTTTGCTCCAGGCGCGTTCGGCCAGCGCCAGCAGGCGGGGGAACAGCATGTAATCGACCTGGGTGTCGCGCCGCACCGTCTCGCTCCACAACTGCGCCTGGATTCCGGCGATGCTGCGACCGGGCTGAAGCGGTACGGCGTCGGCGATCGCCTTGGGCTGGGCCAGGATATCGGGGATCAGCGCGGCATTGGCGGCCAGATTGCCCGGCATGAAGCCGAACACCTGGAAGCTGTCCACCCCGCGCGAGGCCCAGTCATAGCCGGTTTCGTTCGGATCGGCGGCATAGGGCATGTCGAAATAGCCGAGATCGGGGATCGACAGCACCGTCTTCCACCCGCGATTGGCTTGGCCATGCGCCTCGGCCACGCCCCCTGCGTGCAGGTTGCTCCAGATATTGGTCTGGACCTTGGGCGGCATCCTGGCCGGGTCGGTATGGCCCAGCCCGTCGCTCCACCCCGCGACCGCGATGCCGCGCTTGGCGAGGTCGGCCGAAATCCGTTCGATGAAATACGCCCCCAGCTGCCTGGGCTGCATGTCCGTTTTCGCCATCATCACCTTGCAGGCGGGCGACTGGACCCAGGCCCCGGCGGTCTCGTCCGCACCGATATGATAGGTGGTCAGCGGCACCCCCGCCGCCCTGTGCAGGGCCGCGATGTCGTCGATCACCGCGTCGATGAAGCGATAGGTGCTGTCGATACACACGTTCAGCGTGTTGTCGTCATAATGCTGGACGCTGGAATAGCGGGTGGTGTCGCCGGGCTCGACCAGCCGGAAACGCTCGGCCCCCGCCTTGTCACCCTTCGCCATCAGCCGGTCGTAGCGCACTTCCATAGAACGGATCGCGGCACGCGAATGGCCCGGCATGTCGAAGGAAGGGATGACGTCGATATGCCGTGCGGCGGCGGCGCGCAGGATTTCCGAATAGTCGGCGGCGCTCAGATAGCCGTTGGTCGGCGCCTCCCTGGACGGGTCCGCGCCAAGCTGCGGCGAAAGGCAGGTCTTCTCGGTCAGGTCGGCACAGCGATAGGCCCCCACCTCGGTCAGCTCGGGCAGGCTCGCGATCTGCAACCGCCAGCCCTCGTCATCGCCCAGATGCAGGTGGAGTGTGTTGAGCTTGTACACCGCCATCTGCTCGACCAGCTTCAGGATTTCGGCCTTGCTGTGGAAGTTACGCGCCAGGTCGATATGCAGCCCGCGAAAGCCGTAGCGCGGCGCATCCTCGACGATCAGCGGGCGGAGCGTCGTGCCCTCCGCCGCCATCTGCTGCGCCAGCGAGCGCAAAGCATAGGACGCCCCCGCCGCATCCGCCGCCGCGATGGTCACGCCGCCCTGGCCGATGGTCAGGCGATACCCCTCCGCCGCGATCCCGGCCTGCCTGCGGATGGTCAGCGGCACCGTACCCACCGGCAATCCGGCCAGTGCGGGCGCGATGGCGGCGCGGGCAAAGCCGTCGGTGGTGACCCGCAAACCCCTGGACAGATCGAGCGGCGCACCGACCGGGCGCGTGACCTTCGCCGGCCGGGGCAGGATCGCCACATCGACCGGCGTCGCCGCGCCGCGCTCGGCATAGAGGGCAAAGGCGCGCTCGGGCGTGCGCCACATGGTCTGGTCGTCGGGCGCGCTGCGGGCCAGCGCCGCCTCGTCGGTCATGGGGGCCACGAAGGGCAAGGTTTCCAGCCCCGTCTCGGCGTCTGTCCCGGTCCGGGTCGCGGCGATCACGCGCGGCGCAAGTCCCGCCACCGCCAGCGTCGCGTTGGGCATCATATGGTTGCGCGAGAAGAACGCGCCCAGCCCGGTCAGCTTCACATGATAGACCTGCCCCGGCGTCAACGACCGGCCGGGCTTCAGCGTCAGGACGTTCAGGTCGCCGTTGATCGTGCGATTGTCGAAGGTTTCACTGTCGACCTTCAACACCGGATTGACCAGGCTGTAGCGGATTTCGACCGGCAGGGCGGGCGCGTCCGACGGCACTGCGATGGCGATGTCCGCCTCGAAACAACGCGCAGTGCCGGTCGGGCAGGACGCAGGCCGGTTGGTCAGGATGGTGTAGCGATAGCCGAGCGTGGCCGCGAGCCGGTCCAGATCGGCCTGCGTGGCAGGAGCCGCCGCCAGGATCGCGGCCGAAGCCCATAAAGTCATCATGCTCTGCCCGTCCCGCTACGCCATACTGGTATTACATTGGATCATGATAAGACGTGCGACGCAATCCTCCCCTGCAAGGGGAGGGGACCGCCGCGAAGCGGTGGTGGAGGGGGATCGCCTGATAGGGTTCGCCGTGTGGAGCACCCCCTCCACCAGCTTTGCTGGTCCCCCTCCCCGTACCGGGGAGGATTGTAGGGGTGACGCCGCCCGCCCTACCCCCTATCTCTCCCCCATGAAAAAACCCCAGCCGGGTCTGCCGACCCGTGAGCAAATCCTCGCCTTCATCGAACAGTCGGACCAGCCGGCAGGCAAGCGCGAGATCGCGCGGGCTTTCGGTCTGTCCGCGCAGGAGAAGATCGGGTTGAAGGCGCTGCTCAAGGACATGGCAGACGAAGGGCTGATCGACAGCGCGCCGGGTCGCGCCTTCCACAAGATGGGCGGACTGCCCAAGGTGACGGTGCTGCGCATCGTCGATGTCGATGACGGCGGCAATGTCTGGGGCCAGCCCGAGCATTGGGAAGCGGACGGCATCCCCATCCCCCGCCTGCGCATCCGCGAGCGCAAGCGCGGGTCGCTCGGCATCGGCCAGCGGGTGCTGGCGCGGACCGAAGAAGCGGGCGGCGGCTGGATCGCGCATGTCATGAAGACGATCGCGCCCGCCTCCGAACAGGTGCTGGGCGTGCTGCGTGAGGAGGCGGGGCGCTTCTGGCTGACCTCCGTCGACAAGAAGGACCGGCGCGAGATGCTGGTGTCGGACACCGGCGATGCCGAGGCGGGCGACCTGGTGCTGGCCGAAAAGGCGGGCCGTCCGCCGCGCATCACCGCGAAGGTGGTCGAGCGGTTGGGCGACCCCTTCGCCCCGCGCAGCTTCTCGCTGATCGCGATCCACAAGTTCGAGATTCCCGACCGCTTCCAGCCCGAAACGCTCGAAGAAGCAGAGCGGGTCGCGCGCCAGCCGCTGGGCGACGACCGCGAGGACCTGCGCGACCTGCCGATCGTCGCGATCGATCCGGTCGATGCGCGCGACCATGACGATGCGGTCTGGGCCGCGCCCGACGACGACCCGGCCAATCCGGAAGGATGGCGCGCCATCGTCGCCATCGCCGATGTCAGCTTCTATGTCCGCCCCGGCTCGGCGATCGACAAGGATGCGCGGCGGCGGGGCAACTCGGTCTATTTCCCCGACCGGGTCGTGCCGATGCTGCCCGAAATCCTGTCGGCGGATGTCTGTTCGCTGAAGGAGGGGGAGGACCGCGCCGCGCTCGCCTGCCACCTTCAGGTCACGAGGGACGGGAAGCTCAAGGGGTTCCGCTTCACCCGCGCGGTCGTGCGGCTGGCGGCGAACATCGCCTATGAGGATGCGCAGGCCGCCATCGACGGCGAATTGTCGCACCCGTTGACCGACACCGCGCTGCGCCCGCTCTGGGATTGCTGGGCCGCACTCGCCAAGGCGCGCGACGATCGCGAGCCGCTCGACCTCGACCTGCCCGAACGCCGGGTGGTGCTCGACCAGAATGGCCGCATCCTGTCGGTCGCGCCACGCGCGCGGCTGGATGCGCACCGGCTGATCGAGGATTACATGATCGCCGCCAACGTCGCCGCCGCCAAGGCGCTGGAGGCAAAGAAGGCCCCGGTCATGTACCGCGTCCATGAGGTGCCCAGCCGCACCAAGCTGGTCGCACTGAAGGACTATCTCGAAACCTTCGACATTCCCTTCGCCATGGGACAGGTGATCCGTCCGGCGACCTTCAACCGGATCATCGACAAGATCGGCGATGCGGAGTTCAAGCCGCAGGTGATGGAGCAGATCCTGCGGTCACAGACCCAGGCCTATTACGCGCCGGTCAATCAGGGGCATTTCGGCCTGTCGCTGGGCTCTTATGCGCATTTCACCTCGCCGATCCGGCGCTATGCCGACCTCGTCGTCCACCGTGCCTTGGTCGGTGCATACAAGCTGGGCGAAGGCGGCCTTCTGCCCGAGGGGGACGAGATGGAGCGGCTGGGCACTGCGATCAGCCAGATGGAACGCCGCGCGATGGAGGCGGAGCGCGAGACGATCGACCGCTATGTCGCGGCCTATCTCTCCGAGCATGTCGGGCAGGTGGTCGAGACGCGGATCACCGGCGTCACCAATTTCGGCTTCTTCGCCACCGTCGACGGCGTGGGCGGCGACGGCCTGATGCCGATCCGCGACCTGGGCGGCGATTACTTCCATTATGACGAAGGCTCGCAGCAACTGCTCGGCGAGAAGACACGGGAGATCTACAAGCTGGGCCAGCGCCTGCCGCTGCGTCTGGCCGAGGCGAATCCGGTGTCGGGGGCGCTGCGCTTCGAGCTGCCCGACGGCAAGGGCGCCAAGCCCGAGCCGCGCCGGGTGCTGAAACGGCGCGGGCGGCCCGCGAACATCCGCCACAACGGCAAGCGGCGGTAAATCCTCCCCGGTACGGGGAGGTGGCAGCGCGCCAGCGCTGACGGAGGGGGGCTTCGGCAACGGACGTCGTTAGCGGCCCGCCCCCACCACCACCGCTCCCCCTCCCCTTGCAGGGGCGGAAAAGTGGGATCGCTCCCCCACCCCCATGCGTACCTCCCCCCATAGGAGGATCAAGCATGGGCAATATGGTGGACGGCGTCTGGCACGCCGATGGTCTTTTCAAGTCGGACGAGAAGGGCAGCTTCAAACGCCCCGATTCCGGTTTCCGCGACTGGGTGACGGCGGATGGGGAGCCCGGCCCCGAAGGCCGGACCGGCCACCGTGCCGAGCCGGGCCGCTATCACCTCTATGTTTCCTATGCCTGCCCGTGGGCGCACCGCACGATGATCGTCCGCGCACTCAAAGGCCTGGAGTCGATGATCGACCTGTCGGTGGTCGATCCGCTGATGCGCGAGAATGGCTGGACCTTCGCCACGACGCATGGCGGCACCGGTGATCCCCTGCACCGCTCGGACTATCTGTGGCAGCTCTATGCCCGCGCGCGCGACGGTTATAGCGGCAAGGTGACGGTGCCGGTCCTGTGGGACAAGCAACGCGACACGATCGTCAGCAACGAATCGGCCGAGATCATCCGCATGTTCAACACCGCGTTCGACGGGCTCGGCGCGCGGGAGGGCGATTATTATCCGCCAGAGCATCGCGACGAGATCGATGCGGTGAACGCGACCGTCTATGACCGGGTAAACAACGGCGTCTATAAATGCGGCTTCGCCCAAAGCCAGGACGCCTATGACGAAGCGGTCGGGCCGCTATTTGCCGAACTGGATACGCTGGAGGAACGGCTGACGGGGCGCGAATGGCTGGTCGGCGACCGGATGACCGAGGCGGATATCCGCCTGTTCACCACGCTCGTTCGCTTCGATGCGGTCTATCACGGGCATTTCAAATGCAATGTGCGGCGAGTGCAGGATTATCCGGCGCTGGAGGGCTTGCTCGAGCGGATGCTGGCGATCCCGGCGATCGCGGACACGGTGCATCTCGATCACATCAAGACGCATTACTATGCCAGCCATTTGGAGTTGAACCCGACCGGCATCGTGCCGGCCGGGCCGGATTTGCCCTGGGCGGGATTGGTGAACTCTTAAGCCCCTCCCGCAGGCGGGAGGGGTTTGGGGAGGGCATGGCGTCTCACGGAGACCGCCGCTTGTGGCCTTCCCTCCCCCCCAACCCCCTCCCGCCTGCGGGAGGGGGAGTTTGCTTAGTACGCCCGACCGATCAGCACGCGCTCCACCGCTTCACGGCCGGTGAAGATGCAGGGCCCGTCATCGCAGCCCGTCTGCCCCATCGGCGCATTGCGGATCGTCAGCTTCAGGGCCTTCAGCTTCTCGACCACCTGCGCCAGTTCGTCGCCCGTCGGCTTGGCCCAGCGGACATCGACCCAGCCGGGGTTCTTGATGCCGTCCGCGAAATGCGCCTCGACGCTCGCCCAGTCGTCGACGGGTACGATCTGCGCCTTCAGCCGCTCGGCCGACTGGCGATGCAGTTCGCCCTGGATGTCGGCGAGCAGGTCGGCGACGCCGCTCACGAAATCACCGCGCGGCTGCACGACCGAGTCGAGCTTGCCGTCCGCGCGGTACAGCCGGTCGCGGCGGATGACCGAGACGTTGCCGCCCGCCATGTCGCGGCCGCCGACCTCGATGACGACCGGTGCGCCCTTCTTGACCCAGCTCCAGCGCTTGTTGGCGGCCTTTTGCGCGCGCGCATCGACCATGGCGCGGATCGGCTCGCCCAGCGCGGCCCCACCCACCAGTTCCTTTTGCAGATCGCGGCAATAGCTAAGCAGCGCCTCGTCCTCGGGCTGGTCGCGCAGCATCGGCACGATCACCACCTGCCACGGCGCGACCTTGGGCGGCACGCGCATGCCGTCATCGTCGCCGTGGACCATGATCATCGCGCCGATCGTGCGCGTGGTCATGCCCCAGCTGGTCGTCTGCGCATAATCCAGCCCGCCCTCGGCGTTCTGGAAGCGGATATTCTGCGCCTTGGCGAAATTGTCGCCCAGGAAATGGCTGGTCGCGGTTTGCAGCGCCTTGCCGTCCTGCATCATCGCCTCGATCGAATAGGTCGAGACTGCACCGGGGAAGCGCTCATTCTCGGGCTTTTCGCCCGCGATCACATGCACGCCCAGGCAATCCTCGGCGAAGCTGCGATAGACCTCCAGCATCTGCAGCGTCTCGGCCCGCGCCTCGTCCACCGTGGCATGGGCGGTATGCCCCTCCTGCCACAAAAACTCGGCGGTGCGCAGGAACATGCGGGTGCGCATTTCCCAGCGGACGACATTGGCCCACTGGTTGATCAGCACCGGCAGGTCGCGCCACGACTGGACCCAACGGGCAAAGGCGGTGCCGATCACCGTCTCCGAGGTCGGCCGCACGACCAAGGGCTCTTCCAGCTTCGCCTCGGGATCGGGGACCAGGCCGCCCTTGCCGTCCGCGATCAGCCGGTGATGCGTGACGACCGCCATCTCCTTGGCGAAGCCGTCGACATGCTCGGCCTCCTTCTCGAAATAGCTGAGCGGGATGAACAGCGGGAAATAGCAATTCTCATGCCCCGTCGCCTTGATGCGATCGTCGAGCAGCCGCTGGATACGCTCCCAGATGCCATAGCCCCAGGGGCGGATGACCATGCAGCCACGGACGCCGGACTCCTCGGCCAGATCGCCCTCGGCGATGACGGACTGATACCAGGCGGAGAAATCCGCGTCGCGGGTGACGGTCAGAGCATGCTTCATGCCCGCCCGATAGCGGCAAAGACCCGCCTTCGCCAAGAGGGCGGGCGCGTTCGGGGTTTCTTCGCGGTGCAGCAGAGGTTAGGGACCGCCGCATGACCGGCGACCGCGTGCTCAAAGGCATCGGCCTGCGCCTGATCGCCATCTTCTTCCTGTCGACCATGTCGGCCTTCGTGAAGCTGGCCGAGTCGCGCGGGGCGACCTTGTCCGAAACCATGTTCTTTCGACAGCTTTGCGCGCTGCCGGTCGTGCTCGCCTTTGTCCTGGCGGGACCGGGGCTGGCATCCCTGCGCACCGCCCGGCTGAAGGGCCATGCCAAGCGGGCGATGGTCGGTCTGGTCGGCATGGTCTTTACCTTCGGCGCGGTCATGCTGTTACCGCTGGCCGAGGCAACGACGTTCCAGTTCACCGTGCCGATCTTCGCCACGCTGCTGGGTGCCTTGGTACTGGGCGAGAGGACGGGGATCCAGCGATGGGCCGCCGTGCTGGTCGGGTTTGCGGGCGTGCTGCTCGTCGTGCGGCCAGGGGCGAGCGACATGTCGCTGTTCGGGGCGGGCGTCGGGCTGATGGCGGCGATGTTCGTCGCCATCGTCGCGATCGTGCTGCGCCAGTTGCGCGACGAGCCCGCGACGACGACCGTCTTCTACTTCACCATCCTGACCCTGCCCTTCATCGCCGTGCCCTATGCCTTTCACCTGAAGGCGCACGATCCGCTGACCTGGGTGGTGCTGGTGTCGATCGGGCTGGCGGGCGGCATGGGGCAGTTGGCACTGACCGGCGCGTCGCGGCTGGCACCGGTCGCGGCGGTCGTGCCGATGGACTATTCGGGGCTGATCTGGGCGACCGTCTATGGCTGGCTGATCTTCGGAGTACTGCCTACGGCGGGCACCTGGTACGGCGCGCCTGTCATCATCGCCAGCGGGTTGTTCATCGTCTGGCGCGAGCAGAGGCTGGGCAAGCAGCAGACGAGTACGGCCGCGGCGGAGGATTGATCCGCCATTATTCCTCCCCCTCCAGGGGAGGAATCTCGCTATCGCACTTCCCACAGCGTCGGGGCATTTTCCTGCCACCCCGCCCGGTGGAGCAGCGGCGTGTCGTCATCCCATTCGGCATGGCCCAGACACAGATAGGCGGTGAACGCCCAGTCCTCCGGCACCGCGAAGATCCGCTCCATCTCAGCGGGGTCGAGGATCGACACCATGCCCATCCCCAGATTGGCCGCGCGCGCCGCCAGCCACAGCGTATGGATCGCCATCGCGGTCGACTGGCGCAGCGTCTCGGGCATGGTGCGCCGGCCCAGGCCATGGCCCGCCGCCGGGTCGATATGGGTGAAGACCGCCAGTTGCACCGGCGCGGCGTCCAGCCCGGCGAGCTTCAGCGCGCCATAGGCCGCGGCCCGCTCGTCGCGATAATCGGCTGCCGCCTTCTTGTCGCAACGCTCGAAATCGGCGCGGACCGCCGCGCGCAATGCGGGGTCCTCGACCCGGATAACCCGCCAGGGCCGCGCATTGCCGACGGACGGCGCCAGTGCCATCGCCTCGCCGAGGCGCGCCAGGACATCCTCGGTGATCGGATCGGTTCGGAAGTGGCGGACGTCGCGCCGCCAGCGCAGGATCGCCTCCAGTGTCGACGCCTGCCCCCTGTCGAACCGCATCGCCCCCTGCTCCTGCCCGGACGCGGGAGCATCCGCGCAGGGTTGCGCGTTAGGCGACAAGGCTTCAATCGATTTATCAGCCATTTAAGGAGATTCCGATACCGTGAGCGAACGGAAATTGATGCTGCTCGGCTGGATCGCCACCGCAACCGCCGTGGCCATGTACCTGTCCTATATCGACCAGATTCAGCGCAATCTGGCGGGACACAAGGGGTCGATGATTCAGCCGCTGGCGACGATGATAAACTGTTCGCTCTGGGTCGCGTACGGATTCTTGCGCGAGAAGCGGGACTGGCCGATCGTGTTCGCCAATGCGCCCGGGGTGATACTGGGCGGGATCTGTCTGTTTACGGCCTTGTAAGCCGCGACAAGACCACCCTCACCCTTCCGCAGCTCACCGAAGGTGAGTGGAAAGGGTGAGGGCAGCTACGGGATCAGGCCGCCTTGTCCTTCCACACCAGCACGGGCTTGCGCGCGGCCAGCGTCTCGTCGAGGCGCGCGCGCGGCGCGAAATGGGGCGCGGTCTTGAGCGACGGGTCGCCCGCCTTGGCACGCTCCGCCACCGACGCCAGCGCGCCGATGAACTGGTCGAGCGCCGCCTTCGATTCGGTTTCGGTCGGCTCGACCAGCATCGCACCGTGGACGACCAGCGGGAAATACATGGTCATCGGGTGGAAACCCTCGTCGATCAGCGCCTTGGCGACGTCGATCGTCGAGAAGCCCTCGGCCAGGCCTTCGTCCGAGAAGATGGCTTCGTGCATGCACGGGCCGCTCTTGGCGAAGGGCGCGTCGAGCGTGTTCTCGAGGCTGCGCAGGACGTAGTTGGCGTTCAGCACCGCATCCTCGGCGACCTGGCGCAGACCGTCCGCGCCGTGGCTGAGGATATAGGTCAGCGCGCGGGTGAACATGCCCATCTGGCCGTGGAAGGCGACCATGCGGCCGAAGCTGTCGGCATGATGGTCGTCGGCATTCTCTTCCTCGACCAGGCGGAAGCCCTCGCCCGTCTTCTCGACGAAGGGAAGCGGGGCGAACGGCGTCAGCGCCTCCGAGAACACCACTGGACCCGAACCCGGCCCGCCGCCGCCATGCGGGGTCGAGAAGGTCTTGTGCAGGTTGATGTGCATCGCATCGACGCCGAGATCGCCCGGACGCACGCGCCCGACGATGGCGTTGAAGTTCGCGCCGTCGCAATAGACATAGCCGCCCGCCGCATGAACCGCGTCGGAAATGTCCTTCAGGTCACGCTCGAACAGGCCGCAGGTGTTCGGGTTGGTGATCATCACGCCCGCCACGTCCGGCCCCAGCCGCGCCTTGAGCGCCGCCGTATCGACACGGCCATCCGCGGTCGCGGGGATATCCTCGACCGAGAAGCCCGCGAACGCCGCCGTCGCCGGGTTGGTGCCGTGCGCCGATTCCGGCACCAGGATCACCTTGCGCGCGCCCTCGCCGCGCTTTTCCAGCGCCGCCTTGATCGCCAGGATACCGCACAGCTCGCCATGCGCCCCCGCCTTGGGGCTCATCGCGACCGAGGTCATGCCGGTCAGCGTGACCAGCCAGTGCGCCAGCTGGTGAATGACCTCTAGCGCGCCCTGCACCGTGTCGACGGGCTGGAGCGGGTGAACGTCGCTGAAACCGGGCAGGCGCGCCATCTTCTCGTTCAAGCGCGGATTGTGCTTCATCGTGCACGAACCCAGCGGGAACAGCCCCAGGTCGATCGCGTAATTCTGACGCGATAGGCGGGTATAGTGACGCACCGTCTCCGGCTCCGACAGGCCGGGCAGGCCGATCGGGGCCTTGCGGGACAGATCGCCCAGACGCGAACCCGCGACATCGCCGTCCGCGAAGTCGACGCCGGTCGTCTTGTCGTCGCCAATCTCGAAGATCAGCTTTTCTTCGAGCATCAGCGCGCGGTTGCCGGTGAAGGTCGCCGGGACCGACGCTTCATTGGCTTCGGGGCTCGTGGGCTTCCAGCCGCTCTGGTTGATCGTCATGCCAGCACCTCCTCAAGCGCTTGGGCAAGCGTCTCGATATCCTCCGCCGTCACCGTTTCGGTGACCGCCACCACCAATCCGTTCTGAAGCGCATCCTCGCCCGGATAGAGCCGGCCGAGCGACACGCCCGCCAGCACGCCGCGATCGGCGAGCGTCCGCACGATCGGACGTGCCTCACGGCCCAGGTCGAGCGTGAACTCGTTGAAGAACACGTCGTTGACCAGCTTCACGCCAGGCACCTTCGCCAGCCGATCCGCCGCGCGGCAGGCATTGGCATGGTTGATCCCCGCCATCCGGCGCAGACCCGCCTCGCCCAGCAGCGTCATGTGGATCGAGAAGGCGAGCGCACACAGCCCCGAATTGGTGCAGATGTTCGACGTCGCCTTTTCGCGGCGGATATGCTGCTCGCGGGTCGACAGCGTCAGCACGAAGCCACGCTTGCCGTCCGCGTCCACCGTCTCGCCACAGAAGCGGCCCGGCATCTGGCGGATATACTTGTCCTTGCAGCCCATCAGGCCGACATAAGGACCACCGAACTGGAGCCCGACGCCCAGCGACTGGCCTTCGCCGACGACGATATCGGCGTCCATCTCGCCCGGGCTGCGGATCGCGCCCAATGCGACCGGCTCGGTCACGACCGCGATCAGCAGCGCCTTCTTGGCGTGGCACGCCTCGGCCAGCGGGGTCAGGTCGGCGATACGGCCCAGAATATCCGGATACTGGACGACGACGCACGACGTATCGCCGTCGATCGCCGCGATCATCTGGTCGATATCGGTCTCGGCGGTCAGGACGGGGGTGCCGGTCTCCAGCGTGTCGCCGGTGTACTTCGCCATGGTCTTGGCGACCGAGACATAATGCGGATGCAGGCCCGACGACAGGATCGCCTTGGACTTCTTGGTGATGCGCCGCGCCATGCCGATCGCTTCCCAGCATGCGGTCGAGCCGTCATACATCGAGGCGTTGGCGACATCGGTGCCGAGCAGACGCGCGACCTGCGTCTGGAACTCGAACAGCATCTGCAGCGTGCCCTGCGCGATTTCCGGCTGATAGGGCGTATAGGCGGTCAGGAACTCGCCGCGCTGGATCAGGTGATCGACGCTGGCGGGGACATGGTGCCGATACGCGCCGCAGCCCAGGAAGAACGGCACGTCGCCCGCGACCATGTTCTTGCGGGACAGCGCGGTCATGTGCCGCTCGACCGCCAGTTCGGAGGCGTGGGCGGGCAAGCCCTCGATGGGGCCCGACAGGCGGGCGGATTCGGGCACATCGACGAACAGGTCGTCGACCGAGCCCGCACCGATGACCGAGAGCATCTCGGCACGGTCGGACGAAGTAAGGGGCAGGTAGCGCATGCGTTCCATTTCTCCGCCCTCCTCTTCGCCCCTGCCGCCGAGCGGAGGGCTTCTTCTTCTCCCCTCCCGCAAGCGGGAGGGGCCGGGGGAGGGCACCCGGCTTCGGCAGGCGATGTCGCTTGGGGAGAACGACTCCCCTCCCCCAACCCCTCCCGCCTGCGGGAGGGGAGGAAGAAGACCCCTCCCCTATGAAGGGAGGGGCATCGGATCAGAGTTTCGCGACGAACGCGGCGTAGGCGGCTTCGTCCATCAACGCGTCCAGTTCCGACGCGTCCGACAGCGTGATCTTGAAGAACCAGCCCTCGCCTTCCGGATCGCTGTTCACCAGCGCAGGCTCGTCGGCCAACTGGCCATTGCCCTCGATCACGGTGCCCGAGACGGGCGCATAGACGTCGGACGCGGCCTTGACCGACTCGACCACGGCGGCCTCGTCGCCCTTGGTCAGCTCGCGGCCTTCCTCGGGGACGTCAACGAACACGATGTCGCCCAGCGCACCCTGTGCGTAATCGGAGATGCCGACCGTGCCGACATCACCGTCGACGTCGATCCACTCATGATCTTCGGTGAAATAGCGGCTCATGGTCACTTGGCTCCTGAACGAACGTAACGATGGGGGACGAACGGCATCGCCGTGACGGTGGCGTCATGGGTCTTGCCGCGCTGAAGCAGTTTGAGGACCGTGCCGGGCGTCGCCAGCTCGGTGGGGACATAGGCCATGGCGATCGGCGCGCCCATCGAGGGGGCAAAGCCGCCGCTGGTGACGCGGCCGATGACCGATCCGTCCTCGGCGACCACTGACGCGCCTTCGCGCACCGGTTGGCGACCCGCGACGGTCAGGCCGACGCGCTTGACGGCGGGGCCGTTCTCGCGCTCCGACAGGATACGCTCGGCACCCAGGAAGTCGGCCGCCTCGCGGCGCTTCTTGGCGAGCGCGAAGCCCAGATCGGCCATCACCGGCGTCGTCTCGGGATCGAGGTCGTGGCCGTAAAGCGGCAGCCCCGCCTCCAGGCGCAGCGAGTCGCGCGCACCCAGGCCGATCGGCTTCACTTCCGCCTGTTCGCAGAGCAGGTCAGCGAAGGCGGCAGCGTGCTCGGCCGGGATCGAGATCTCGTAGCCGTCCTCGCCGGTATAGCCCGAGCGGCTGATCCACAGCGGCACGTCGTTCCAGGTGAAGTCGGCGGCGGTCATGAACACCAAAGCCTCGACGCCCGGCACGATCCGCGACAGCGCATCGACCGCCTTCGGCCCCTGGAGCGCCAGCAGCGCCTGCTCGTCGAGCAGATTCAGCGTCGCGTCGTCGGGGATGAAGTCGAGCAGATAGGCAATATCGTCATATTTGGTCGCGCCGTTGACGACCATGTAGAGTTCTTCCGCGCCGTCCAGGGTGCGCTTCGTCACCATCAGGTCGTCGAGGATGCCGCCCTCTTCATTCAGCAGCAGCGAATAGCGGTTCTTGCGGTCGCCAAGGCCCGCAATGTCGCCCGGTAGGACCTTTTCCAGCGCGGTGATGACGGGGCCAAGGCCGTTCTCGCCGGTGAAGACCACCTGGCCCATATGGCTGACGTCGAACAGCCCGGCCGACTCGCGGGTCCAGAGATGCTCGGCCATGATGCCTTCATACTGGACCGGCATCTCGTATCCGGCGAACGGCACCATCCGCCCGCCGCGCGCACGATGCCATGCGTCCAGCGGCAGCGTCTGGATGATCTCCTGACCCTCGGGGGCGTCTTCTACGTTCAGGTCTGCGGTGTCGCTCACGGGGCCGGTCTCCGTCAAAAGGGTGTCGGCTAGGGACGCAGATGTCCTTACCCGATCCGATCCCCCTCTGTCACGGAACCTGAGAGCTTTCGCCGGAAATTCCGGCTTACCCCTTCGGTGGCGCCCAAGGCCGAAGGCCGGGCACTCTTTCCAGAGTGTCGATGGCGATCGCGCGGTCCCATTTGCCTGAGAGATTCCGGGGTGGTTGCTCCTTCGGCGGCCGGGTTTTCGTCACCTGAAAGATGAACCCGGCGCTCTCCCGCGCGCGCCTATGTCGGACATGTCCGACATCGACGCCGCGCCCTCTGCCGGGCGGGTGGGGCCAAGTCAATCGGGGATCGGTGGGGGGCGCCGGGAAAGGTGTGGATAGCAGCGTTTTCCATTCCTCCCCTGGAAGGGGAGGTGGCAGGGCGCAGCCCTGACGGAGGGGTGTCACCCCATCGATAGCGGGACACCCCTCCACCATCCTTCGGATGGTCCCCCTCCCCTTGCAGGGGAGGAATAAGAGATCACCGAGTCGCGTTATACCGCAGCTGCGCGTCGGTCAGCTGGAACCCGACCAGCGCCTCGAAGCTGGCGCTCGCCACCGCCTGGCGCACTTCGGGGTTGGTCAGCGGATCGACCGCGGCATCCTCGTCCCCCGCCTTGCGGCGACGGGTCAGCTTTTCGCGGACGTCCTCGGGCAGGGTCGCGGCCGCGCGCGAGATGGTGGTGGAGGCCTCGCCCGCCACCTGGCCACGCGCCTGGCCCGCGTCGAAGTGGACGTTCACGCGGCCGACCCGCTTGGCGACGACGTTCGTGCCGCCGCGCACGATCGCGATGTAATAGGGCAGCACCACGTCGCGCGCCGCCGCCGTATCGGTGCGGCGGGCCTCGACCGTGAAGCTGACCGTCGTCACGATGTCCGCGGCCGCATCGGTGCAGTTGCCGCGAACGTCGGTCAGGTTGGCGACCAGGTCGATCGAGCGTTCGTCGGTGGCGCCGGGCGTCTTGAACAGCGTGATGTCGCCGGTCCCCGCCGCGACGCCGACGATCGGACAGGCCGAGCGGACGGCAGTGATGCCGCCCGAGGCGTCGATCTCACCCGTGCGGGCACAACCGCCCAGACCAAGGGCAAGGGCGACGGGCGCAAGGACGAGAACGGGGAGCGGTGCTTTCACAGGTCGAAACGCCTATTCTATATGCCGAAGCAGGA
Organism: Sphingomonas flavida; assembly: GCF_036663655.1. Classification (NCBI taxonomy): domain Bacteria; kingdom Pseudomonadati; phylum Pseudomonadota; class Alphaproteobacteria; order Sphingomonadales; family Sphingomonadaceae; genus Sphingomonas; species Sphingomonas flavida. The sequence continues at coordinate 144,027 of NZ_JAXOJH010000004.1, forward strand.
TGCCGGTTTGGTCGCCAGCATAGGAACCGGGTTGGACGCGCGCAAGCAATGGCGTAGAGCCATGTCCCATGACCCCAGCCGCGACCCCAGCCATGACCGATGCCACCAAGCCGCCGCTCGACCTGTTGATCGCCGCCCCGCGCGGATTCTGCGCAGGCGTCGACCGCGCGATCCGCATCGTCGAGCTGGCGCTCGAAAAGCATGGCAGCCCGGTCTATGTCCGGCACGAGATCGTCCACAACAAGTTCGTCGTCGACAGCCTGAAGGCCAAAGGCGCGATCTTCGTCGAGGAACTGGACGAGGTGCCCGCCAACGCGCATGTCGTCTTCTCCGCGCACGGCGTGCCGAAGTCGGTGCCCGCCGATGCCGAAAACCGGGGCCTCGCCTATTTCGACGCCACCTGCCCGCTGGTGTCGAAGGTCCACCGCCAGGCCGAGCGGCTGGTCGAGATGGGTCGCCACATCGTCTTCATCGGCCATGCCGGCCACCCCGAGGTCATCGGCACCTTCGGCCAGGTGCCGCAAGGGTCCATGTCGCTGGTCGAGACGGTCGCGGATGTCGAGGCGTTCGCGCCCGCCGATCCCGACAACCTCGCCTTCCTGACCCAGACCACCCTGTCGGTCGACGACACCGCCGCCACGATTGAGGCGTTGCAGCGTCGTTTCCCCAACATCCTGGCCCCGCGCGGCGAGGATATCTGCTACGCCACCTCCAACCGTCAGGCCGCGGTCAAGGCGATCGCCGCCGAGTGCGACGCGGTGCTGGTGATCGGGGCGCCGAACTCCTCCAACTCGCTGCGCCTGGTCGAGGTGGCCGAGCGTGCGGGCAAGCGCGCCATGCTGATCCAGCGCGCCGCCGAACTCGACTGGGCGTTCCTGGACGGCGTCAAGACGCTGGGCCTGACCGCCGGGGCCTCCGCGCCCGAGCTGCTGGTCCGCGAGCTGGTCGATCGCCTGTCGGAGCGCTTTACCGTCAGCGAGCGCGAGGAAGAGACGACGCGCGAGACGATCGCCTTCAAGCTGCCGCGCGGGCTGGAAGCGGCCGCCTGAACCATGGCCGTCTATACGCAGGTTTCGGCCGAGGCGCTGTCCGCGTTTCTGGCCCGCTATGACGCTGGCCAACTGATCTCCGCAAAGGGGATCGCCGAGGGGGTCGAGAACAGCAACTATCTGGTCGACACCACGACCGCGCGGTTCATCCTGACGCTGTACGAAAAGCGTGTGGCGGCGGGCGACCTGCCCTTCTTTCTTGCGCTGCTCGACCATCTGGCGGCCAAGGGCCTGCCCGTCCCGCCCGCGATCAAGGACCGGCAGGGCGTGGAAATCCAGGAACTGGCGGGCCGCCCCGCCTGCCTGATCCAGTTCCTGACCGGCGTGTCGCTGTCGCATCCGACCCCGGCCCAGGCGCTGGCGGCGGCGGATGCGATGGGCGCGATGCACCGGGCGGTTGCCGACTTCCCGTTGAACCGCGAGAACTCGATGGGCCATGCCAGCTGGCGGCCCTTGTTCGAACAATGCGGCCATGACCTCGACCGGATCGAACCCGGGCTGCACGACGCCATGGGCGAGGCGCTGGACGGCGTGCTGGACGGCTGGGACGCGCAGGACCTCGACACCTGCGTCATCCATGCCGACCTGTTCCCCGACAATGTGCTGGTGCTGGGCGATCGGGTCACGGGGCTGATCGACTTTTACTTCGCCTGCACCGATTACCGCATCTACGACCTGGCCGTCATGCATTCGGCCTGGAGCTTCGACGCCAGCGGCGAAATCTACACGCCCGAAATCGGCGCGGCGCTGGTCGAGGGTTATCGGCGTCATTTCCCGTTGAGCGAGGCAGAGCGCGCGGCGTTCGCCCGGCTGGCCATGGGCGCGTGCCTGCGCTTTGCCCTGTCGCGCGCCTGGGACTGGCTCAACACGCCCGCCGACGCGCTGGTGACGCGCAAGGACCCGCTGGCCTATTGGCGGCGCTATGTCGCCTATCGCGATGGAAAGGCCGGACTGTGACACCCGTCGAGATCGCCACCGACGGCGCGTGCAAGGGCAATCCCGGCCCCGGCGGCTGGGGCGCGCTGATCCGCTCGGGCACGCACGAAAAGGAATTGTCCGGCGGCGAGGTGCTGACCACCAACAACCGCATGGAATTGATGGCCGCGATCGAGGCGCTGAACGCCCTCAAGCGCCCCTGCGCAGTCACGCTGTCGACCGACAGCCGCTATGTGATGGACGGCTTGACCAAGTGGATCCACGGCTGGAAACGCAATGGCTGGCGCACGGCGGACAAGAAGCCGGTGAAGAACGCCGAACTCTGGCAGGCGCTGGTCGCGGCGGCCGAGCGGCACCAGATCGAATGGAAATGGGTGAAGGGCCATGCCGGTCACCCCGACAACGAACGCGCCGACAAGCTGGCGAGCGATGCGGCGGAGACGTTTCGGAAATAGTTTCCGTTTTTTTGGAGTACCTAAGAGCTTACAAAATCTGAAGCTTGGGGACGTTCCAGATTTCTTCCAGCCAACAGATCCGCTATCATATTCAAACGATCACCAATCCATACTCGCATAAAATCACGATCTTCCACAGACATTTGGCCATCGGATAGACGCTCTGCAAGATCATCGAGAATAAGGCATATCCCCTCCAGCATAAAGCTTATAGCGACTATCCGTCTCGCCCGAACTTGATCCAGCCCACTGTCCATTTCATAAATGGGAAATTTGTTAAGTTCGTTTATCACGCTCCTCATGGAAGTGGTTGCCGCTCTGATGTTGATGCGTTGCGGCAAAAAGAAAGCTGACGTCCGATGAAAGCTTTCGACAGTCTCATACCCATGAGACAAAACTCGCTCGCTTGCTGCGCGCAGTTGACGCTTTCTGCGCCAATGTGGGGCAAACGCAGTTACGTAGGTCAGTACCAGAGCGATAATTGCGCCTAAAAACTGCGCCCAGCCTGCAAGCTTATCGTGGTTTTCAAGCCAATTGAACATGCCCTGCATATGATCGTCCCAGGTCGTCCGCAAAATTAACACTTATGTGTTTCATTCAACTCTGACGATCAAGGAAGAGAAAAACGCCCCGCGTCATAGCGGTCGGGATCGACACCGGCAGGCACCTCCCCCTCGCCCAGCAGCAATGCCGCCGCCAGTGCGGCCGCCGCAGGCGCGGTCTGGATGCCGAAGCCGCCCTGCCCGGCACACCAGAAGAAACCCGGCACATCCGCGTCGAAGCCATAGACCGGCGCGCGGTCGGGGGCGAAGCTGCGCAGGCCTGCCCAGCGGCGCTCGACCGCCGCGATGCGCCAGTCGACCACCTTTTCCAGTCGGTCGATCGCCACCGCCACGTCCCATTCCTCCGGCGCGATGTCGCACGGCACGCTCGGGCTCTCGTCATGCGGGGTCAGCCAAAGCCGCCCGCCCGCCTCGGGCTTGAAGTAGAAGCCGCCCGCCATGTCGACGACATGCGGCAATCCTTCGGGCACGGGCGGATCGGTGCGCAGCTGCACCATGGTCCGGCGATAGGGGGTGATGCCGATCGGCCGGACGCCCGCCAGCGCGGCGACCTGGTCCGCCCAGGCGCCCGCCGCATTCACCACCACCCGTGCCGCCACCCGCCCGGCGCGCGTGTCGAGATGCCACACTCCGTCCCGCCCCTCGGCCGCCAGCAACGCCGCATCGGTCAGCAGGACGGCCCCCGCGCCCCGCGCCGCCGCGAGGCAGTCGGCATGGAGCGCGGCGACATCGATATAGGCGCAGCTTGGCTCCCAGACGCCGTGCACCCATTCGGGGCGCAGGCCAGGAATGCGCGTCGCCGGATCGACGCGCGAAAGGTCGACGCCGCTGCCCTCGAAATCGGCCAGCAAGCGATCGGCCTTCGCTGCATCCGTGGCGCGCCCGATATGGAGCGAACCCAGCGGTGTCAGATACCCACCCTCGCGCAGCGCCGGGCCGGACGCGGTGGTCAGGGGCTGGACCGCCGGGCCACCATAGGTTTCCGACCAGAAGGCCGCCGAGCGCCCGGTCGCGTGCCGCCCCGGCATATCCTCCGCCTCGATCAGAATGACCCGCGCCCGCGCCCCGATCGCCGCGGCCAGGCTGGCACCCGCCATGCCCGCACCGATGATCGCGATATCGTGAATCACGCGGGCACCCCGTCCAAGAATCGGTCGATCGCGGCCAGCGCGCGAAGACGCACCGGGTCGGCCTCGCGCAGCAATTCGTGCGCCGCCTCGGGCCCGAAGCGCTCGACCCGCGCCCCGATCCGGGTGGCGACGCGCATGGCGATACGCGGATCGACCAGCCGGTCGGCCTCGGCCACCAGCATCAGCGTGGGCACCTCCACCCGGTCCAGTCGCGGATCGCGCAGCAGTGCACGGGTCGAGCGCATCGCCGAATCGAGCCAGCCCCAGCTCGGCGGCCCCAGCGCCAGCTCGGGCGCCTTGGCATACCACCACGCCTCGTCCTCGAAGCGTTCGACGTCATGGGTCAGGTTGCGCTGCCGAGTGTGCAGGCCCGGCCCGTCCTTCGCCTCCCAGATGCCCCGCTCCGACCGACCGAGCAGCGTCATCAGGCGGATGATCCCCCTACCTAGCAGCATTCCCGTAGGGAGTTTCAGTCCCAGCATCGGTGCGACCAGGATCAGCGCGTCGGGATCGACTGCCCCCTCCACCACCGCGCGCAGGCCCAGATGCCCGCCCATCGAATGCCCCAGAAGGACATGCGGCAAGCCGCTGGCGTCCTCGCCCCGCCAGTCTTGCCAGAAGGCGCGCAGGTCCCCGACCAGCCCCGCAAAATTGCCGCCATGCCCGACATGCGGGTCGGCCAGCAGCCGCCCCGATCCCCCCTGCCCGCGCCAGTCGAAGGCGGTGACGCTCCACCCCAGCGCGACCAGATGCGCGAAGACCTCCAGATATTTCTCGATCACATCGGCGCGGCCGGTCTGGAACAGCAGCCTCCCGACCGGCGCATCCGCCTGCCAGTCGAAGCGGCGATGATCCCAGCCATCGGGCGCCCGCCAGCGCGACAGGGTCGCGGCGGCGGGAAAGGTACGGCGAAGGGCGAAGCGATCGGTCATTCCCCATCCGGTTACGGTTTCGAAAGCCCCGCCGTCTAGGGACTTGTCGCATGGATTGGACCATCGTCCGCATCGCGCTGCTCGCCGCGTTCGTCCTGCTGCTGCTGTCGGCGGGGATCGAGGATGCGCGCACCCGCGAGATCGCCGATCGCAAGAATATCGCGATCGCCCTGATCGCCCCGCTGTGGTGGTGGGCTGGCGGCGTGCCGGTCTGGCCCGACATGGTGCTTCGGATCGTGGTGGCCATCGGCGTCTTCCTGTTATTCGCGCAAGCCTTTCGCATCGGCATGATGGGCGGCGGCGACGTGAAGATGATCGCCGCCATCGCCCTGTGGCTGCCCCTGCCGTCGCTGTTCCGCATGATCCTGCTGATGTCGATCGCGGGCGGCGTGGTCACGATCGCCATGATGATCGGCCAGCGGCTGCGCCGTCCCCAGGCGCGAACCGGGGAGGACGGCGAGACGCCCGGAATCGAGGTGCCGTACGGCGTCGCCATCGCGGTTGCGGCGCTCCTGGTCCTGCGGGAACCGATATTTAACCCATTCCAGCATACTTAACGGCCGATAGAGCCAAGCATACCGGCTTGGCGGCAAGGCCGAAGAACGCAGGATGGACAGTCGCAAAATTCTACTGCTGGTCGGGGCCCTGATGATCGCGGGGATCACCGCCCTATTCGCCCGGACGCTGACATCGGGCAGCAGCGTGCCGCAGGCCGAGGCCGCCGTGATCGTCCAGCCCGCCGAACCGCGCGTCGAGGTTCTGGTCGCCACCCGCACCCTGCCGGTGGGCACGATCATCGACCCCTCCGCCCTGAAGTTCCAGCCCTGGCCCAAGGACATGGTCGCCGGTGCCTATTATGTGAAGGGCCAGACCGATCCGACCAAGCTGCAGGGCACCGTCCTGCGCTATGCCGTGACCGCCGGGCAGCCGTTGACGCAAGGGTCGGTGGTAAAGCCGGGCGACCGGGGCTTCATGGCCGCCGCGCTGACACCGGGGATGCGCGCGGTGACGGTCCCCGTCTCCGCCCAGACGGCGGTGGCGGGCTTCGTCTTTCCGGGTGACCGCATCGACGTCGTCCTGACCCAGGACGTGGCGGGTGGCGGCGACGGTCCGCCGCTGAAGGTGTCGGAGACGATCCTGCGCAACGTGCGCGTGCTGGCGACCGACCAGCGGACCGACGGACCGACCAGCGAACAGGGCAAGATCGCCGTCCACACCTTCACCACGGTCACCGTCGAGACGACACCCAAGATGGCCGAGCAGCTGGCCGTCGCGCAGACGGTGGGTACGCTGTCGCTGTCGCTGCGCGCCCTTGCCGAGCAGGACGAGGGCGGGGCCACGGCGCAGCCCGCCGCCGACCGCGCCTCCTACGTCACCGGTGGCGATATCTCCCGCTATCAGCGACGCACCGTACCCGGACGCCAGCAGGGTGCCGCCGGAATGAGCGTGGGCACCGACAACGCCGCCGTCGCCATGGTCGGTCAGCAGGGCGGCCAACCCATGGTGCAGCCCGGTGCGACGGGCCAGGCCGCCGCCTTCCGGGGCCCCGCCGTCCGCGTTGCTCGTGGCAACACCACCACCGTCACGCCCGTGGGGGTCAGGAATTGATGATGCGCCACCGATCCATCCTGCGGCGCGCGCTGCGCACCGCGGCCTTTGCGCTGGTGCTGGCGCCGTTGATCCTGGCACCGGTCGATGCGGGCGCTGCGCCTGCTCCTGCGGGGGCGGGTGATGCGCAGGCCGCGAGCGACGGCTCCGGCGCGCTGGAGATCAATACCGGGCGTGCGCGCCTGATCACCCTGCCCCGGCCGATGACCGACCTGTTCGTCGCCGACGACAGCATCGCCGACGTGCAGGTCCGCTCGCCGACCCAGCTCTATATCTTCGGCAAGAAGCCCGGCGAGACGACCGTCTCGGCGACGGGACGCGGTGGCGCGGTCGTCTATGCGGCAACGGTGCGGGTCGGCAACAATCTCGATTCGATCGGTCGCATGCTGAGGCTGGCCATGCCCGAGGCGACGATCGCCGCCACGCCGATGAACGGCCTGATCCTGTTGACCGGCACGGTCGCGGCGCCCGACGACGTCGCGGAGGCCGAACGGCTGGTCCAGGCCTATGTCGGCAAGGATACCAAGGTCATCAGCCGCCTGAAGACCGCGACCCCGCTCCAGGTCAATCTCCAGGTCCGCATCGCCGAGGTCAATCGCAGCTTCATCAAGCAGATCGGTGTCAACCTGCTGAACCGCGACACCAGCGGCGGCTTCATGTTCGGTGTTTCGTCGGGCCGGAACCCCGGGTCGATCACAGCTGGGGTGGATGCGGCGGGCAACCCCGTCACCAACACCACCTACACGACCGGCGTACAGCGCACGACATTGGCCTTGGCGGGTCGCGCGCTCGGCATGGACTTGCTTGGTACGATCGAGCTTGGCGAGACGCTGGGTCAGGTCTCGACGCTGGCGAACCCCAACCTGACCGCGCTGTCGGGCGAAACCGCGACCTTCCTGGCGGGCGGCGAGATTCCCATTCCGCTGGCGAGCGGGTTCGGCGCGACATCGGTCGAATACAAGCCTTACGGCGTCAGCCTGTCCTACACGCCGACGGTGCTGGCCGATGGTCGTATCTCGCTGCGTGTCCGGCCCGAAGTGTCGCAGATCACGTCGCTGGGTTCGGTCCAGATCAGCGGGACGACCATCCCCGCGCTGACCACCCGCCGCGCCGAGACGACGCTGGAGCTGGGTTCGGGCCAGAGCATGATGATCGGCGGCCTGTTGTCCAACTCGCGCGACAACACGATCGAAAAGACGCCCTGGCTGGGTGACCTGCCGCTGATCGGTGCGCTGTTTCGTTCGAACGCGTTCAAGCGCAACGAAACCGAGCTGGTCATCATCATCACCCCCTATCTGGTCAAGCCGGTCAACGCGCCGTCCGACATCGCCCTGCCGACCGATGGCCAGCGTTCGCCCAACGATGCCGAGCGCGTGCTGCTCGGCCGGATGGGCGCGGGCAGCGCCGATCCACGTCCGGTGCCGACCATGGCCCCGCCGGTGCAGGGCCGCCCGGTCGAGGAACGCCCGGTCGCGGGTTCCCACGCCGCGGTGCCGGTCGCCCCGCATGGCCGCAAGACCACCCCGACTCCGGGCTTTTCCGAATGATCGCTCGTCCAAGGATATCGCGTCCCATGCGCCCTTCCCCGCTTTCCCTGATGCCGATCGGCCTCCTGCTGATGACGGGTGGCTGCATGGGTCATGGCCAGCCCGACCTGGAATCGGCGCGGCAACCGGTGGTGTCCCAGACCGACTATGCACTCGACCTCGGCCTGTCGGGCGGACGGCTGGCGGCGGATGAGGACCGGCGGCTCGACGGCTGGGCCCGCAACTTGCGGCTGGGCTATGGCGACCGGGTGACGATCGAGGATCCGGCAGGCGAAGGCCCCGCCGCCTATCGCGAGGTCGCGCAGGTGATCGGCCGCTATGGTCTGCTGCCCGGTCCGACCTCTTCGATTCCGCGCAGCCCGGTGTCGCCCGCGACGATCCGCGTGATCGTCACCCGGTCGCGCGCGGTCGTGCCCGGCTGCCCGGACCTGCGCAGCGAGACGTCGCCCGATTTCGAGGGCAAGACCTCGTCCAACCATGGCTGCGCGATCAATCGCAACCTGGCCGCGATGGTTGCCAATCCGGCCGATCTCGTCCGTGGGACGGACGGCCCGGCGACCTCCGATCCGGCGATGGCGTCGCGCGCGGTCAACGCGCTGCGCGCCGCGCCGCCCACCGGCAATGGCGGCACCCGCTTGCTCAACGCCAGTGCGGTAAACAGCGGGGCGGGCATCGGCGGCACTCCGACAAGCGGCGGGGTGGGCCAGTGAACGCGCCCTGGAAACCCGGCATGATGACCATCCGCGATCCGTTCCAGGCCTATGTCTGCGACGACTGGACTGCCGAGGCGATCCGCCCGCTGATCCTCGAACAGGGCTGGTCGCCCGACCGCGTCGTCAAGGGCGGGCTTCGCGGTGCGGTGCAGTCGCTGGCGGTGTCCGCCAGCCCGCAGATCCTGCTCGTCGACCTCAGCGAGACGGCCGACCCGACCACCGAGATTGGCAACCTGGCCGAAGTGTGCGAGCCCGGCACGGTCGTGATCGCGGTCGGCCAGGTCAATGACGTGCGGCTGTACCGCATGTTGATGAGCAGCGGCCTGCACGACTATCTGCTGAAACCGATCGGCGCGGACCAGCTGCGCGATACCATCGCCCAGGCCCGCACCATCGTGCACGTGCCGCGCCTGACGGACAGCACTCCCGAAAAGACCCCGTGCAGCGTCGCCGTGGTCGGCGCACGCGGCGGCGTCGGCACCTCGACGGTCGCGACCTCGCTCGGCTGGCTGATGGCCGACCGGCTCGAGCGGCGCACCGCGATCCTGGACCTCGACGTGCATTTTGGCACCGCCGCCCTCTCGCTCGACCTCGAGCCGGGGCGCGGGCTGGTCGATGCGATCGACAATCCCAGCCGCATCGACGGGCTGTTCCTGGAACGCGCCATGGTCAAGGCGTCCGAAAAGCTAGCCATCCTGTCCGCCGAGGCCCCGATCGGCGCGCCGATCATGACCGACGGCATGGCCTTCGCGCAGTTGCAGGACGAGATGCGCGCCAATTTCGAGACGACGATCGTCGACCTGCCACGCGGGATGATGATCCAGCAACCGATGCTGGTATCCGCCGCGCAGACCATCGTGCTGGTCACCGAATTCACCCTGGCGGCGGCACGCGACACGATCCGCCTGCTCTCCTGGCTGAAGATCCACGCCCCCCAGTCGACCATGCTGACCGTCGCCAACCGGGTCCAGCCCGCCGCCCTAGCCGAGATCGCCCAGACCGACTTCGAGGGATCGATCGAGCGGCCGGTCGACATTCTGGTCCCCTATGACCTCAAGCTGATGGTCCAGGCCGCCAAGATGGGCAAGACGGTGGCCGAGCAGGGGCGTTCGTCGCGCACCGTCGCACCGCTGATCGATCTGGCCCAGCGTATCTGCGCCTCGGTCGAGGGGACGGCGAATGCGACCCCGACGCGGCGTGGGCTGCTCGACCGGTTCGACTTCCGCGCCCTGATGCCCAAGCGGCCCAAGGACGACTGACCGCGATGTCGATGCTCGCGACCCTGATCTTTGCGACCGGCGTCTTCCTGTCGCTGGTCCTGGTGATCGCCGCCTTTTCCGCGCCCCGACGGTCGCGGGCGCAGGCGCGTCGCCTGACAGGGCTGCGCAACCGCGTTTCGCTCGACATCGACAAGCCGGGCTTCGCCGCCGTCGCCGCCTCGCGCGGGATCGCGCTGGCCGCCGATACGAAGATGGACAAGGCGTTCGGGCGACTGCTGCCCAACCCGGCGCGGCTGGGCAAGATGCTCGACCGTACGGGGCGCGACTGGACGGTGGGGCAGTTCGGCCTAGCCTGTGCCGCGGTGGCGCTGGCCTTCCTGTTCGTCGGCCTGTTCCTGCATATCCCCTTCTTCCTGGCGCTGCTCCTTGCCGTCGGACTGGGCCTGTGGCTGCCGCATATCGTGGTCGGGCGGTTGATCGCCCGGCGCGTCGGCAAGTTCATCGCGCGCTTTCCCGACGCCATCGAACTGCTGGTGCGCGGCCTGCGCTCGGGCCTTCCCGTCACCGAGACGATGGGAATCGTCTCGCACGAGGTGCCCGGCCCCGTCGGCGAGGAGTTCCGCGCGGTCGCCGACCGGATGCGGATCGGCCGCACGATGGACGCCGCGTTGCAGGAAACCGCCGACCGGCTCGATATCGCCGAATTCCAGTTCTTCGTCATCGCCATCGCCATCCAGCGCGAGACGGGCGGCAATCTGGCCGAAACCCTGTCCAACCTGGCCGAAGTGCTGCGCAAGCGCGCGCAGATGAAGCTGAAGATCAAGGCGATGTCGTCCGAATCCAAGGCCTCGGCCTATATCGTCGGCTCGCTGCCCTTTTTCGTGTTTGGCATCATCTGGATGATCAACCAGCCCTATATGGCGCGCTTCTTCGTCGATCCGCGCCTGATGATCATCGGCGTCGGCGCCTTTGTGTGGCTGGGCCTGGGCGCGTTCATCATGTCCCGCATGATCAGCTTCGAGATCTGAATGAGCACCCCCGCCTCGTCTTCCCCCACGATCCTCGGCCTCGATGCGATGACCCTGGTTCCGCTGCTCTGGGGCGTGTGCGTCTTCGCGCTGCTGGTCGCCGGCTATCTGCTGGTCGGCAGCCGCGATCCGATGACCCGGCGTGTCCGCGCGCTCAACGAACGGCGCGAGCATCTGAAGGCGGGGATCGCCACCCCCGCCCGCCGCCGCCGCGCGCAGTTGATCGACCGGGCGGACATGCTGGAGCGGATGCGCCAGCTTCTCGGCTCGCTGAAGATGCTGCAGGACGAACAGGTCAAGTCGGTACAGACCCGCCTGCTCCAGGCCGGCATCCGCTCGAAGGATCTTGCGGTCGCCGTCATCTTCGGCCGCCTGGCCATGCCGATCGTGCTGGGCGGCTTGATGGCGCTGTGGGTCTATGGGACCGACGGCTTCAAGGACTGGAGCGGGTTCAGCCGCTATATGATCGTCGCGGGCACCCTGATCCTGTCCTATAAGGCACCCGACCTCGCGCTGAAGAACCGTATCGACAAACGGACCGCCGCGATCCGCAAGGGGCTGCCCGATGCGCTCGACCTGATGGTCATCTGTGCCGAAGCGGGCCTGACCGTCGATGCCGCCTTTGCCCGCGTGTCACGCGAATTGCGCCGCGCCTATCCCGAACTGGGCGACGAATTTCAGCTGACCTCGGTCGAGCTGGGCTTCCTGACCGACCGGCGACAGGCGCTGGAGAATTTGGCGATGCGCGTCAACCTCGAGTCGCTGCGCGGCGTCGTCACCACGATGATCCAGACCGAGAAATACGGCACCCCGCTGGCCAGCGCGCTGCGCGTCCTGTCGGCCGAATTCCGCAACGAACGCATGATGCGCGCCGAGGAAAAGGCCGCGCGCCTGCCCGCGATCATGACCGTGCCACTGATCCTGTTCATCCTGCCCACGCTGTTCGTCGTGATCCTGGGTCCGGCCGCCTGCTCGATCAAGGATACGCTCATCACCGGGCAATGAGTGCCCGCGCGCAACCAGCCGAGCCGATAGTCGTTGATCAGTCGTAACAGACCTGACTCAACAGAATGGGATCGACGCGATGTTGTTCACTACGACCACGCAATTCGCCGTGCTGGGGCTGGTCCTGATCGCCGGTTGGCTGTTCGGCCTAGCCAGCCATCCGGGCGGGCGCAAATGGCGCACCCGCTACGCCACCGAGCGCGACGCCCATGCCGCGCAGGTGAAGGATACCGAGGGCAAGCTGTCGGTGGCGCAAACCCGGATCGCCGAGCTGGAACGCGAAAACCAGCGCCTGGCGACGGCGCAGCCGGTCGCTGCCACGACCGTGGTCGATCGCGCCCCGGCCTATCGTCCGGCGGCGGCGAGCGCGGCGCGTCCGGCCTATCCGGTGGGCGAGCGTCGCGGGTGGTTCGATTTCGGGAACCGGGTTTCGACCCACGGGTGATTTGCTTGGCTTTGGGTAGTTGAGCGCAACGAGCGATGGTCTCGGTGAGACGTCCTGCCCTCCCCCGGCCCCTCCCGCCTGCGGGAGGGGAGAAGCTTGAACGAAGTTTACATCGTCGCCGCGCCGCCAACCTGGGCGCGAGATCGCGCCATCCCGCGCCGCTGGGCACGCCCCTCCCGCAGGCGGGAGGGGATGGGGGAGGGAGAGCCACAAGCGAGCGCCGCCGTCACACTCCCCCGCCCCCATAAACGCTCGAGCCCCCGTTACCGCGCCTTCAACGCCGCCTGCGCCGCCGCCAGCCGCGCGATCGGCACGCGGTACGGGCTGGCCGAGACGTAATCCAACCCGACCTGCTCGCAAAAGGCGATCGACGCCGGATCGCCGCCATGCTCGCCGCAGATGCCGAGCTTGATACCCGGCCGCGTCGCTCGACCACGCTCGGCGGCCAGGCTGACCAGTTCGCCGACGCCTTCGACATCCAGGCTGACGAACGGGTCCTTGGCGTAGATGCCCTTCTCGACATAGGCGCCCAGGAAGCGCGCCGCGTCGTCGCGGCTGACACCCAGCGTGGTCTGGGTCAGGTCGTTGGTGCCGAAGGAGAAGAACTCGCCCACCTCGGCGATTTCACCGGCCTTCAATGCGGCACGCGGCAGCTCGATCATGGTGCCGACCAGATACTCGACCGTCTTGCCGCGCTCGGCGAAGACCGCCTGCGCGGCCTTGTCGACCACCGCCTTCATCAGCTCCAGCTCGCGGCGCGTGGCGACCAGCGGGATCATGACCTCGGGGATCGGGGCCTCACCCGACTTTTCCGCAACATCCAGCGCCGCCTCGAAGATCGCACGCGCCTGGATCTCGTAGATTTCCGGATAGGTCACGCCCAGGCGGCAGCCGCGATGGCCCAGCATCGGGTTGAACTCGTGCAGTTCGTTGGCCCGGCGCTTCAGCGTGTCGACGTCCACTCCCGCCGCCGTGGCGACCTCGGCGAACTCGGCCTCCTGCTGCGGCAGGAATTCGTGCAGCGGCGGGTCGAGCAGCCGCACCGTCACCGGCAGGCCCGCCATCACCTCGAAGATCGCGGTGAAGTCGGCGCGCTGCTCGGGCAGCAGCTTGGCGAGCGCGGCACGGCGGCCGGCTTCGTCCGAAGCCAGGATCATCTGGCGCACGGCGGTGATCCGCGCGGCGTCGAAGAACATATGCTCGGTGCGGCACAGCCCCACGCCCTCCGCGCCGAATTCACGCGCGGTGCGGCAATCGAGCGGGGTCTCGGCATTGGCGCGCACCTTCAGGCGACGGACCTGGTCGGCCCATTCCATCAGCGTGCCGAAATCGCCCGCCAGTTCGGGCTGCACGGTCGCGACCGCGCCGACCATCACCTCGCCGGTCGAACCGTCGAGCGTCAGGATGTCGCCCTCGCGCACTTCGCGGCTGCCGACGCGGAGCAGCTTGGCCTTGTTGTCGATCGACAGCGAGCCCGCACCCGAGACGCAGGGGCGCCCCATGCCGCGCGCCACGACGGCCGCATGGCTGGTCATGCCGCCGCGCGCGGTCAGGATGCCCTTGGCCGCATGCATCCCGTGAATGTCTTCCGGCGACGTCTCGACACGGACGAGGATCACCGCCTCACCCGCCGCCGAAGCGCGCTCGGCGGCATCCGCGTCGAACACGACCTTGCCCGACGCCGCGCCCGGCGACGCGGGTAGGCCCTTGGTCAGCACGTCGCGGTGCGCATTCGGATCGAGCGTCGGGTGGAGCAGCTGGTCGAGCGCCGCCGGATCGACGCGTGCGATCGCTTCCTCGCGGGTGATCAGGCCCTCATTGGCCATGTCGACCGCGATCTTCAGCGCGGCCTTGGCGGTGCGCTTGCCCGATCGGGTCTGGAGCATCCAGAGCTTGGCCTGTTCGACCGTGAACTCGATGTCCTGCATGTCGCGGTAATGGGTTTCGAGCTGGTCGAAGACGGCCGCCAGCTCGCCGTAAACCTCCGGCATCGCCTCTTCCATCGAGGCGGGCTTGGCGTTCGCCTCCTCGCGCGCGGCCTTGGTCAGGTACTGCGGCGTGCGGATACCCGCGACCACGTCCTCGCCCTGCGCGTTGATCAGGAACTCGCCATAATAGGCGCGGTCGCCCTTGGACGGATCGCGCGTGAAGGCCACGCCCGTCGCCGAGGTATCGCCCATATTGCCGAAGACCATCGCCTGCACGTTGACGGCGGTGCCCCAGTCGGCGGGAATGTCGTTCAGGCGGCGATAGACCTTGGCGCGTTCCGACTGCCACGATCCGAACACCGCGCCGACCGCGCCCCAAAGCTGGTCATGCACGTCCTGCGGGAAGGGCTTGCCCCACTGTTCCTCGACCAGAGCCTTGTAGGCCGTGACCAGCTTCTTCCAGTCCTCGGCCGACATCTCGGTGTCGAGGGTGAAGCCGTTATCCTCCTTGGCGATCTCCAGCGCTTCCTCGAACGCACCGTGATCCAGCTCCAGGACGACATCGGCATACATCTGGATGAAGCGGCGATAGCTGTCCCAGGCGAAACGCTCGTCACCCGCCTTCTTGGCCAGCCCCTCGACGGTTTCGTCGTTGAGGCCCAGGTTCAGCACCGTGTCCATCATGCCCGGCATCGACACGCGCGCGCCCGAGCGGACCGAGACCAGCAGCGGATTTTCCGGATCGCCGAAGCGCTTTTCCGTCACCGCCTCGATATGCGCGATGCCGTCGGCGACCTCGTCGCGCAGTTCCTGCGGGAACTGCTCGCCATCTTCATAATAGCGAGTGCACATCGCGGTCGAGATGGTGAAGCCCGGCGGCACCGGCAGGCCGATCGAGGCCATCTCGGCCAGGTTCGCGCCCTTGCCGCCAAGCAGATTCTTGTCCCCCTTGCCGCCGTCCGAAACGCCGCCGCCGAAGCGGTACACATAGGTCATCGGTTCGATCCTTTACTGGTCGTCACGTCCGACGCCCTGGGGACACAGGCGTCGGTGTTAATAAGGCGATATTGCCGGATAGGAAGACAGGAACGTCGCGCCCCGTCTCCCGATCCGGCTCAACTCATCCCTCGATCCGCGAGAAGTCCGCGACCGTGTGGACGGCGGCCCGAACACGGGCGAGCAGCGCCAGGCGCGCGGTCCGCTTGGCCGGGTCGGCGTCGTTGACGGTCACATCGTCGAAGAACCGGTCGATCGGCGCACGAAGCGAGGCGAGCGCGGCCATCGCAGCCTCGAAATCCTCGGCCTTCACCGCGTCCGCCGCCTTCGGCTCGGCCGCATCGAGCGCGGCGATCAGATCGGCCTCGGCGGGCTCGGGGGTGTAGGTCGGCGCAGTCCAGCCTTGGTAGCCCTCGACACCTTCCTTCTTCAGGATGTTCGCGGCGCGCTTATAGCCGGCGAGCAGGTTGGTGCCGTCGTCGGTGGTGACGAAGGCTTGCAGCGCACGGACGCGGGCGAGCAGGCGGACGAGATCGTTTTCGCTACCGAGCGCAAAGACAGCATCAATTAGGTCATGCCGGATACCAGCCTCACGCTGCTGAATCTTCAGGCGCTCAGCAAAGAAGTTGGCGACGGCGCCTGCATAAAAGTGGTTGCCCAGCAGTTCGACAACCGAGTTATCCAGCGACTTAAACGGCAGGGCGCCGATGGCCAAAGCCACCCCGGCCTCGCCGATTTTCCAGCCAATCTCTGGAATGCCCTGAGCTGAAGCGACAGCCATCGACACAGCATCCCTGATGCTCAACCGAAGGCCGTTTTGTTCAATCAAAGCGATGACTCCCAACGTGGCTCGGCGGAGCGCAAACGGATCTTTCGACCCCGTTGGCGGCAAGCCTACCGAAAAGAACAGGGCAATCGTATCCAGCTTGTCCGCCAGCGCCACGGCGACCGTAACCGGCGCGGTGGGAACATCGTCCCCCTGCCCGACCGGCTTATAGTGATCGCGCACCGCCTCCGCGACGCGCGAGTCTTCGCCCTGCGCGGCGGCGTAGTAGCCGCCCATCAGGCCCTGCAATTCGGGGAATTCGCCGACCATGCCGGTGACGAGATCGGCCTTTGCCAGGTACGCGGCGCGCTCCGCCAGATCGGCAAGCTCGTCCCCCCCGTAAACGGGGGGGGATGGGGGGGGGACCGCTCCACGAGCGACGTCGCCCGTGGCACTGCCCTCCCCTAGCCCCTCCCGCCTGCGGGAGGGGGATTCGGTGACGATGCCCTCTTCGACCAGCCAGCGAGCGAGCTTGGCCACGCGCTCGACCTTGTCGGCGACCGTGCCGAGCTTTTCGTGGAAGACGATCTTTTCCAGCTTGGGCCGCAGATCGTCCAGCTTCGTCTTCAGATCGGTCTCGTAGAAGAAGCGCGCGTCGGACAGGCGGGCGGCCAGCACCTTGCCATTGCCCTCGACGATCTTCGCGCCGCCGTCGGTCGCCTCGATATTGGCGGTGCAGACGAACGCGTTCGCCAGCTTTCCGTCGGCCGAGCGGCAGACGAAGTATTTCTGGTTCACCCGCGCGGTCAGCTGGATGACCTCGGGCGGCACGTCGAGAAAGGCTTCGTCGAAGCGCCCGAGCAGCGGCACCGGCCATTCGGTCAGCCCGGCATTCTCGGCAACCAGCCCTTCGTCCTCGACCAGCTCCAGCCCGGCCTCGGCGGCCAGCGCGGAGGCGCGGTCACGGATGATCGCGGCGCGCTCGTCCTGATCGACCAGCACCCTGGCGGCGCGGAGCTGCTCGACATAGGTGTCGGCACCGGTCAGCGCGATCTCGGCGGGTGCATGGAAGCGATGACCCCGCGTCGTGTTGCCGCTCGTGATCCCGGCGACCTCGAACGGCACGACCTCGCCGCCGAACAGCGCCACGATGGCGTGCAGCGGGCGAACCCAGCGCATCGACTCGGTCGAGGTGGACTCGGCGCCCCAGCGCATCGACTTGGGCCAGGGGAAGGCGCGGACGATCACGGGGATCGCCTCGGCCAGCACCTGCGCCGTTGCGCGGCCCGGCTTTTCGGTGATCGCGAAGAGCACGCCGTCCCGCTCGGTCAGTTGCTCGCGGGTCAGCCCGGTCTTGCGCAGGAAGCCCTCCAGCGCCTGCGGCGGTGCCGAAGCGCGCGGCCCCTTCACTTCCTCGGACACCGCTTCGGTGGCAGCCGGAAGGCCGCGCGCGATCAGCGCCAGGCGACGCGGGCCCGCATAGGTGACGATCTCACCCGCGGACAGTCCCGCCTTCGCCAGTTCGGCGGCGAACAGCTTGGCGAGGTTCTCCCGCGCACCCACCTGCATCCGGGCGGGGATTTCTTCGGAGCGGAGTTCGAGCAGAAAATCGGTCATCACGCGGCCCAGCCATTCTTGTCCATCCAGGCGCCGCATGCGCCCTTCGCCAGATCGCGGACGCGGCCCATATAGGCCTGGCGCTCCGCCACCGAGATCACGCCGCGCGCTTGCAGCAGGTTGAAGGTGTGGCTGGCCTTGATCGCCTGTTCATAGGCGGGGATGGGCAGCTTGGCCTCCAGACAGCGCTCGCACTCCGCCGCCGCCTTGCGGAAGGCGTCGAACAGGGTTTCGGTGTCGGCGATCTCGAAATTCCATTTCGACATCTGCTTCTCGTTTTCGAGATAGACGTCGCCATAGCTCACGCCCGCATCATTGAAGCGCAGGTCGTACACATTGTCGACGTCCTGGATATACATGGCCAACCGCTCGAGGCCGTAGGTCAGCTCGCCCGCGACCGGCTTCATGTCGTATCCGCCCATCTGCTGGAAATAGGTGAACTGCGTCACCTCCATCCCGTCGCACCAGACTTCCCAGCCCAGGCCCCAGGCGCCCAGCGTCGGGCTTTCCCAATCGTCCTCGACGAAGCGGATGTCATGCTTCGTCATGTCGACGCCGATCGCCGCCAGGCTGCCCAGATACAGCTCCTGCAGGTCAGCGGGCGAGGGCTTCAGGATCACCTGATACTGGTAATAATGCTGGAGCCGGTTCGGGTTCTCGCCATAGCGGCCGTCGGTCGGACGGCGGCACGGCTGGACGAAGGCGGCGTTCCAGCTGTCCGGGCCCAGCGCGCGCAGCGTGGTCGCGGGGTGAAAGGTGCCCGCCCCCATCTCCATGTCGTAAGGTTGCAGGATCACGCATCCCCGCTCGCTCCAATAATCATGGAGGGTGAGGATCATGCGCTGGAAGGACATGGGCCCGCTCTGGGGTCCTTCCGGGGTTCCGTTTCGGGTCTGCATAATAGGGGCAGGCTTTGGCGGATGGTCCTTTCGCGGTCAAGGCGAGCCGCCGCGCCACCCGGAGCATGGTCAGCCACCCATGATATTTTGTCAGGTGTTGTTGACATAGTCACGACTCACTGTCACTTTGTCATGGTCACCTGACATAAGGTCATGGAATGATGACAAGGGAGGCCAACCATGCAAGAGGAGGTGGAGATGAAAAATCGCCTCAAAGTGCTGCGCGCCGAACGCAACTGGAGCCAAGCGGAGCTTGCCGGGCGGCTGGACGTGTCGCGCCAGGCCGTGAACGCCATCGAGACGGGCAAGTACGACCCCTCGCTGCCGCTCGCCTTTCGCATCGGACGGCTGTTCGACATGCCGATCGAGGAGATTTTCGATGACGAGCAAGACGGTGAGTGAGGCGCAGGCCCTGTGGGGCGAGAGCCGCGAGGCCGCGCGGGCGGCACGCCGGACGCGGCGGCGGATGCTGCTGATCGCCGTGGCGATCATGCTGGTGGTCGGCCTGCCCTTCCTGGAGGGATTCATCGACGGGTTCCTCCATCGTCCCCGGGCCCCCTTGCCCCGGCCGATGCCTCAGGTTGCCGCCGTCGTCATGCTGATCGTCGCCGGTATCGTGACGTGGCGCAACTGGCGCGAAACGGACGAGATGCAGCGACGGCTGGCGATCGAGACCTGGGCCATGATCGGGGTGGCGAACTTCGTCCTCCACCCGCTGCTGACCATCATCGGCGCGCAGACCGGCCAGGCCGATTTCGAGGACTATAGCTGGGGTGTCTCGGTCATGATCGGGCTGGCTTTCTACGGCATCCGGCGGGTGCGGTCATGAGCCGCCGCCTGACCCATATGGCGATCGGCGGCGGCATCGCGCTGTCGCTGCTCGGCTGGGGCACCGGTCGCCTGGGCGAGGTGGCGGTTCACCTGCTCCCCGCCGACATCCCGGCCGCCAGCATCGTGGCGCGCGAGGCCATGATTCCGCATATCTCCGTCCATCTTTCCATCGAGGTGCGGCCATGACCGACCTATCCCAACGCGACAGCCGCAAAAGCGACACTCGTGGCCCAAGCGAACGCGCCAATCACCGGTTGCTCGTACTTTCGGGAGGCGTGGGTGGCTTGATCGGTCTGGCGCTGGCGACCGTATCGCTTCTGTCCATGCCCCACGGCCGGAAACTTGACGACCATGCCGTTTGGACCTCGCCACTGCCGCTCTGGTTCGCCATCGTGATGGCATTGCTATGGGGCGTTGTCATACCGATCATCTCGTGGCGCTGGCACCGGGTGGTCGACGAGCATGAGCGTCAGGCCTATCGCGACGGCGCGGTCGCCAGCTTTTACACGGTCGGGCTGGGCGTGCCCGTCTGGTGGCTCCTGTGGCGCGGCGGTGTCTTGCCCCCGGTTCAGGTCGATTGGGTGTACGGCGCGATGCTTACGGTTGGCAGTATCGTCTGGCTGTGGCGCAAATACGCCTGATCCCTCGCCCCTATCCCTTGCGGCCTTTCCTCCCATCCGGCCCCTTCCTTTTCCGAAAGCCTGATCCCATGAAGACGATCATGAAAGCCGCCCTTACCTCGCTCGCGCTGATGCTGGCCCTGCCCGCTTGCGCCCAGAGCAAGCCCGCCGCCAACGACGCCGATCCCGCGCTCTGGGTCGTCAAGGATGCCGACACGACCATCTATCTGTTCGGCACCATCCACGTCCTGAAGCCCGGCCTGTCCTGGTTCGACGAGGCGGTAAAGACGGCCTTCGACAAGTCCGACCAGTTGGTGCTGGAGATGGTGCAGCCCGATCAGGCGACGATGCAGCAGATCGTGCTGAAGAACGGGATCATCACGTCCGGCCCGTCGCTGACCGAACAACTGCCCGCCGACAAGCGTGGCGCGTATCTGAAGGCGGTGACCGATGCGGGCCTGCCGCCCCAGGCGTTCGACCGGATGAAGCCGTGGCTGGCGGGCGTCACCCTGTCGCTCATGCCGATCCAGAAGCTGGGCTATGATCCGAAGAACGGGCCGGAGACGGTGCTGGCCGACGCGGCCAAGGCAGCGAGCAAGCCGGTCGCGGGGCTGGAAACCGCCGAGCAGCAGATCGGCTATTTCAACGGCCTGTCGCAACAGGCGCAGATCGACTTCCTGACCTCGACGGTCGACGACCTGCCCAAGGCGGGCGAGGAAATGGCCGAGATGGTCGACGAATGGGCCAAGGGCGATCCCGACGCCCTGGCCAAGACGATGAACGAAAGCCTTAAGGACTCGCCCGAGGTCGCCAAGACGCTGCTGACCGACCGCAACGCCCGCTGGGCGACGTGGATCAAGGAGCGCATGGCCAAGCCCGGCACCATCTTCATCGCCGTCGGCGCGGGCCATCTGGCGGGCAGCGACAGCGTCCAGGCGCAACTCGCCAAGCAGGGCATCAAGGCGCAGCGCATCGCCTATTGACCGGGCCTGTCGACCGGTCGGGGCCATCCGCCGCCCGCATGAGCGACGGATGGCCTGCCCCGGCTATTTGCTGGCGACTTCCGGATAGGTCAGGTCCTGCCGCTCGACCGTCACCGGGCCCACAGGCTGGCGAATGAAGCTGCCGGTCGGCACAATCAGCCTGGCCCGCCGGGTCAGCCGCTCCACCCGGTAGAGGCCGGGGCGGCCATCGGTCAGCGTCGGCGGCGCATAGCGACGCTGGGTAAGGGACTCGATATAGGGCTCAGCCCAGCCGCTATCGCCCTTCCCGCGCAGGATCTGGGCATCGCCGACCGTGCCGTCGGGGCGGATGAGATAGCCGATGTCCACCCAGCGGATCGGATCGCTCGATACGGCGGCGCCCTGGTCGACGGACAGATCGAACGGAGTCTGTCGGTCACGCGGTTGCACCCGCAGGTCGGCAACCGGCGGTCCCTCGCGCACCAAGATCGGAGCCTCGTCCGAGGCCGTGCGCAGCGTTCCGATCAGCCGGTCGATGCCGCTCTCGTCGCCCATGGCTTGCGCGATGCGTGACGCCAGGACAGCGTGCACCGCCTTGATCGAGGAGTCTTCCACTGCATCGTCGGGCAAGGCGGCCAGGGCATTCCGAGCCTCCGCCACCTTTTTCTGCCCCAACAAAATAGCGACGCGACGCAATCCCGCCATGGCCGCCAGACGCGTGTCGCCTTGCTTGGTGAACTGTCGCTGGGCATCTCCGTACAGCCCCATCGCGGCCTTCACATTGCCCCGCTCCAGCCATGCATCGGCCAGGGTCAGCGGCAGCAGCCGACGCTGCATGTCGTCAGCGGGCAGGTAACGGCGCAGGGTAGCGGCCTGGGCGGCGACCGCGCTGCTATACGCTTCCTGGTCGCCGATATGACGATTGACGGTGGCATTCGCCTCATGCAGCGCGGCCACCAGCCGAGGATAGCGCGCGACCTCCCCTTGCGTCCGGGCAAGCGACCGGCGGAGCGTTTCGCGCGCGTCGTGGTATCGGCCGAGCCCGAACTGGGCCTCGGCCACCGCCATGCTCAGCCGCACGTCGTCGGGCACCGTGCAGGACCGACTCAGGCATTTGGCCAGGGCATTTTCCGCGCGTTCGCCGCGCACCAGGATTTCCGAAGAGGGAATTGCCGGTGCCGTCTGCACCAGCATCAATGCCGAAACCCAAGCGAACATGGCCTTCTCCCTTGCCGTGATCGTCTGCCGAACAGTCTGCCCCGCAAGACCGTTGCATGACAAGCGCGCAGCTTGCCTTTTGCATGTGTTGCCGCTAAGCGCATCCGCTTCCGGTCATGGTCATCCCTGGAGGCGTGGTCGGGAAATCCTATTCATTTTGTTTCGGAGTAACTGGAATGAGCGACACCCTTACGCTCGCCGCCGAGACGCGCGATCAGGTTGGCAAGGGAGCCTCCCGTTCGCTGCGTCGTGAAGGCCGCGTCCCCGCCGTGATCTATGGCCAGAACAAGGCCGCCGCGTCGATCCATCTCGAAGAGAAGGCCCTCGTCAAGGCGCTGATGACCGGTCACTTCTTCACCTCGGTCATCATGGTGGACGGCCAGCGCACGCTGGCGAAGGACGTCGCGTTCCATCCCGTCACCGATCGCCCGCTGCACGTCGACTTCCTGCGCATCGGCGAGCACGAGACCGTCACGGTCGCCGTGCCCGTCGTGTTCGCTGACGAAGACGAATGCCCCGGCATCAAGAAGGCTGGCGGCGTTCTGAACGTCACCCGTCACGAGATCGAGCTGGTGGTCGACGCCGCGAACATCCCGACCGAGATCACGATCTCGCTGAAGGGCCTGGAAGTCGGCGACTCGATCCACATCTCGGACGTGAAGCTGCCCAAGGGCGCCGAGCCCGCCATCGACGACCGCGACTTCGCGATCGCCACCATCGTTCCGCCGACGGTCCTGACCGCCGAGGACGAGGCGATCGACGCCCAGGCCGCTGACGAAGCCGAGGCTGCGGCCGAAGGCGAGTCGGACGAAGACAAGGCGTAATTGCCGGTCGCTGCTCCCCACGGGAGCACGGACGATAGAGGAAGGGCAGGAGGCGGCGACGCCCCTGCCCTTTTTCGTGCCCAAATCCTCCCCAAGCTCGCTTGGGGAGGGGGACCATCGCGCCAGCGATGGTGGAGGGGCCAGCAACGCCAGCAGCAGGCCGCGCCCCTCCACCACGCCCTGCGGGCGCGGTCCCCCTCCCCATCTAGCGATAGGGAGGATTTGGAGGGTGTGAGAGGCAAAAGGGCCGTCGAACCTTTCGGTCCGGCGGCCCCGCATCCCCGCTCAGGGATGGTCGGAAGGGAGGGGGGTGTTCCGATGTCGTCAGGCCGATCAGCCCTGACCCTGGCTCAGAAAGCCGGTCAGCTCGGTCTTGGACACTTCCTTGTCCTTGTCCGTGTCAGCCTGTGCAAAGGCGGTGCCGACCCACTTCTTGGTCGCGGGGGCATCGGCCTTGGTCGACGGATCGGTCTGCGACTTCAGCGCGACCATCCACTGGCCGAACTCGGTCTTGTTCAGCTTGCCGTCGCCATCCTTGTCATAGGTCGGGAACTGGGTGTCCACGACCTGTGCGATCTGGCTGCCCGTCGCCTGGACCTGGCCATCGGCCGGGGCCGCCTGGGTCGGCGTGGCGGCACCTGCGGCTGGCTGCGCAGTCTGCGTCGGGTCAGCGGCGGTTGCCGGTGCGGTTTGTGGCGCCGCCGGTGTGGTTTGGGCTGGCGTCGGAGCGACCTGCGCAAGCACCGGGGTAGACACCATCATGGCGCTGGCAAGAAAAGCATATTTCATCATCTCGTCTCTCCCTTAATCTGGTTCGATCGATGACTGTGAAGATCGGTCACGCATCTACAACGTTAGTGATACGATTCCGTTCGACATTATGCCATATGGGCATTGCATCTTCGGATTTGAAGGCTCGGCTCGTCCCTGCTAACGGCACGGCACACCGTGATTCCGCGAAGGGATGCACGGTCGCCCGTGCCGATTCCACGACCAGAGGTACCCCATGATTCCGCGCTATTCCCGAGCCCCCATGACCCGGATCTGGGATCCGCAGACCCGCT
The DNA here is from genome assembly GCF_036663655.1 of Sphingomonas flavida. Taxonomy (NCBI): domain Bacteria; kingdom Pseudomonadati; phylum Pseudomonadota; class Alphaproteobacteria; order Sphingomonadales; family Sphingomonadaceae; genus Sphingomonas; species Sphingomonas flavida. The sequence goes on from NZ_JAXOJH010000004.1 coordinate 168,383, forward strand.
TCCGCATCTGGTTCGAGATCGAGGCCCACGCCACCGACGCGCTCGCCGAACTGGGCGTTGTTCCCAAGGAAGCCGCCGCGCGCATCTGGGAAGCCGACAAGGCCGCCGGCGACTTCGACATCGACCGCATCGATTCGATCGAGGCGGAGACCAAGCACGACGTCATCGCCTTCCTGACCCATGTCGCCGAGCGGACCGGGCCGGAAGCGCGCTTCCTGCACCAGGGCATGACCTCGTCCGACGTGCTCGACACCTGCCTGGCGGTACAGCTGGCGCGGGCGTCCGACATCCTGATCGAGGACCTGGATGCACTGCTCGCGGTGATCAAGCGCCGCGCGCTGGAGCACAAGCTGACCCCGACCATCGGCCGCAGCCACGGCATCCATGCAGAGCCGGTCACCTTCGGCCTGAAGCTGGCCCAGGCCTATGCCGAATTCGACCGCAACCGCGCCCGCCTGGTCGCGGCGCGCGCCGATGTCGCCACCTGCGCCATCTCGGGCGCGGTCGGCACCTTTGCGAACATCGACCCCAGCGTCGAGGCGCATGTCGCCGAGAAGATGGGGCTGAGCGTCGAGCCCGTCTCGACCCAGGTCATCCCGCGCGATCGCCATGCAATGTTCTTCGCCACGCTGGGCGTGATCGCCAGCTCGATCGAGCGCCTGGCCACCGAGGTCCGTCATTTGCAACGCACCGAAGTGCTGGAGGCCGAGGAGTATTTCTCGCCCGGCCAGAAGGGCTCGTCGGCGATGCCGCACAAGCGCAACCCGGTGCTGACCGAGAACCTGACGGGCCTGGCCCGCATGGTGCGCGGCTACGTCACCCCGGCGCTGGAGAATGTCGCGCTGTGGCATGAGCGCGACATCAGCCACTCGTCGGTCGAGCGTTATATCGGCCCCGACGCGACCATCACCCTCGACTTCGCACTGGCCCGCCTGACCGGCGTGATCGACAAGCTGGTCGTCTATCCAGCGCGGATGGAGAAGAACCTCAACAAGATGGGCGGCCTCGTCCATTCGCAGCGCGTTCTGCTCGCCCTGACCCAGGCGGGCGTGAGCCGCGAGGACAGCTATCGCCTGGTCCAGCGCAACGCGATGAAGGTCTGGGAGTCCGACGGCGAGCTGTCACTGATGGAGCTGCTCAAGGCCGATGCCGACGTGACGGCGGCGCTGTCGGTGGACGAGATCGAGGCGCGCTTCGACCTTGGCTATCATTACAAGCATGTCGACACGATCTTCGCACGGGTGTTCGGCGAGTCGTGACGTTTTGGGGAGTCCCGATGGCGTCGTGACGCTGGAAGCGGACTCCCCTCCCCCAACCTCTCCCGCCTGCGGGAGGGGAGAGGTTATGGGAAAGCGGTTCCCCAAATAACTCCCCTCCCGCAGGCGGGAGGGGTTGGGGGAGGGAACCCCGGCCAGTCCAATACCGACCGGCCAATGGGTTTCAAATCACCCCACCCAACCGGCCAACCAGTCCGCAACCGCCTGCGGCGTCATCGCCCGCGCATCGGCCAACGCCGTCTCACGCCCGGCATTCACAAGCTTGTTCGTCTTCGGATCGACGATCAGCACGGCGGGCACACCCGCCAGGCGCCCCTTGATCCCATAGGATGCCGGAATATCCATATTCTGGTCGAAGCGGCCGACATCAACCGTCACCACCTCGAAATGCTTCGCGACGAAGGGCCGCATCTGCGGCGTTTCCATCACGCCCGCCAGCAACCGGCAGTCCAGGCACCAGTTGCCGCCCAGATCGATCAACACCCGCTTGTGCGCCTTGACCGCCCGCACCCGCGCCGCCGCGATCGCCGCCTTGGCATCCCCGGCGTGATAAGGCAGCGGCAACGGCTTGGCCAACGCCTCGAAACTGGCGATGCCGACGCGCGGCGCGGACACCGGCGCCGCGGCGGGGAGCAGCGTACAGGCGGCGAGCAGGGGCAAAATGGCTTTCCACGGCGACATGACGATCTCCATCCTAGTTCGGCGGCATTGGAGCGTGACCATCACTGCAATGCAATATGGCTTTGCTTGGCTGCAATGACGTTACGCCTATGCGTCGCCCTCCGGGATCAGTGAGGGCACATTGCGAACCGCCAGGACCCAGCGATAAAAGGCGTCGACCAGATAAAGCCGCAACGTCGTCGGCTCTATGCTAAGCTTCTTCACACCCTCCAGGCATTCAGGCGAATTGACGAGCATCGCCTGTTCCAGACCACGAACCAGATCGCTGCCCTGTTCTGCACGAACCAAGCGGGTGGCCAGTACCGGCTGGGTCTGGACCAGGCAGGCGGCGACAACGTAGCCGGACAATTCGGGGTTCTGCCGATACCGATTGTGCACGGTTTCGACTTTGTGGAACCGCCCACGGACAACCGGGTCGAAGGTCTGAGCAGCGTCGAGCGATGCATCCGGCGCGAACTGCCGCAGGGTCCGCTCAAGCAGGATACCACGATCGATAAAACTCTGCCCAGCAAGTGCGGGGTCCCACGGCGGGCTTGATTCCGGCGGCGGATAGCATCCCCAATTTGTTGAGATAATCATGCCTTGCGCATATTGCGTGCTGGCGAAGTCCGGCGGGCCTTCCACCGCCTTGCGCAGCCATTCACGGCTTGCCTTGGTCAAAGCACAGGCCAGGAACATGTCGGCACGCTCATAGGCGATGTTGATTTTGGTGTTGTCGACCGACGCCCAGCGGACATTGACTGGTAATTCGTCACGCGGGATGCTCAGCGCCCGAACGATGATCTCATCGGAGGAACCGCCATCTGGCAGGACGACCTTGTCCGCCTTTTGCGGTTTGCGGTCCGCCGCGGCAGCCCCCGTCATCACCACGCCTAGCGCCACCAAGCATCCGAACAGCCATCGCATCGCAGAACTTCCTCCCAAAAGCCGCGATGCGATCGTCATCCCTTCATGGCGCAGGAGTCAAGTCGACCGAAACAAATATTCGCCGAAGACGCGCAACACGCAATATTGTGAAGTGACGCTCGACGACAATCTACTCGCCCGCAAAGACACTTTTCAACTTGGCGAAAAAGCCTTGGCTTTCAGGGCATTCGTCGCCGGTTTCGGTTTCGCGAAAGAGTTCGAGCAGTTCGCGCTGGCGGGTCGACAGCTTGGTCGGGGTTTCGACTTCGATCTGGATGACCAGATCGCCGGTGCCGCGTCCTTGCAGCACGGGCATACCCGCACCCCGTTGGCGAAGCTGCTTGCCGGACTGGATGCCTGTGGGGATCTTGATCTCGTGCGTGCGCCCGTCGAGGCCGGGGATGGACAGCGAACCGCCCAGCGCGGCCGTGGTGAAGCTGATCGGTGCACGCGCGAACAGGGTCGTGCCCTCACGCTCGAAGATCGCATGTCGCTTCACATGGAGGAAGATGTAGAGGTCGCCCGCCGGGGCACCACGCGCGCCCGCCTCGCCCTCGCCGGACAGGCGGATGCGGGTGCCCTCGTCGACGCCTGCCGGGATGTTGACGGCCAGCGTCTTGGTCTTTTCCACGCGCCCCTCGCCGCGGCAATCGGGGCACGGATCGGCGATGATCTGCCCTGCGCCCTGGCAGACCGGGCAGGTCCGCTCGACCACGAAGAAACCCTGCTGCGCGCGCACCTTGCCATGACCGCCGCACTGCTGGCAGGTCTTGGCACTGGTCCCGGCCTTGGCACCCGTGCCGTCACAGGTGTCGCACGCCGCCGAGACGTCGACGGTGATCTCGGTCTGCTTGCCGTGAAACGCCTCTTCCAGGGTGATTTCCATGTCGTAGCGCAGGTCCGCGCCGCGCCGGGGCGATTGCCGCCCGCCGCCGCGTCCGCCGCCCATGAATTCGCCAAAGACGCTTTCGAAGATATCGGAGAAGGCGCCGAAGTCCTGGCCGCCATGGCCGCCGCCACCGCCGCCCATGCCCTGCTGGAACGCGGCATGGCCGTAGCGGTCATAGGCGGCCCGCTTCTGCGGGTCCTTCAGACAGTCATAGGCTTCGCTGATCGCCTTGAACTTGGCCTCGGAGTCCTTGCAGCCCGCATTGCGGTCCGGATGGTACTGCATGGCCAGCTTGCGGTAGCGCGACTTGATCGTCGCATCGTCCGCCGTGCGCTCGCATTCGAGCAGTTCATAATAGTCGATCGTCGTGCTCATGCCCGGTCTCGCCCCTGCGCTGGTGGATGGTGCGGCCGCCGACCGTGCCGTCAGGCCGGACGGAGCGACCGCCCAAGCGCTTCGCCACTTCATGCCCCGAGGAAATGCCGGGGCGGTATTCGCAATAACAGCCAGGGGCCCGGCCCACCCGAAGGCGGACCGGGCCGATGGTCTTACTTGGTGTCGTCGACTTCCGAGAATTCGGCGTCGACCACATCGTCCTGCTTGGCCTGACCAGCGTCGGCAGCGGGCGAGGCTTCGGCCTGCTGCTGCTTTTCATAGATGGCCTGGCCCATCTTCATCGCGACCTGAGCGAGGGCCTGCGCCTTCTCGTTCATGGTGTCGGGGTTGCCACCCTCGACCGCCGTCTTGGTCTCGGCGATCGCCGCCTCGATCTCCGACTTCAGCGACGCGTCGATCTTGTCGCCATTGTCGGCCAGCTGGCGCTCGGTCGTGTGGATCAGCGACTCGGCATTGTTCTTCGCCTCCGCCTCGGCGCGACGCTTCTTGTCGTCCTCGGCGAACTTCTCGGCGTCACGCACCATCTGGTCGATGTCGTTGTCCGACAGACCACCCGATGCCTGGATACGGATCTGCTGCTCCTTGCCGGTGCCCTTGTCCTTGGCCGAGACGTTGACGATGCCGTTGGCGTCGATGTCGAACGTGACCTCGATCTGCGGCACGCCGCGCGGCGCGGGCGGGATGCCGACCAGGTCGAACTGGCCCAGCATCTTGTTGTCCTGCGCCATTTCGCGCTCGCCCTGGAAGACCCGGATCGTCACCGCGTTCTGGTTGTCGTCGGCGGTCGAATAGACCTGGCTCTTCTTGGTCGGGATCGTCGTGTTGCGGTCGATCATCTTGGTCATGATGCCGCCCAGCGTCTCGATCCCCAGCGACAGCGGAGTCACGTCGAGCAGCAGCACGTCCTTGACGTCGCCCTGCAGCACGCCCGCCTGGATCGCCGCACCCATGGCGACGACTTCGTCCGGATTGACGCCGGTGTGCGGGTCCTTGCCGAAGAAGTTCTTCACGACTTCACGGACGCGCGGCATGCGGGTCATGCCGCCCACCAGCACCACGTCGGCGATCTCGTCGGCCTTCATGCCCGCATCGGCCAGCGCCTTCTTGCAGGGCTCCAGCGTGCGCTGGATCAGGTCCTCGACCAGACGCTCCAGATCGGCGCGGGTGATCGTCTTGACCAGATGCTTCGGGCCGTTCTGGTCGGCGGTGATGAAGGGCAGGTTCACTTCGGTCGACTGGGCCGAGGACAGCTCGATCTTCGCCTTTTCGGCCGCCTCCTTCAGACGCTGGAGCGCCAGCTTATCCTTGGCAAGGTCGATACCCTCGTCCTTCTGGAAGCCCGACGCCAGGAACTCGACGATCTTGTTGTCGAAGTCCTCGCCGCCCAGGAAGGTGTCGCCGTTGGTCGCCTTCACCTCGAACACGCCGTCGCCGATCTCGAGGATCGAGATGTCGAACGTGCCGCCGCCAAGGTCATAGACCGCGATCGTCTTGCCGTCCTGCTTCTCCAGGCCGTACGCCAGCGCCGCCGCCGTCGGCTCGTTGATGATGCGCAGCACTTCGAGGCCCGCGATCTGGCCGGCGTCCTTGGTCGCCTGGCGCTGTGCGTCGTTGAAGTACGCAGGCACGGTGATGACCGCCTGGGTCACCGTCTCGCCCAGGTACGATTCGGCGGTTTCCTTCATCTTCTGCAGCGTGAAGGCGCTGATCTGCGACGGGCTGTAATCCTTGCCGCCCGCATTGACCCACGCGTCGCCGTTCGGTCCGCGCGCGATCGAATACGGAACCAGCTCGGTGTCCTTCTTGGTGACGGGGTCGTCGAAGCGACGGCCGATCAGGCGCTTCACCGCGAAGATGGTGTTGTCGGGGTTCGTCACCGCCTGGCGCTTGGCCGGCTGGCCGATCAGGCGCTCGCCGTCCTTGGCGAAGGCGACGATCGACGGCGTGGTGCGCGCGCCTTCCGCGTTTTCGATGACCTTGGGCTTGCCGCCCTCCATGACAGCGACGCAGCTGTTGGTGGTGCCGAGGTCGATGCCGATCACTTTTGCCATAAGTCTCTAAATGCCCCTCAAGAACATAGTCTGGAAGTCAGATGCCGGGGCCCGTCGGCCCCGAAAGCGGCAACCGAAAACCCCGTTCACGAAGCCGGATATAGGTGGGCGATTTGTTGCCGCAAGATTGGATGGAACCTAGGGTCGCCTCAGGATTTGCCGAAACGGGAGGGTTTGCCATGCGGCTAGCGTTTTTTTGGGGGCTTTTGCCCATGTCGGCCGCGGCCCTGCTGGGCGGGTGCCAATCCCAGCCCAAGCTGGAAAGCGACAATGGCTGGGTCCGCCTGCCCGCCGTGGCGGGACGCCCCGCGGCCGCCTATTTCACCATCAAGGGCGGCGCCAGGCCGGTCAGCCTGATCGACGTCAGCAGCGACGTCGCGATCGGCAGCGAGATGCACGAAGGCGGCATGGCCATGAAAAAGGTCGATGCGGTTCCCATCCCGGCGGGAGCCACCGTCACCTTTCAGCCGGGCGGGCGGCATGTGATGTTCTACAACATGAATCCGGGCGTGAAGCCCGGACGCATCCTGTCGTTGCTGCTCACCTTCTCGGACGGCACGCGCCTGCGCCAGGGGGCACGGGTGATCGCGGCGGGCGATCCCGCGCCGGAAAGCTGATCGCCGCCGCCATGACCAAACGCCCCCTCACCCCGGCCGAAGAAGCCCTGTCGCGCAGCGTCTTCGGCGATGCGATCGATTACGCGAAGGTCCGCCTGTCGCCGACCAAATGGATCTTCTTCCAGCCGCGCGACACGGTGATGGCGCCGACCGGCTGCATTCATTTCCACCCCGATGGCGGGTTGTGGCGGGAGGATTTCGGCGCCTGCCCGCTCCACGAACAGGGGCTGTTCATCCACGAGATGGTCCATATCTGGCAGCATCAGCAGGGCATCTTCCTGCCGCTGAAGCGCCATCCCTTCTGCCGCTACGGCTATGCGCTGAAGCCGGGCCAGGGTTTCCGCCGCTATGGCCTGGAGCAGCAGGCCGAGATCGTGCGCCATGCCTTTCTGCTGGCCCATGGCGCACGGGTCGCGGGCGCGCCGCCGAAAGCCCAATATGACAGCCTGATCCCTTTTCCAGGCCCCTGATATCCGGGAAAAACCCGGCCGGAATTTCCCCGGATTGCAGCACCTTGGTTAACGCCGTCATCACCATGCCCTCACGCGCGGGACGCGTGCGGGTTGGGCCCTCACGCGCAAGGCGCGTGCGAGTTGGGGATGCGAAGAGCGATGACGGTCATCAACACCAACGGTGCGGCGCTGCGGGCGTTGGCGGCGTCACAGCGGGCCAACACCTCGATCAGCGACGTCATGGCCCGACTGTCGAGCGGCCAGCGGATCACCTCCGCCAAGGATGATGCCGCCGGGATGGCCATCGGCAATTCGATGACCGCACAGATCATGGGCATGGCCCAGGGCGTGCGCAACACGATGGACGGCATCTCGATGGTCCAGACCGCCGACGGCTTTCTCGCGGAGACGACCAACATCCTCCAGCGCCTGCGCGAACTGACCATCCAGTCGCGATCGGACACGTACGGGCCGAAGGACCGGCTGGCGATCCAGACCGAGATGTCCGCGCTGTCGAGCCATATCGACGCCACGCTCAAGAACGCCTCGTTCAACGGCATCTCGCTGTTCCGGACCCAGGCGCCGGTCTATGATGACCAGGGCCAGGTGATCGACAATGCCGTGCGGCTCGATATCCAGGGGGGGCCGGGTGCGGCCAATACCGTTCCCCTGGTCATCAATCCCGTGTCGACCGAGTTCGATCGCGACAAGACCGCCAAGACCTGGGACTATCCACTGCTCCACGCCTCGCGCGATCCGGGGCCGGGCTATGAGGTCAGCATCTTCCTGACCCGTCCCGCCACGGCGGCGGGGACCGAAACCCATCTGGTGACGTTCGATGACTATATGGCGAAGGGCAAGATCGCCGGGCGCGAGATCACCCGCGACGATATCGGCACCACCGTGACCCAACAGATCGGCGACCAGTGACACGACCCCGACGGCGCGGCGAAGCAGTTTCCCTTCCTGCTGACGTCGCCATCGACCACCATCTCCCCCACCAATTTTCACGCCATCACGGTCTGGGATTTCATGGCCAAGGCCAAGGTCGCCGGGCGAGCGGTCACATGGGACGATATCGGCACGACGGTGTCGCAGAATTATGGCGATCAATGGTTCGATCCGACCCGCGTGGACAATAACGACAGCCGTTATCTGTCGTTCGAATCCGCCACGATCCCGCCGAAATCGCATGTCGTGACGATGCAGGACTTCATGGCGGGTGGCGATTTCAACGGTCGTCCCATCCAGCGAGAGGATATCGGCACGACCGTCCTGAACCTCAGCGGGGCGCGGTGGTACGATCCGGAAAAGGGCGGCTATTTCTCGCAGCAGAGCACGGCGGAATATGCCGAGCGGCGGCACTTCACGATGGCCGAGGAGCTGAACGTCACCAACCGCTACCGAATTGACAACACCCTGACGCGCATCGACGCGTTGCTCGGTACGGTCAGTGAGGTGCGGGCGCAGATGGGTGCCAGCGCGACACGGCTGCAATCGGCGGCCAATGATCTGGGCAATGCCTCGACGAACCTGTCGGAAGCGCGGTCGCGCATCACCGACACCGATTTTTCGCAGGAGTCGGTCAATCTGGCGCGCGAACAGATCCTGTCGCAATCGGCGATCGCCATGCTGGCCCAGGCACAGCAAAGCCAGAAGGACGTGCTGAAGCTGCTCAACCAGTAAAAAAGGGCGGCCCATCGGACCGCCCTTCGTGTTTTGCCGTCGAACGCCCGATCAGTCGGGCTTCTTCGCCACCGCGACCAGCGCGGGGCGGAGCAGTCGGTCCTTGATCATATAGCCCGCCTGCATTTCCTGGACGATCGTGCCCGGCTCTTGGTCGGAGGGCATTTCGATCATCGCCTGGTGCTTGTTGGGGTCGAGCGCCTGGCCCATCGCCTCGATCTTGGTGATGCCGTGACGACCCAGCACGCTGTCCATCTCGCGACCCGTGGCGTCCAGGCCGGTCACCAGGCCCTTCCACTTGTCGTCGGTGCGCAGATCGGCCGGGATCGCCGCCAGCGCGCGCTGGAGATTGTCGGCGACCGACAGGACGTCGCGCGCGAACGACGTCGCGGCATAGTTGCGTGCGTCGACCGCTTCCTTCTCGGCGCGGCGGCGGACATTCTGGTTCTCGGCCTGGGCATAGAGATATTGCTGCTTGGCCTCGGCCAGCTGGTTCTCCAGCTCGGCCACTCGGTCCTGCACCGCCACTTCCGGCGCGGCCTCTGCCGTCTCTTCGCGCAGGTCCTGGGTCTCGTTGGTCGTATTGTCGCTCATCATAATCCCTGTTCAGCCCATCATGCGGGCGAGCGTTGCCGCCGTGAAATCCACCATGGGCACGACGCGGGCATAGTTCAACCGCGTCGGCCCGATTACGCCGACCACACCGACCACCTGGCCGTCAAGGCCACGAAACGGTCGCGCGATCACCGACGATCCGGACAGCGCGAACAGCTTGTTCTCCGCGCCGATAAAGATTCGCGTCGAATCCCCGGCCCGCGCCGAGTCGAGCAGGTGCGCCACCTCCTGCTTGCCCTCCAGATCGTCGAGCAGGTCGCGGACCCGCTCCAGGTCCGCGGCGGCGGCGGCATCGATCAACCGCCCCTGCCCGCGCACGATCAGGATCGGACGCCGCTCGCCATCCTCGCTCCACACCGCCAGCCCCTGTTCGACCAGCGCCCGCGCCGCGCCGTCCAGCGCCGCGCGCCCCGCCGCCAGCTCACGCTCCAGCCGCTCGCGCGCCTGGGCCAGCGTCAGCCCGGAGAGCGTCGCGGACAGATAATTGCCCGCCTCGATCAGCGCCGAGCCGGTCATGCCCGGCGGCAATTCCAGCACCCGGTTCTCGACCGCCCCGTCCTCCGCGACCAGCACGGCCAGCGCTTGGCTCGGCGAGAGCGGCACGAAGCCGATCGAGCGCAGCTTCATCTCGCGCTTGGGCACCATCACCAGTCCCGCGCACGCCGACAGGCCCGACAGCACCGCCGTCGTCGCCGCCAGCGCCTCCTCGACCGGGCCGGTGCGCGCCGCCCGCGCCTCGATCGCGGCGCGTTCCTGCGCACTGGGCTCCATGGCGTGCATCATGCCGTCGACGAACAGCCGCAATCCGACATCGGTCGGCATCCGCCCCGCACTGGTATGCGGCGCCGCCAGAAGTCCACGCTCCTCCAGTTCCTGGAGGACGTTGCGGATCGAGGCAGGCGACAGGTTGATCCCCGACAGCGCGATCGTCTTCGACCCCACGGGCTGGCCGCTGGTCAGATAGCTGTCGACCACCACGCGAAAGATATTGCGCGCCCGGTCGGTCAACTCGGTGATCGGTGGGGTGGCCATGACGCGAATGTAGGGTTGCCAGCCCGCCCGCTCAAGCGATCGGAAGACACTCTTCTCTCTGCGTCCTCTGCGCCTCTGCGCGCAAAAGGAAAGATTGGTTCACGCGGAGGCGCGGAGACGCGGAGGAAGAACCAAACAATCTCCGCGGCTCCGCGTCTCCGCGTGAGAAAATTTCGCGCAAAGGCGCAGAGGACGCAGAGAAGAAGGTCGTCGTCTTCCGATCGCCGCCGTCCTCTCTGGCGCATCGCGCGGGGGGCGGTTAGGGCAGTCGCCAAGGAACAAGGAGAAGACTATGCGCCCGTCCGGCCGGATGCCCGACCAGATGCGTCCCATCACCATCACGCCGAACTTCACCCGCCACGCCGAAGGTTCGGTGCTGATCGGGTTCGGCGATACCAAGGTGCTCGTCACCGCCAGCGTCGAAGAGCGCGTGCCCCCCTTCCTGCGCGGCAAGGGCGAAGGCTGGGTGACCGCCGAATATGGCATGCTCCCCCGCGCCACCCATACCCGCGGCAGCCGCGAAGCCGCCAAGGGCAAGCAGTCGGGCCGCACACAGGAAATCCAGCGGCTGATCGGCCGTTCCCTGCGCGCCGTCTGCGACCTGAAGGCGCTGGGCGAGCGTCAGATCACGATCGACTGCGACGTGATCCAGGCCGATGGCGGCACCCGCACCGCCGCGATTTCGGGCGCGTGGGTCGCGCTGCGCATGGCGGTCAACAAGCTGATGGCCGAGGGCAAGCTGACCAGCGACCCGATCCGCAACAAGGTGGCGGCCGTCTCGTGCGGCATCCATAAGGGCACGCCCGTCCTCGACCTCGACTATATCGAGGATTCGGCCGCCGACGCGGATGCGAACTTCGTCCTGATCGAGAACGGCCACATCGCCGAGGTCCAGGCGACCGCCGAGAACGCGACCTATGACGAGGAAGCGCTGCTCCGCCTGCTCCGTCTGGCGCGCATGGGCTGCACCGAGATCTTCGCCGCGCAAGAGCAAGCGATCCGCGCATGAGCGGCGAAGGCAATGGCCGCCAGGCGATCCGCAAACTGACGCCCGGCAAGCTGGTGCTGGCCAGCCACAACAAGGGCAAGATCGTCGAGTTTCGCGAACTCCTGGCACCTTACGGTATGGAGGTGATCGCGGCGGGCGACCTCGACCTGCCCGAGCCCGAGGAAACCGGTACGACCTTCGTGGCGAATGCCGAGCTAAAGGCGCTGGCCGCCGCCGACCTGTCCGGCCTGCCCGCCCTGTCCGACGATAGCGGCCTGTGCGTCGAGGCGCTGGGCGGCGATCCGGGGCTGTTCTCGGCACGCTGGGCGGGGCCGGAAAAGGACTTCGCCATGGCGATGCGCGCGGTCGAGGATCGGCTGAACGAGGAGCCGGACATGAGCCGCGCGGCGCACTTCGTCTGCGCACTCGCGGTCGGCTGGCCCGATGGCCATGTCGAATGGTTCGAGGGGCGCGTCGACGGCACGATCGTCTGGCCGCCGCGCGGGGACAAGGGCCATGGCTACGACCCGATCTTCCAGCCGATCGGTGGGACCGAAACCTTCGCCGAGATGGACCAGGACGAAAAGAACCGCATCAGCCACCGCGCCGACGCATTCGGACAGATGGTGAAGGCGGTATTCTAAAAACATCCTCCCCGCTTCGGGGAGGTGGCAGGCCGAAGGCCTGACGGAGGGGGGCTTCCGCGAGGTGAACCCTTTGCAGTGATCCCCCTCCACCAGCCTGCGGCTGGTCTCCCTCCCCGTTCCGGGGAGGGAGAGATTCTACCGCTTGGCCAGCCGCTTCTGGTTGGCCGTGACCGTCCGGTGCACCGGCGTCATCGCCTGGACCGGCATCGACGCGCCGATCAGCATCGCACGTGCCATCGATTCCCAGACGTCGAGCATCCCGCCCCGCGGATCGCGACGCGACAACTTCGACAGTGCGGCCTGGTCGCGATTCCAGACCCTGGCCGACTGGTCGAACGCCTTGACCTTCTCGCTGACCATCAGCGTCATCTCGGCCGCCGACGAGGTGCCGGTCGCCATCGCCGCCATCCGGGTCGCCATCACGCTCTGCGCACTCATCATCGCCTCACCCGCCATCACCGCGAAACGGGCGGGTGCGGTCCAGAAGGCGAGCCATGCCATCGGGTCATACGGATTCGCCATGTGCGTCACACCTTTCGTCCGTCCCGGCGAATTCAGAAAGCCCGCTCGCCAAAGACGTTACCCGTGGGGCTATAGCGGCAAACGAGGAAGTCGTCGCGCCTGTTGCTGGCCATCGCGCAGCCGACCGCCGTGCTGCGCGCCCAGACGATCTGACTATAATGGCCGACATCGCCGAACTTGCCGGTCCGGCTGGACTGCGGCACGGGCAGGTTCGTGAACAGCCGCCGCTCGGCCAGCCAATGGCCCATCATCTCGTCGTAACGATACGCGCCGCGCGTGCCCGTCCACAAATTCTCACCCTGCCGCGTCGGCCCCTGCGGTTGCTGCGCATGTTCGAACCGGCCGGTCCGCGCCATTTCCCGCGCATAGGTCAGCGCGCTGGCGGCCAGCCCCTCGTCCCACCGCAACGGTGCCTGCCCCAGCGCTGCGCGCGCGCCGCGATGACCGTCCATCATCGCCTGGCGCAGCAGGCCGACGCCGCGCGGCGCCGCCACGCCCGAGGCCATTTCCTCGACGACGCGCGGAGGCTGCTCCTCGGCGCGGACCGCCTCCGACGCCCCAAGGAGCCCGCACGCCGCGAGCAGGGCGGGCAGGCAAAGCGATAAGAGATGGCGAAGCGTGCGCATCACGGCCATATCGGAGTACATCATGTCCTCCGCAATATCACCGACCGCCGCGCCCCTCGCCCTTTACGTCCATTGGCCCTTCTGCGTTTCCAAATGCCCCTATTGCGACTTCAACAGCCATGTCCGCGAGTCGGTGGACCAGGCCGCCTGGGCCGACGCGCTGCTCGCCGATCTGGCGCATGAAGCCACGATGCTGCCCGGACGGCGGCTGACGTCGATCTTCTTCGGTGGCGGCACCCCCTCGCTGATGCCGCCGTCCACGGTGGCGGCGATCCTGGACGCGGCCGAGCGCCACTGGGGCTTTGCCGAGGGGATCGAGATCACGCTGGAGGCCAATCCCTCTTCGGTCGAGGCGGCCCGCTTCGCCGACCTGGCAGCCGCCGGGGTCAACCGGGCTTCGCTGGGCGTGCAGGCGCTCGATGACGAGGCCCTGCATTTCCTGGGCCGCGCGCACGGTGTCGACGAGGCGCTGCGCGCGCTGCAGACGGCGCAAAGCGTGTTCGGCCGCGTCAGCTTCGACCTGATCTACGCCCGCCCCGGCCAGCCACTGGCGGATTGGGAGGCGGAACTGACCCGCGCGATCGGCTATGGCACCGAGCATCTGTCGCTCTACCAGCTGACCATCGAGCCGGGCACCCGCTTCCATACCGAGGCGGCCGCCGGGCGGCTGGTCATCCCGGACGGCGACGCCGCCGCCGACCTGTTCGAGACGACGCGGGCCATCACCGCCGCGGCCGGCCTGCCCGCCTATGAGACGTCGAACCACGCCCGGCCCGGCGCGGAGAGCCGCCACAACCTGACCTATTGGCGCTACGGCGACTATGCCGGGATCGGCCCCGGCGCACATGGCCGCCGTCAGGGCACGGCGACCGTCCGGCGCAAGAAGCCCGAAAACTGGATGGCCGCGGTGGATCGCAACGGCCATGGCATCGAGGCGGAGGAAACCCTCGCCCCCGTCACCCGCGCGACCGAGGCGCTGGTAATGGGCCTGCGCCTGACGGAGGGCGTCGAGATGGCGCGCATCACTGCGCTGGCGGAGGGACGCATCATGGTGGACGCCGACGCGCTCGCCCGTCTGTCGCGACAAGGCCTTGTCCGTCAGGACACCGACCGCCTGATCGTGACCGATGCAGGAGCCCTGCTTCTCGACGCGATCCTGCGCGATCTGGTGATCTGACCGGCGGGGCGACGTGTTATTGGTCGCCGCCTCGCCATCGCCGATATCGACAGATCAAGGAACATCCCGGTCGATATTCGACCGCCACATTGCGCTTGTCCGTCGTCCACGTCCTGAACCTGTCGATCCCGGACAACTTCGCAACGACCGACACGAAGAGCGCTAAAAGTCGGTCGGCCCGGACGTCCCTCAACTCGGGCCGGGATGCTTCGTCATCCCGGCCTGTTTTTTACCTGCCAGATTCGAATAGACCGCGCTCAGCCGTCGAAGCCGGCTGGCGCCGGGCTGACGGTCACGGCGGTGCCGTCGCGGATTTCCTGCACCTCGAGCGCGCGCTCGGCCACGCCGTCGCGGCCGAAGCGGAACGCACCGTCGATCCCTGAGAAACCGTCCGACGCGCGCAGTCGCGCTTCCGGGAAGGGTGCGTTCATCCGCCAGTCGCGCGCGATACGCACGGTCAGCAGCACCGAGTCGTAGCCTAGGCTCGACAGCCGATAAGGCGCCGCCCTGAACCGGGCACGATATTTGGTGGCATATTGGCGGTAGAGATTGTTCGAGACGCTGGCGAACCAGGCCCCGTTGAGCGGCGCGCGCGCGGCGATGCCGGATTCGGAATTCCACAATTCGGTGCCCAGCAGCCGGGTCCGTGCGCCCGCCCCGCGCTTCAGGATGGGGGCCGCCGCCGCCGCCGTCGCGCCACCATCGGCGATCAGCACGGCATCATAAGGAGCCTTGGCGGTCAGGCGCTGCGCCGCCGAGGCAATGCCGCCCGCCACCCGGCCATAGGGCTGGAGCGAGACGACCTGCCCCCCTGCCCCTTCGACCGCGCGCAGGAAGGCGGTCGACGCCCGCTCGCCATACAGGCCGTTGGGCACCAGACCCGCAAAGGTCGTGACGCCGCGCCCGCGTGCATAATCGACGACCCGCTCGATCGACTGGGCCGGGGTATAGCCCATCAGGTAGGTGCCATTGCCCGCCACGCCGATATCGTTGGAAAAGCTGATGACCGGTACCCGCGCGGCGCGTGCGACGGGGGCGACCCCGCGGACATCCTCGGACAGCAGCGGTCCGAGGATCAGTTGCGCACCTTCCGCGATCGCCTTCTGCGCCGCCGCCGCCGCACCGGACGTTGTGTCGTAATTGGTGATTCGGATCGTGTCGGCCTGCGCGTCGAGCAGCGCCAGCATCGTGGCATTGGCGATCGACTGGCCGACCCCGGCATTGCTGCCCGACAGCGGCACGAGCAGCGCGACGCGGTGGCGGGCGGTATCGCGCGGCAGGCCTGCCTCGACATCGCGCGAGGGACGCGGCGTGGCGGGGCTGGGCCCGGTCGGCTGCGGCTCGACGGGTCCGCGCGGGACGATCGTCTGACACGCACCCAGGAACAGCGTGGCGGCCAGCGCCAGGCTGCGCCCCAGAGGCTGCAGCCGGATTTTGGGAGCGCCCGAATCTGCGGCCCCCGGTTGTACGAACAGCCTTGCCTCTGTCATGACGATCCCCGTGACCCAAACCGAACACACTCTCGAACCCGGCCTGTACATCGTCGCGACCCCGATCGGCAATCTCGGCGATCTGTCGCCGCGGGCGGCCAACATATTGACGAACGCCGATCTCATCGCCGTCGAGGACAGCCGGGTGACCGCCGGACTGCTCCGCCACATCGGCATCAAGCGGCCCATGCAGCCCTATCACGATCATAATGCCGAGCATGTCCGCCCCGGCCTGATCGCGCGCATGGCCAGCCAGGCGGTGGCGCTGGTGTCGGATGCAGGGACGCCGCTGATCTCCGACCCTGGTTACAAGCTGGTGCGCGATGCCCGCGCGGCGGGGCACATGGTGGTGACGATCCCGGGCCCGTGCGCCGCCATTGCCGCGCTGACGCTGGCGGGGCTGCCCACCGACCGCTTCCTGTTCGCCGGTTTCCTGCCCTCCAAGGAAAAGGCCCGCGCCGACGCCATCGCCGAGATCGCGTCGATCCGCGCCACCCTGGTCCTTTATGAATCAGGCCCCCGCCTGGCCGCGACGCTGACCGCGCTGGCGCAAGGGCTGGGCGACCGCGAGGCGGCGGTGACCCGCGAGATCACCAAGAAGTTCGAAGAGGCCGTGACCGGCACGCTCTCCACCCTCGCCGCCCGCTATGCCGAGGGCGGGCCGAAGGGCGAGATCGCGATCGTCGTCGCGCCGCCGGGCGAAGCGCCGCCCGCCACCGAACAGGACGCCGACGCCGCGCTGGCGGAAGCGCTGACCCGCCTGCCCGTCGGCCGCGCGGCGAGCGAGGTTGCCAAGGCGCTGGGGCTCGACCGCAAGACGCTCTACACTCGCGCGCTGGCCATGAAGGACGGCAAGTCCGACGATCAGGCAACGCGGCGTTAGCGATTTCTCAAGGCTTCCCGGTCCAGGATGGGACTGGGGAGCCGCATCTTGTACGCCTTTGAATTCCGTCACGACATCAACCTGCTCGATATCCAGTGGACCGGCTTGTTCACGCCCGAGATCGCGACACGCTATGCCCGCGAACTGATCGATGCGTTCCGGCGCAGCGGCTTTCGGCCCGGTTATCGCCTGCGCATCGACATGAACGCGACGACGGTTCAGCCCAAGGATGCGATCATGACGGTCCACCAGGCCCTCCAAGGCTTCCCCCGCGCCAGCCGCATCGCGATGGTCAACCGCAGCGCGATCGGGCGGCAACAGATCCGACGCCTGATGACCCAACCCTATCTGCGGGTCTTCGACAATGCCGAGGACAGCCTGGCCTGGCTGACCGCGCCGGAGGAAATGGCAGCCTGATCGACATGGCCTCGGCGTCAATCGCCGATTATCAGCCAACAATGAACGCCCCCCCCTAATTCAGACGTCGGTTCGCCCCCATCGTATAGGAAGGCGTCAAGCCGCACCTTCGGTCCTGACGATAAGTGGCCATCAACCAACCTGGCGCCCTTCCCGATTTCGACTTGTCGGCGGGATAGTCCGGTAGCAAGCCTATCGGATGCAACGCTTCCGCTTCAGCCATAGTGCCGATGGTCATCGCAATGCTGAACCCATCGACACTATGGTCAGCGTCATCCCGGCATGACGCCTCGTCCTGAGCCTGGTCATGCACCGTCCGCCGCCGAGGTCGCGCATGATCTCCTGTCTGTGTTGTGGGGCGACGAGGTGCCGACAATCGAGGCCCTGGCCCAGGCGCTCGATCGACTGCTGGCTCGGTCGCATGACGTCCCGATGGCGGACTGCGCGGACGAAGACCACGATCCCCCGCCCGTCGATGGCGCGGCGCTGTATCGTGACGTGGCCCAGCGTTTCCCAGATTTGGGCCTGTACCGTGTCACAGATCCGCTGGCCTCGATCGACGAGGCGTTGATGATGGCGGATGCGATCGACGATTTGGCCGACATCACCCGCGATCTGCGCCAAGTCGTGTGGCACGCTACAAATTTAGGCGCGGACGATGCCGCATGGTCGTTCCGTCTGCTGTTCCCCCATTGGGGTCGACATGCGCGCGAACTTGCCCTTTATCTGCACGCCAGATGCTGGGGATGACGGATGCGCAATAGCGTGCAGCGGCGTGCTGCCGAAGCCGCAGGCCGACGTGGCGAGCGTCTCGCCGCCTGGTGGTTGCGCCTCAAGGGCTGGTCCATCCTCGACCGCCGCGTGCGGACGCCCGCTGGCGAGGTCGACCTGATCGCGCGGCGCGGGTCGCTGGTCGCGTTTGTCGAGGTGAAGACGCGCAAGACCGCCGCCGAGCTCGACTTCGCGATCGACGAACGGCGGCTGGCGCGGGTGGCGGCGGCGGCCGAGGTGTTGATGCCGAGCTATGCCGGGCCGGGCGACGATATCCGGGTCGACGTCATCCTGCTCGCGCCGGGCACGCGGCCGCGTCACATCGAAAACGCATGGTGCGGGTGACAGCGGCCGGGGGAGCGATTACCTGCCGTGGCCAAGCCCCGTCCGAACGAAGGAACACCCCCATGTCCGAGCTGCTGTCCAAGCCGCTGACCGTCGCCGTCCAGATGGACCCGATGGACCAGATCAACATCGCCGGGGACTCGACATTCGCGCTGATGCTTTCGGCGCAGGCACGCGGGCATAGGCTGTTCCATTACGATGCGGGAGACCTCAACTGGTCGGGCGGGCATCTGTGGGTCCGGGCCCATCCCGTCACCGTACAGCGCGTCGCGGGCAACCATTACCGCTTTGGCGAACCGGTGAAGCTGGATCTGGGCGACGAGGCCGATGTCGTGCTGATGCGGCAGGACCCGCCCTTCGACCTGGGCTATATCACCGCCACCCATCTGCTGGAGCGGGTCGGCGAGAAGACTCTGGTCGTCAACAATCCGCGTAGCGTGCGCAACGCGCCGGAAAAGGTCTTCGTCCTCGACTATCCGCAGTTCATGCCGCCGACTTTGGTCACCCGCTCGCTGGACGAGGCGCGCGCGTTTCTGGCGCAGCATGGCGAGATCGTCATCAAGCCGCTGCACGGCAATGGCGGCAAGGCGATCTTCAAGGTCGGCCGCGACGGCGCGAACCTGTCGGCACTCATCGAGGTGTTCAACACCGCCTATCGCGAGCCGCATATGGTCCAGGCCTTCCTGCCCGCCGTGGCCAAGGGCGACAAGCGCATCGTCCTGATCGACGGCGAGGTCGCCGGTGCGATCAACCGCCTGCCCGGCGAGGGCGAGATCCGCTCCAACCTGGCGGTCGGCGGATCGGCGGCAAAGACCGAGCTGACGGAGCGCGAGCGCGAGATCTGCGCGGTGCTGGGGCCGGAGTTGAAGCGGCGCGGGCTGTTGTTCGTCGGCATCGACGTGATCGGCGGCGAATGGCTGACCGAAATCAACGTCACCTCCCCCACCGGCATCGTCGCGATCGAAAAGTTCGACGGCACCGATGTGGCGGGCCTGATCTGGGACGCGATCGAAGCCAGGGTCGCGGCCAAGGGCTGAACATATTCTTCCCCACGCTATGCTTGGGGAGGGGGACCTCCGCGAAGCGGTGGTGGAGGGGCATTGCCGCACAGGACTTCCTATCCGGCACGCCCCCTCCGTCAGGGCTTCGCCCTGCCACCTCCCCGTGCCGGGGAGGATATGATCGACGGAACCCATCGCCCCTCCCGTGCTTTTCCTGCCCTGAGCAACGAAGGGCATAGGCAATGGGTGCAACGACCATCGGCGCCATGGTGGGCGCCGCCATCGACGGCATGTCGGGCGAAGACGGTGTCGCCGACGGCGCGATCATCGGCGCGGTGACCGCCAATGTCCTGAAAGTCGTGCTACCGCTGGCCATCACCTATGCGGTGGGCTGGGCGGTGTTGCGCGGCGCGGGCGAGATCAAGAACAAGCTATTCGGAGAGACAGCATGATCGGACGTATCATTGGCGCGCTCGTCGGGCGCGAAGTCGGCCGCCGCGACGGCAATAACGGCCTGAAGGGCGCGGCGCTGGGTGCGCTGGCCGTCGGCGGCATGCGCCGCCTGGGTCCGCTCGGCCTGCTGCTCGGCGGCGGCTATGCGGCCAAGAAGGCCTATGACCGTCGCAAGGCGGGCAAGGTCACGGGTGACCGCTTCTAAACATCGCCTCTCGGCCAGCTTATGTCGCAGCGCGTCAAGCATCTCTTGACGCGCTGCGACTGCGTGCGTCAAAGGCAGACATGCCCAACTCGCACGCCCACCCCGACGATCTCCACAAGCTGAAGCGCCGCGGCATGTTGTTCGTGCTGTCCTCGCCCTCGGGCGCGGGCAAGTCGACGATCGCGCGCAAGCTGCTGGCCGATGATGACGGCCTGCAAATGTCGGTGTCGGCCACGACGCGCGGCATCCGGCCGGGCGAGGTGGACGGCAAGGACTATCATTTCGTCGGTCTCGAGGAATTTCGCCGCATGGTGGCGAATGACGAGTTCCTCGAATGGGCGCATGTCTTCGACAACCGCTACGGCACCCCGCGCGCGCAGGTCGAGGCGATGCTGGCGGCGGGCAAGGACGTGCTGTTCGACATCGATTGGCAAGGCGCGCAGCAGCTGTTCCAGATCGCGGGCGGCGACGTGGTCCGCGTGTTCATCTTCCCGCCCTCGATGGAAGAACTGCGCCAGCGCCTCGAGCGCCGCGCGACCGATACGGTCGCGGTGATCGACGCCCGCATGGCACGCGCGACCAACGAGGTCAGCCACTGGGACGGCTATGACTATGTCCTGGTCAATGACGATGTCGAGCAGTGCTTCCAGGGGGTGAAGACCATCCTGCAGGCCGAACGCCTGAAGCGCTCGCGCCAGACCGGGCTGATCGGGTTCATCCGCAAGCTGACGACGAAGTAACGGCATCGTTCCGGGCGGACGCTGTCCCGTGCGCTTCGATTTCGCTCCGTGCGAACGGAGGAGTGGATCGGTGAAGACGCATACCAAGTGAGCCGCCCCACTCCTGACTGATTCACCCCCAAGTCCGTTCAGGCGGAACGAAGTCGAAGCCCATGCCGGATACCGGCCTTCGACGCATCCCCGGTTTACTCGAGCGCGCCCAGGAACCGGACCGCCGCGTCGAACTCGCGCCGCTTCGCCTCGCGCGCCTCGATGGCGAGATAATCCTCGCCCCATATCTCGGCCTGGAAATCCTCGTCGACATGCGCCGCGATCCAGATCGCGTCCGCATCCGCCGCGCCCCCCAGCAGCCCAAGCGCCAGCACCAGCGAGCCGGTGATCGTCACCACCGGCGACAGCGCCGCGAGCCGGAACGGGTCGAGCGCCGCCACCGCCTGCGCCAGTCGCTCGACGGTGGCGGGCGGCTGCGCTTGATGTATGATGCCGGTCACCAGCGTGAAATGCACGTCATAGCGATCGCGCGCCCAGTCGAGCAGCGGGTTCCACACCGCATCCTGCCGCTCTACCAGTTCGGGCGGTGAATCGGCGCGGTAGCAGAGCAGATCGCTTTCGGCATAACGCGCCAGCCCGGTGGCGAAGGGCGCGGGATCGGCGGCGATCCGGTCGATCGCGGCGTTGGCGAGGCCGGTCAGCGGCATGGCGCGCGGGTCCACGGTCTCGGTCACGTCGCGCCATTCCCCGGCCACCGCCTCGGCCAGCGCGGGCGTCGGCAGGGCCAGCGGCACGCGGCCGGGCGTGCGCACCGGCTTGTCGTCCAGCCGCACGACACGTTCGGCATCGACGGTCACGTCGGTCCAGAACCGCCTCATTCGCCGCCACTCCGCCAGCGATGCGCCAGCCCGGCCGGTACGATCGCGATCATGCCGAGCGCGGAGAAGATGATCGCCACCCCCAACGCCTTGTGCGGCCAGGTGACCCCGCGCGAGGCGAGCACCACGCCGAACAGCGCACCCGCCACGCCGACCAGGCGGACGGCCATGATGATGAACCAGTGGCGCCGTGCCGTGCGGTCGCCGCCGGTCATGCGCGCACCAGCAGGGCGGGCAGGTCCGCCACCTCTTGCGCGACGACGTCGGCGCCCGCGTTCACCAGATCGTGCACGTCATGATATCCCCATGCGACGCCGACCGCGAACGCGCCCGCCGCCTTGCCCATCGCCATGTCGAAGCTGGTATCGCCGATCATCGCCACATCGCCCGCCGCGACCCCCGCCTCCGCCATCGCCGCGAGGACCATCGACGGATCGGGCTTGGAGGGATGCCGGTCGGCGGTCTGCAAGGTGACGAAGTGATGCGTCAGCCCATGTTCGGCCAGCACCCGTGCCAGCCCGCGATCGGACTTGCCCGTCGCCACGCCCATCAGCCAGCCCTCGCCCGCCAGATGGTCGAGCAGCGCGGGGATCCCCTCGAACAGCGGCTCGGGCTCCATCGCGCCCGCCGTGCGCAGGCGAAAGAAGGCGGCCTTGTAATCCGCCGCCAGCCGGTGGTGCGCGGCGTCGGTCGCATCGGGGGCCAGCACGCGCATCGCCTCGACCAGGCTGAGGCCGACGATCCGGCGAATCGCCGCGGCGGGTGGCGGGGTCAGGTCGGACAGCTGAAAGGCTTCGACCGCTGCGAGGCAGATATTGGCCTGGCTGTCGACCAGGGTGCCGTCGCAATCGAACAGGGCAAGGCGCGGGCGCGTCATCGCCCCCTCCTATCGGCAAGGGCGTGGCGGGGGAAGCATGACGTTTCGCATGAACAACAGCTAACAAGCGCATTCAGCATTGGAACATCGCGAATCGGGCAAAAGCTCTTCAACGACGACGGGAATCATCCCGCCGCCGCCGGTTTGAAGATCAAGGGAGATTGTGATGTTCAAAAAGCTCTCGCTCGCTGCCGCCGCCCTTGCCATCGGCGCCACGGCCATGGTTCCGAACACTGCCTCGGCACAGCGCTATTACGATCGTGGCTATGGCGACAGCCGCGCGTACGGCGATGCCTATGCAGATGGCTACAACCGTGGCCCGCGTTACGATCGCGGTTACCGTGGTGATCGCGGCTATTACGACCAGCGCGGCTATGCCTATCGCGGTCCCCAGCGCTGCAACAGCGGCACCACGGGCACCATCGTCGGCGCGATCGCAGGTGGCCTGCTCGGCCGCACGATCGACACGCGGGGCGACCGTACGCTCGGCACGATCCTGGGCGGTGGCGCAGGTGCCCTGGCCGGCAACGCGATCGAAAAGTCGAACAACCCCGGCTATTGCCGCCGCTAACGGGATGGGGCCGCAAGTCCCCTCCCCTGGCTTCAAAACCCCGTCGACCTTGGTCGGCGGGGTTTTTGTTCGTACGGAACCCATCGCGCGCCGGTGAGTCCCTCACTCCATGACCCAGACCCGCACCGAAACCGATTCGATCGGCCCGATCGAGGTTCCCGCCAGCGCCTATTGGGGCGCCCAGACCGAGCGCAGCCTCGAGAATTTTCCGTTCGGCGCGCGCGAGCAGATGCCGATCGGCATCGTCCATGCGCTGGCCATCGTGAAAAAGGCCGCCGCGCGGATCAATCGCGGCCACGGCCTCTCCGGCGAAAAGGCCGACGCCATCGAAGCGGCGGCACAGGAGGTGATCGACGGACGACATGACGACCAGTTCCCGCTCGTCATCTGGCAGACGGGCTCTGGCACCCAGTCCAACATGAACGCCAATGAGGTGATCGCTGGTCGCGCGAACGAGATGTTGACCGGCACGCGTGGCGGCAAGTCGCCGGTTCACCCCAATGACGATGTGAATCGCGGCCAGTCGTCGAACGACACCTTCCCGACGGCGCTCCATGTCGCCGCCGCGCTGGCGGTGACGAAGCAGCTGTTTCCGGCGCTCGACCGCCTCCACGCCGCGCTGGATGCAAAGGCGAAGGCGTGGGATGACATCGTCAAGATCGGGCGCACCCATTTGCAGGATGCGACCCCGCTGACCCTGGGTCAGGAGTTCTCCGGCTATGTCCAGCAACTGGCCAATGCCCGCGACCGGATCGAGGGGACGCTTCACCGCAATATCCTGCCGCTGGCGCAGGGCGGTACGGCCGTCGGCACCGGACTGAACGCGCCCAACGGTTTTGCCGAGGCGATCGCGGCGGAAATCGCCGAGGCCACCGGTATCGACTTCGCGACCGCGCCCAACAAGTTCGAGGCGCTGGCCAGCAATGACGGGCTGGTCGACCTGCACGGGACCCTGAACGTGCTGGCGGTGGCGCTGACCAAGATCGCCAACGACATCCGGCTGCTGGGCTCTGGGCCGCGCTCCGGCTTGGGCGAGCTGGAACTACCCGCCAACGAGCCGGGCAGCTCGATCATGCCGGGCAAGGTCAACCCCACCCAGTGCGAGATGCTGACCATGGTCGCCGCGCAGGTGATCGGCAACAACGCCGCCGTCACGGTCGGCGGTCTGCAGGGGCATCTGGAGCTGAACGTCTTCAAGCCGCTGATCGGGGCGAATGTCTTGCGGTCGGTACATCTGCTGGCGGTCGGCATGGAGAGCTTCGCCGAGCGGACGGTCGAGGGGATGACGGTCAATCGCGACCGGATCACCGATCTGCTCGACCGGTCGCTGATGCTGGTGACCGCGCTGGCGCCCGAGATCGGCTATGACAATGCCGCCAAGATCGCCAAGCACGCGCACCAGAAGGGGCAGACGTTGAAGGAAGCGGGACTGGAACTGGGGCTGGTCGACGAGGCGACCTTCGACCGGGTGGTGCGGCCGGAATTGATGCTGGGGCGGTGAGGTTTGGGGCGGAGCCTTCGACTTCGGAGCTTTGCGCCGAAGTTTATCCTGAGCGGAGCGTGGGGGTAGTCTTCCCAAACCCCCGTTCAGGCTGAGCGAAGTCGAAGCCCAAGGGCATCACCCTCCGTCTCGCTCCTTGGCGGGATACGCAGGCAAGGCGATCCGGTAATGGATCGCCGCCCCGCGCAGGATGAACCCGGCCAGTGCCGCGATCGGCCCCGCCCCCGGCACGCCGAGCAGCATCAGCGCCACATAGCTGGTCGAGGCCAGCGCGGCGGCGGTGACGTAGAGTTCGGGCCGCATCAGGATCGACGGCTCACCCGCGATCACGTCGCGAATGATGCCGCCGACACAGGCCGAGACGACCCCCAGCATCGCCGCGGCCACCGGCGGTATCCCATAGCTGGTGGCCTTGGCCGCGCCGTACACCGCATAGGCCGCCAGCCCGACCGCGTCGAACCAGTCGAGCGCGCTGCCCCGCCACCAGCGTGCGGGGGTCATCCAGACCGCGACCGCCGCCACCAGGCAGACGATCGGCACACGCGCGTCATGGACCCAGAAGACCGGCGCATCGATCAACAGGTCGCGCAACGTACCACCGCCGACCCCGGTGATGAGCGCGAAGAAGACGAGCGTGACCATCGTCTGGCGATGCTTGGCCGCGACCAGCGCGCCCGACACCGCAAAGACGGCCAGTCCCGCCAGGTCGAGCCAGGGCATCACGGTGGGCAGCATGGCGGTGGGTTGAGGCAGCATCGGTGGCGACCCTAAAGCGGCTTTGCCCCTGCGGAAAGGGCGTCCCGGACATGAACGCGACGTTATCTTCTGTTCATGCAACGGACAGTAGAATTGGGACGTTACGGCATCAGATCAATTCGAAAGGAAGTTCCATATGCGCAAATTGATGCTTGCCTTGGGTTGCACCGCCATGGTCGTTCCCTCGCTGGTCCTGCCCGCCACCGCCGCCGACGCGCAGCGCCGCTACAAGTACCGCGAATGGCGTGACGATCGCGGCCGCGTCCGCTGCCGCAAGCCGGACGGCACGACCGGTCTGGTCGTGGGTGGCGTCGCGGGCGCGCTGCTGGGTCGTACGATCGACACGCGCGGCGACCGTACGCTTGGCACGCTGGGTGGCGCCGCCGTCGGCGCGCTGGCCGGTCGCGAGGTCGAGCGCAGCACCAGCAACCGCCGCTGCCGCTAAGGCAATCATCCCACGCGTGGGAAAGACGGGGCGTCACCTTCGGGTGGTGCCCTTTTCTTTTTCAGTTTCCGTTACCCAAAGACAAACAAAACGACTGTCTGCCCGGTGAATGGCAAGTAGTCTTGGGTTCACGCAACAACAGCGATCACCGCGCATTCTAACAATCATCATCACCGGGAGTATAGTAATGCGTATCGCTCTCTTGTCGGCGACCATCGTCGCCACCGCCTTCACCGCCATTCCTGCCGAAGCGCAGCGCAATGGCTGGGAAGCTCGCCAGGAATATCGTGAGGACGTTCGCGATGCCCGTCGCGACTATAATCGCGACGTCCGCCGGGCCGATTCGCCGCGCGACGTGCGCGAGGCGCGCCGGGAATATCGCGAGGATATCCGCGATGCCCGCCAGGATTATCGCAAGGATATGCGCAATGTCCGCTGGCGCAACTACGACTATAACCGGTTCGAGCCGGGCCAGCGCGGCTATTATCCCGAGCGTTATTATCGCGACGGCCGCTATTACGAGCCGCGCGCGCTCGGTCGCAACGACCGCGTCTATCGCGGTATGAACGGGCGCTATTACTGCCGCCGCAATGACGGCACGACCGGTCTGGTGATCGGCGGTCTGGCGGGCGGCGCGCTGGGCAATGTGATCGCGGGCGGCGGTTCGCGCCTGCTGGGCACCGTGATCGGTGCGGGCGGCGGCGCGCTGCTGGGCCAGCAGATCGACCGCGGCCAGGTACGCTGCCGCTAAACGGCCGCTCGACCAGAGGCACGGCCCGGTGGGGAAACCCGCCGGGCCGTTTCGCGTACGCCGACGCCGCCCGCCGATGCGATCAGATGAAGCCGCCGCCCAGCATCAGGCGCAGGCCGAAGATCAGGATCAGGATCAGGTTGAGGTTTCGCCCGGTATCGCGTGACGACAATGCGCCCACCGCCGCGCCGACCACGGCGATCGGGATGACGAACCAATAGCCCCAGGCGAAAAAGGGCAGGAACGGCACGATCCCGAGAACGAGCGCGACCAGGCCGATAAGGATCGAGAAGAGGTTCAGCATGTCGCCCAAGATGGCAACCGCCACGGCGATGCACAAGCACCGGTTCGGCCGTAAGTTGTTCGACCCGCATTCCATTCACCGCGATTCGACCACCGCGATCGGGGAAACATTAAGGAACGGGTCGCATCCCCATGCTATGGCCGCCCCATGATGGCCCGGATGCGACCGACTCTGATCTTGCTGGCTTGCCTGGTCCTGGGTGGATGCGGGGGCAGACCGGACGACGATGCGCAGCTCAATGCGCTCGACAACGAACTCGCCGCGATGAACGACGGCAATCCCGCGCGTGACCCGCAACTGCGCGAGGCGCTGGCGGGGCAGATCATGGTCGATCCCGGCCTGACCCAGACATCGAACGCCAATGCGCTGCGCCCGCCGAACCGGCCGCCTAGCGACCAGCTGCCCTCGACACCGCCGCCCGCCGATCCGGTCGATGCCCGCACGTTGAAATCCGCACCCCCAGCGGCTCGCGACTGCCCGGAATGCCGTGCCTCGGCCGGTGCCTATACGCTGGCGGCCAAGGCGGGGCAGCAAGCCGCCAATGCCGCGTGCCTGTCGGGCCTGCGCTACTCCGCCGGATGGGCCCAGCGCCTGCCCGCCGCCCTGCCCCCCTATCCCGGCGCGCAGGTGGCGGAGGCGGCGGGCAACGATGCCAACGGTTGCGCGCTGCGGATCGTCAGCCTGCGCACCGCCGCGCCGCCCGCGAAGGTGATCGACTATTATTATACCAAGGCCAGCGGCGCAGGCCTGTCGGCCGAGCACAAGATGGACGGCGCGCAACATGTGCTGGGCGGCACCGGCGGCAACGGGGCCTATATCGTCTATGCTACACCACGCGACGGCGGCACGGACATCGACCTGGTGGTGCGGGGCGGATAGCCTTTTCCCTGCCCTGGCCTGGAGCGATTCCGGGCCGTCCCCTGCTCCATCGCTTGTCCTTTGCGCAGCGAGCCCGGTTGCGCTAAGGGCGACAGGATCATGACACCACTTCTTCTCGTGATGCTGGGCGGCGCGCTGGGCTCGGGGGGGCGGTATCTGACGGGACGGGTGCTCACCGATGCGCTCGGCCCCGGCTTTCCCTATGGCACGCTTGCGGTCAACTGGGTCGGCTGTCTCGCGATGGGCATCCTTGCCGGGGTGCTGGCGCGGACGGGCGGGGCCGAAGGGTGGCGCATGTTCATCGGTGTCGGGATATTGGGGGGCTATACTACCTTTTCCTCCTTCTCGCTCGATACCATCACTTTGATCGAACGCGGTCAGGTGACATGGGCCCTGGCCTATGTCGCGCTCTCGTTGTTCGGTTCGCTGGCCGCGCTGTGGGCGGGGCTCTGGATAACGAGGATTTTCGCATGACGGACTCTGTCCGCCAATTCACGGTCGGCTATGACGATGACGGCATCCGGCTGGATCGCTGGTTCAAGCGGCACATGCCCGACACCAGTTTCACCACCGTCGCCAAATGGGCACGCACCGGCCAGTTGCGTGTCGATGGCCTGCGCGCGACGCCGGGTGACCGGATCACGGCGGGCCAGGTGCTGCGCGTGCCCCCGGCCGAACCTGCCCTGGTCGCCAACAGCAAGCCGACGATGCGGCCGCGCAACGTCCTGTCCGAGGACGAGGAGTCGTTCGCGCGCGAGATGGTGATCCATAAGGATCGCGACGCGCTGGTCCTGAACAAGCCGCCGGGCCTGGCGACCCAGGGCGGGACCAAGACGACCACCCATGTCGACGGTCTGCTCGATGCCCTCCAGTTCGAGGCGGAGGGGCGGCCCAAGCTGGTCCACCGACTCGACAAGGATACCTCGGGCGCGCTGCTCGTCGCGCGCAACGCGCGGTCGGCGGCGTTCTTCGCCAAGGCGTTTTCGGGGCGCACCGCCCGAAAGATCTATTGGGCGCTGGTCATCGGCGTGCCGTCGATCGACGATGGCACGATCGAACTGCCCATCGGTAAGCAGCCGGGCACCGGCGGCGAGAAGATGCATGTCGACGAGGAAAACGGCCAGTCGGCCCGCTCGCGCTACCGCGTGATCGAGCGCGCGGGCAACAGCTGCTGCTGGGTCGAGTTGCAGCCCTTTACCGGCCGCACCCACCAGCTGCGCGTGCATATGGCGGCGATCGGCCACCCCATCGTCGGCGACGGCAAATATGGCGGCGCGGCGGCGTTCCTGACCGGCGGGATCAGCCGCAAGATGCACCTGCATGCGCGGCGCATCCGCGTCGACCATCCCGATGGCGGCCGCATCGACCAGACCGCCGAGTTGCCCACCCACTTCGCCGAATCGATGAACCAGCTGGGCTTCGACGAGATTCGCGGTGACGTCCTGCCGCAGGACGAGGATCGCGGCCCGCCGCCCAAGGAAGTGCTGAAGCAGCGCGCCAAGGCCCATGCCAAGCAATATCGCAAGGAACGCCGCGGTGAACGGCGCGGTCGCGGTGCGCGCGAGGAAGGCCGGGGCTGATCGCCGCCAGGCTTCGGTCCGTTATCTGGAAAATGTAAATTCCTCCCCTTTAAGGGGAGGTGGCAGGGTGCCAGTTCTGACGGAGGGGTATCACCCTTTCGAGAGCGGGACACCCCTCCGACGCGCTTCGCGCGCCACGTCCCCTTGCAGGGGAGGATTTAATAGAGCGAGCCCTCTCCCAGCGTGGGAAAGGGCGACGCCCCTTACTTCTTGCGCTTGAAATCCACCGCGACGACGTTGCTGCCGTCCTCGACCGGCTTGGCGACCGGCTCGTCATTCTCGGCCGAGCCGTGCGGATCGGGATCGCTCTGCGGATCGTCGGCGACGTGGAAGCCCAGTTCGAACTGGACTTCGGGATCCTGGAAACGGGTGATCGCCGAATAGGGAATCACCAGCTTCGACGGCACCTGGTTGAAGCTGAGCCCCACCGAGAAGCGATTCTCGTCCACCGTCAGGTCCCAGAAGCGATTCTGCAGGACGATCGTCATCTCGTCCGGGAATCGCTCGACCAGCCGCTGCGGGATGTCCACCCCAGGCGCCTGCGTCTTGAACGTGATGTAGAAATGGTGCGTGCCGGGCAGGTGCCCCGTCTCCGCCACCGGGCCGAGCACACGCCCCACCACGGCGCGCAGGGCCTCCTGCACGATGTCGTCATAGGGGATGAGGCTGTCGGGCAATCCTTCGGTCATGCCCCTTGGACTAGCGGCCTTTGATCGCGGGTCAAGATTGCATGGGACGGATAGGTGTTTATGGGGAGGCCATGCGCACTGCCACCGTCCACCGCGCCACCGCGGAAACCGTCATCGACGTCACCGTCAATCTCGACGGCACCGGCGTCTATCAGAACGCCACCGGGATCGGCTTTCTCGATCACATGCTCGACCAGCTGTCGCGGCACTCGCTGATCGACCTGTCGGTCAAGGTCGAGGGCGACCTGCATATCGACGGGCACCACACCACCGAGGACAGCGCGCTGGCGATCGGACAGGCCTTTGCCAAGGCGCTGGGCGACAAGCGCGGCATCACTCGCTATGGCGAGGCGCTGTCGCCGATGGACGAGGTGCTGACCCGCACCGCGCTCGACATTTCGGGCCGCCCCTGGCTGGTGTGGAAGGTGCCGTTCACCAATCCGATGCTGGGCACGCTCCAGACCGAGATGATCGAGCACTGGTTCCACAGCTTTGCGCAGGAAGCAGGCATCACGCTGCACGTCGAGCTGCTGCACGGCCACAACAACCATCACATCGCCGAAAGCATCTTCAAGGGCCTGGCCCGTGCGTTGCGCATGGCGGTCGAGATCGACCCGCGCAAAGCGGACGCCATCCCATCGACCAAGGGCATGCTGTGACGCTGGCGCTGATCGATATCGAGTCGGGCAATCTCCACTCGGTCGACAATGCGCTGCGCGCGGCGGGGGCGAAGGATGTCGTCATCACCGCCGATCCGGACGTGATCGCGCGTGCCGACCGGATCGTCCTGCCCGGTGTCGGCGCGTTCGGGGCGTGCGCGGCGAACCTGCGCGCCGTCGACGGGTTGGAAGAGTCGTTGCGCGACGCCGCCCTCACCCGCGCGCGGCCGTTCCTGGGCATTTGCGTGGGTATGCAGCTTCTCGCCGATGCCAGCGACGAGATGGGCGAACATCGGGGCTTGGGCTGGATTCCCGGTCGCGTGACCCGACTCGCGCCTACCGATCCCTCGGCCAAGGTCCCGCATATGGGCTGGAACGATGTCCGGCCCGTTGGCGAGCACCCGCTGATCGTGCCGGGCGAGGCCTATTTCCTGCACAGCTATGCCTTTACCGGCCAGCAGGTGCTGGCGACCACCGACCATGATGGCCCTGTCACCGCCGCGATCGGTCGCGACACGGTGGTCGGCGCGCAATTCCACCCTGAGAAGAGCCAGCGTTATGGCCTCTCCTTCCTCACCCGTTTCCTGGAGTGGCATCCGTGAGCTTGATCGTCTTCCCCGCCATCGACCTGAAGGGTGGCCAGGTGGTCCGTCTGGCCGAGGGCGATATGGACCGCGCCACCGTCTATGGCGACGACCCCACCCATCAGGCGATGCTCTTCGCCGAGGCCGGTGCACAGCATCTCCATGTCGTCGACCTGGACGGCGCGTTCGCGGGCGAATCGGTCAATGGCGAAGCAGTGCAGGCGATCGTCAAAGCCTTTCCCGGTCATGTTCAGCTGGGCGGCGGCATCCGCAAGCCGGAGAATGTCGAGCGCTGGTTCGATCTGGGCGTGTCGCGCGTGGTGATCGGCACGGCGGCGCTGGAGAACCCCGACTTCGTGCGCGACATGGCCAAGGCTTATCCCGGCGGCATCGTCGTCGCGGTCGATGCCAAGGACGGCATGGTCGCCACGCGCGGCTGGGCGGACGTGTCGACCGTGTCGGTCGAGGATTTGGCACGCCGGTTCGAGGATGCGGGCGTCGCCGCCTTGCTGTTCACCGATGTGGGCCGCGACGGAATGCTCAAAGGCTGCAACGTGTCCGCGACCGTCGACCTCGCCCGCGCGGTGCGGATTCCGGTCATCGCCAGCGGCGGCGTGGCGGGGATCGGCGACATTCATATGCTGGCGCTCCATCATCAGGACGGGGTCGAGGGCGTGATCACCGGCCGGGCCCTCTATGACGGGCGGCTCGACCTCGCGGCGGCACTGTCGGTGGCGGCGTCCGCATGACCGTCCGCGCGCGCGTCATCCCCTGCCTGGACGTCGCCAATGGGCGGGTGGTCAAGGGCGTCAACTTCGTCGACCTGATCGACGCGGGCGACCCGGTCGAACAGGCGCGCGCCTATGACGCGGCGGGCGCGGACGAACTCTGCTTCCTCGACATCACTGCCAGCCATGAGGCGCGCGGCACCATCCTGGACGTGGTGCGGCGGACGGCGGCGGTGTGCTTCATGCCGCTGACCGTCGGCGGCGGGGTGCGCACGGCGGAGGATGCGCGGGCACTGCTCCTGGCGGGCGCGGACAAGGTGGCGGTCAACTCCGCCGCCGTCAGCCGTCCCGAAGTCGTCTCCGACATCGCCGAGCGATTCGGCAGCCAGTGCTGCGTCGCCAGTGTCGACGCGCGACGCACGGCGGATGGCTGGGAGGTGTTCACCCATGGCGGGCGGCGCGCGACCGGCATCGACGCGGTCGAACATGCCTTGCGGCTGGCCGGACTGGGCGCGGGCGAGTTGCTGATCACCTCGATGGACCGCGACGGCACGCGGGGCGGCTATGACCTCGACCTGATTCGCACCATCGCCGACCGAACCAGCGTGCCGGTGGTGGCGAGCGGCGGCGTCGGCGGCCTGGACGATCTGGTCGCAGGGGTGCGAGACGGTCATGCCTCGGCGGTGCTGGCGGCGTCGATCTTCCACTTCGGCGACGCGTCGATCGCGGATGCGCACCGGGCCCTCGCGGCGGCGGGGGTGCCGGTTCGGGCGCATTGAGTTTTGCACGAAGCCGCGAGGACGCGAAGGTTTTTGGTTCGCGCGGAGACGCGGAGGCGCGGAGAGTTTGGGTAAGGGGCGAGTGGCTGGGTAAGCCAAGGGACGTTTTCGTCTCCCGATCGTGGCGCTCGCCCCACTCCGTTCACGCTGAGCGAAGTCGAAGCGCACGCCCCGCCCCTTGTCTAACCGGATCCCCTTGGCCTTGAACTTCGCTCAGGCTGAACGGCGGTGGGGTTGTCGGGCACGAGCCTTCGATCGGGAGACATTCCCTTCTAAAAAAAAACGCAGGCGAACGCCCGCCAAGAAACCAGACTCTCCGCGCCTCTGCGCGAACCAAGATCCCCGGGATGACCGGGCGGACGGACGCTGATAAACTCGCCCCATGCCCCTAGCGATCATGACCCCCGCCAACGGCCATAGCGGCATCATCCGCCCCCGCACCCACCCGGAACTGTCGGACATCGCGCTGTTCGTCTTCGCGATCGGCGCGATCTGGCTGCTGCGTCGTGCGCTGCGCCGCCGGAACCGCAAGGATTGACGCGGACGCCGCGTCGCGCCACCCAGCCCGGCATGGACATGTTCGACCGCCTCGAAGCCACGATCCGCGCACGCCGCGACGCAGGCGATGCCGCCACCTCCTATGCCGCCAGCCTGTTCGCCAAGGGGCGGCCGAAGATCGCGCAGAAACTGGGCGAGGAAGCGGTCGAAACCGTCATCGCCGCCATGGCCCAGCCCGACAAGATCGTGTCCGAGGCGGCCGACCTGATGTTCCACCTGATCGTCCTCTTGGCCGATACCGGCCACACGCTGGACGACGTCCGCGCCGAACTGGCGCGGCGCGAGGGCGTGTCGGGGCATGACGAAAAGGCCGCGCGCCCGCGCTGAATCCGACGGAGACCATCGATGCCGATCGACGCCACGCTTCCCTATGACGACCAGAATATCTTCGCGAAGATCCTGCGCGGCGAGATTCCGTCCAGCCGCGTCTATGAAGACGAATGGGCGGTCGCCTTCCACGACATCGCACCGCACGCGCCGACCCATATCCTGGTGATCCCGCGTGGCCCCTATGTATCCTGGGACGATTTCTCGGCGCGTGCCAGCGACGCGGAGATCGCCGGCTTCGTCCGCGCGGTCGGCCATGTCGCACGCGAGGCGGGCGTGGTTCAGCCGGGGTATCGGCTGCTGGCGAATGTCGGCCCGGATGCCGGGCAGGAAGTGCCGCATCTCCATGTGCATATCCTGGCGGGCAAGCCGCTCGGGCCGATGCTGGCGCGCTGACCTCACCTCCTGGCACGCCCCTCCCGCCTGCGGGAGGGGTTCAAGATTGAAGGGCGGCAATCACCGCCTTTCTCCTCCCCTTACCGCATCCCCTGCGTCTTAGGGATTGCACGTAATAAAATTGCAGCTAACTTCCCGGATCATTCACGAAACGCCGGGCGAGCTCCATGTCGGGGCCGCCCTTCCCTCGGGGGGATTGGACATTCATGATTTTCGGGCGCGTTAAGCCTCTGGACGCCATTCTGGCGACCGCCGAGAAGAAGGGGCTGCAACGATCGCTAGGCGCGTTCCAGCTCACCATGCTGGGTGTCGGCGCCGTCATCGGCACCGGTATCTTCGTTCTCACTTCCGAAGCCGCGCAGAAGGCGGGGCCGGGCATGATGCTGTCCTTCGTGCTGGCGGGCTTCGTCTGCGCGGTGGCGGCGCTCTGCTATTCCGAACTGGCCTCGATGGTGCCGGTCGCGGGCTCGGCCTATACCTATACCTATGCCGTCATGGGCGAGCTGCTCGCCTGGATGGTCGGCTGGGCGCTGATCCTGGAATATGCGGTCGGCGCTTCCGCCGTCGCGGTCGGCTGGTCGGGCTATGTGGTGGGGCAGATCCGCAGCCTGCTGGGCATCGACGTGCCGATGGAGTGGGTCAACGGCCCGTCGTCGGGCGGTTACATCAACCTGCCCGCCGTCATCATCTCGCTGCTCGTCACCTGGCTGCTCGTCGTCGGGACGACCGAGAGCGCGCGCGTCAATGCCATCCTGGTCGCCATCAAGGTCGCGGCGCTGACCCTGTTCATCGCGCTGTCGGTGCCGGTGATCAACGGCGCGAACTTCCACCCGTTCATGCCCACCGGCCTGACCGGCGTGGCGGGTGCCGCCGCCTCGATCTTCTTCGCCTATGTCGGCTTCGACGCGGTGTCGACCGCCGCCGAGGAAACCAAGAACCCGCAGCGCAACGTGCCGATCGGCCTGATCGCCTCGCTGATGTTCTGCACCGTCTTCTATCTGCTCGTCTCGGCCGGGGCGATCGGCTCGCCGCTAGGCGCGCAGCCGGTGCGCGATGCCGCCGGTGTCGTGCTGTCGCCCGGCACGTCGGAGCTGACCGCGCGCTGCCAGGCGATCGTCGCGGGCGGCGTGGCCGAGCCGCTGTCCTGCTCGAAGGAGGCGCTGGCGCATGTCCTTCGCACCATCGGCTGGGAAAAGATCGGCAACCTGATCGGCCTGGCCGCCACGCTGGCGCTGCCTTCGGTCGTCCTGATGATGATGTTCGGCCAGACCCGCGTGTTCTTCACGATGGCACGCGACGGCCTGCTGCCGCAGGCCTTCGCCAAGGTCCATCCCCGGTACAAGACCCCGCATGTGGTCACGATCGTCACCGGCCTGGCCGCGACCTTCGCTTCGGCCTTCCTGCCGGTCGGCAAGCTGGCCAATTACTCCAATTCGGGCACGCTGTTCGCCTTCCTGATGGTGGCCGTATCGGTGCTGGTGCTGCGTCGGACCGATCCGGATCGTCGTCGCCCCTTCCGCACCCCGCTGGTGTGGATCGTCGCGCCGCTCGCGATCGTCGGCTGCCTGTATCTGTTCCTCTCGCTCGACTGGGGCTCGATCCTGGTCCTGCCGGTGTGGGGCGCGATCGGCCTGGTCATCTATTTCGGCTATAGCCGTCGCCGCAGCTATGTCGGGCGTGGCATCATCGACGTGGTCGACGATCCCGCGATGCAGCCGGAAGTCGCCAAGCCGCTCGATCGCTGATCGACCGACGCAAGGCACGAGAAAAGGCCCGGAGGAGCGATCCTCCGGGCCTTTTCGTCTGGGGCCCTGCCCCTCCACCATCCTTGGGATGGTCCCCCTCCCCAAGCGGCGCCTGGGGAGGATCGACGTTCAGAGGCTGGCGGCCAGCGCCTTCAGGTCGACCTGGGGCCGTGCGCCGAAGTGGCTGATGATTTCCGCCGCGCACGCCGCGCCCAGGGTCAGCGAGCCCTTCAGGTCCTGGCCATGCGTCTGGCCATAGAGGAAGCCCGCCGCGAACAGGTCGCCCGCACCCGTGGTGTCGACGACCTTGTCGACCGGCTGGGCAGGCACCGTCACGCGCACATCGCCCTGCTGCGCCAGCGCGCCCTTTTCGGCCAGCGTGACGACCAGCGTCTCGACCTTGTCCTTCAGCGAGGCGATGGCGGCCTCGACATCGGCCGTTTCGGTCAGCGCGACGATCTCGGTTTCGTTGGCGAAGATCACGTCGATCATGCCGCCCTCGATCAGCGCGTGGAAGTCCGCGCGGTGACGGTCGATCACGAACTCGGCCGAGGCGGTGAAGGCGATCTTGCGACCCGCCGCGCGGGCAACGTCGATGGCGGCACGCATCGCGGCGCGCGGCTCTTCGGGATCCCAGAGATAGCCCTCGATATACAGATACGCCGCATCGGCGATCAGCGCCTTGTCGAGCGCTTCGGCGGGCAGATAGTGCGACGCCCCCAGGAAGGTGTTCATCGTGCGCTGGCCATCGGGGCTGACGAAGATCATGCAGCGCGCGGTGGTCGGCTGGCCGGGACGCGACGGCGTGTCGAACTTGACGCCCGCCGCACGGATGTCGTGCGCGAAGACGTCGCCCAGCTGGTCGTCGGCGACCTGGCCGATGAACGCGGTCTTGCCGCCCAGCGCGGCCATGCCCGCCAGCGTGTTGGCGGCCGAGCCCCCGGAAATCTCGCGTCCCGGACCCATCTTGGCATAGAGCGCGTCGGCCTCTTCGGTCGAGAAGACGAGTTGCATCGCGCCCTTCGTCATGCCCTGCTCGGCGATGAAATCGTCCTCGGCGGAACTCAGGATGTCGACGATGGCATTGCCGATCGCCACCACGTCGTAAGTGGGGTTGGTCAAGGAAGGGGCTCCGGGAAAAATAGCTGTGATGTCGCCGCCCTAGTCAGGGCGCATCCCCCGCGCAAGCTGGCCTTCGGAGCCCCCTGTCGCACCCCTTCCCGGCGCATTGACTTTGCCGCCCGCCCGGCGTCATCCCGTGGACCATGTTCCACGCCTTTTTCCTGTCGATCGGCCAGCTCGGCGATCCTGCGATCCGACGGGTGCTGCTTCGCTCGCTGGCCGTCACCTTCGCGCTGTTCGCCGCGGCGGGTGCCGGGCTGTGGTGGGCGGTGCGCGCCGCGCTGACCCAGTGGCTGGGCGCGCAGGCGGGCGAATGGTCGGCGGCGCTGACGCTGGTGGTCGAGCTCCTGGCGCTGTGGCTGGCGTTTCGCGCCGTGGCGGTGGCGGTGGTCGGCGTCTTCGCCGACGATATCGTCGCGGCGGTCGAGGCGCGCCACTATCCCGATGCCCTCGCCAAGGCCCGGCCGGTGCCCTTCGTCCGGGGCATGGCGATGGGACTGGGCTCGGCATTGCGAGTCGTCGCGGTCAACCTGATCCTGCTGCCACTCTATATCGCCCTGCTGGTCACCGGCGTGGGTACGGCGGCGGCGTTCCTGCTGGTCAATGCGTGGTTGTTGTCGCGCGATCTGGGCGACATGGTCGCGGCGCGGCACATGGACGGTGCGGCGATGCGACGCTGGCGCAAGGCGACCGGTCCGTCGCGCTTCCTGTTGGGGCTTGCCGCGGCGGCCCTGTTCGTGGTTCCGGTGCTCAATCTGCTGGCCCCCGTCCTGGGAGCCAGCATGGCGACCCATTATTTTCACAGGAGACGACAGGCGTGATCCGCATTCCGGCGCTTGCCCTGATCCCCTTGCTCATCGTCGGCGGCTGTACCGTGCCGCAGACCGCCGCCCCGGTGCGCGGCGGCATGGCCCCGGTGCCCGTCCCCTATACAAATGTCGGACTGGAACGTGTCATCGGCCAGGATGCGGCCGCGCTGACCAAACTGTTCGGCACGCCCGATGCCGATGTGCGGGAGGGCACCGCGCGCAAGCTGCAGTTCCTGGGCAGCTTCTGCGTCCTCGACGCCTATCTCTACCCCAAGGACGGGGCCGAGCCGCGCGTGACCTATATCGACGCGCGTGAGCCCGATGGCAGCGCGATCGACCGGGCAAGCTGTGTCGCGGCCCTGACCAGGCGCGACGGCGGGCGCTGATACGTGGCGATCTTTGGATCGCCTTTTTCGCCGCGGGATTGATGGTCGTTAGCACGCTCGCCGCGATCGCGGGTGTGGCGGGCCTGGGCACGTTCCCGACCATCGCCCCCGCCGTTCGGCCTGTCGAAATGAACAGGCGCGATGCATCCAGGTGAGGTCGGGGCGGTCGGCCGATAGATACGGGCGCGGCTGCTGACGCATTGGTTAACACAATCCGACTGTGGCAAAATGTTCCCGGTCGCTTCAAAAAAAATGGTGCAGCGCAGGAACAAATTTACGAGCACGTGCGTATGCGCTAGTGGGACGACGAACAACGCCGCGTCTTGGCGGTCGTTCGCCATGGGAGAATGAGTATGATGAAGTTCCTGTCTGCCGTCGCCGCTACGGCTCTGGTTGCTGCTCCGGTTGCCGCTGCTCCGACCAACCCGGCTGCCAGCCTGTCGGTTTCGAAGTCGGTCCGCGCGTCGGCTCCGACCGCCAAGGGCAACAAGCTCGCCGGCGGTGGCATCCTGGCAGCGATCATCGCTGCTGGCGTCGTTGCCATCGGTGTTGTCGCGATCGTCAAGGACGACAACGCGGACAGCAACTGATCGTCGCGGGCGGGGGCCTCTCCCCGCCCGGACTTTCACCGCTCCGGCGGAGGGAAAGGGAGCCGATTTCGGCTCCCTTTTTTGTTGCCCCGTTCATGCGCCCCATTCGGGTCCATCGGGATCGGGATGAAAGTCTTCCTCCGGCGCGACCGGCTCCGATCGCGCCTCGACCATCTCCGGCAAGGTGGGCATACCTCCACCGAAGCGGACCCGGATATAGGCGACCGATCCCCTGATCCCCTGATGGATCGCCGTGACCGCGTCCCCGCGCCGGATCCGTGCGCCGACCATCGGCGCGCGCTCGGCCGAGAGATAACCGACCTGCACGTCGCGCGCGCTGAACACCGCGACCGCATTGGGATCGTGCCGATTGCGCGGTTCGAGACGCAGGCTGACCGGATCGCCTGCCGCCGACGCCAGCAGTTCGAACCGCCGATTGCTCCGCGCCCTGTCGTCGTTGGAAAAGTCTATCCCGACCACCGCCAATGTCATCTCGTCCATCTGCTCTAATTGGTGATGACGGCCGGGCCGTTCCAGAGCCCTCCCATTCGCCCGCAATCCGGCTATGGTGCAATCATCCTGTCCCATTCGGAGTGCCCATGTCCCTGGCTTCCCTGGCGATGCTGCTTGCCGCCCAATCCCCTGCGCCTGTCGTCGCACCGATCCTGACCAGCCCCGATGCGCGCGACGTACACAGCCATGCCCGTCCGCTGGAGGCGCGGGTCACGCATGTCTCGCTGAACCTCTATACCGATTTCGACACCCATGTAATGCGCGGGATCGCGACCCTGTCGGTCGATGCCAGGCCCGACGCCAAGCAGTTAGTCGTCGACGATAATGGTCTGCGCATCGTCACCGTGACCGACGCGCAGAACCGCCCCCTGCCCTATATGGTCGGTGCCGCCGACAAGGTGCATGGCGCGCCGCTGACCATCACGCTGAACGGCAATCGCACGGTCAAGATCGCCTATGCATCCGCGCCCGGTGCCAAGGCGCTGCAATGGCTGTCGCCCGAACAGACGGCGGGCAAGAAACAGCCCTATCTGTTCAGCCAGGGTGAGGCGATCCTCAACCGCAGCTGGATTCCGACCCAGGACTCCCCCGGCATCCGCCAGACCTGGGACGCGACCGTCAACGCCCCCTGCGCACTGACCGTCGTCATGAGTGGCGAGCGGACCGGCGAGACGCCCTGCGCGGATGGCCGCCACACCGCCAGCTATCGCATGGACAAAGCCGTAGCCCCCTATCTGATCGCGCTCGCCATCGGCGACCTGAAGTTCAAGCCGCTCAGCGCGCATACCGGCATCTGGACCGAGCCCGCCATGCTCGACAAATCGGCGTGGGAATTTGCCGGGCTCGACACGTTCGTGACCGCGGCCGAGGGGCTGTACGGCCCCTATCGCTGGGGCCGCTACGACGTGCTGGTCCTGCCGCCCAGCTTTCCGTTCGGCGGCATGGAAAACCCCATGCTCACCTTCGCCACGCCGACCGTCCTGGCGGGCGACCGCAGTCTCGTCAGCCTGATCGCGCATGAACTGGCGCATAGCTGGTCGGGCAACCTCGTCACCAATGCGACCTGGGACGATTTCTGGCTCAACGAAGGCTTTACCAGCTATTTCGAGAACCGGATCATGGAGTCGATGTACGGCAAGCGCCGCGCCGCGATGGAGGCCGATCTCGCCTGGACGGACATGCAGAACGCGGTGAAGGAAGCCGGTGGTCCGCAGTCCCCCGACACCAAGCTGCACCTCGATCTGGATGCGAAGCGCGATCCCGACGACGGCATGACGCAGATCGCCTATGACAAGGGCGCGACGTTCCTGCGCACGATAGAATCGGTCGTCGGCCGCGCCCGCTGGGACGCTTACCTGCGCGGCTATTTCGATCGTCACGCCTTCCAACCGCAGACCAGCGCGGGCTTCCTGGCCGACCTGCGCAAGAATTTGCTGAAACCTGGCGAGGAGGCGAGGATCGGCGTCGACCAATGGGTCTATCAGCCCGGCATCCCCGCCAATGCGGTCCATATCCGCTCCGACGCCTTCCCCGCGATCGATGCGGCGGCCAAGGCGTTCGCCGCCGGTGGCCCCGTCTCGGCAGTGCCGGACAAGGTGACGACGCAGGAATATGTCCGCTTCCTCGACCAGCTGCCCCGCCAGTTGTCCGCCGAACGCTTAGCCACACTCGACGGGCGGTTCCATTGGAACGAGACGGGCAATAGCGAGATCCGCTTCGCCTGGCTGCGCCTGGCGCTCGCCAATCGCTATCCGCCCGCCGAAGCGTCGGCCGAGCAATTCCTGACATCGCAGGGACGCCGCAAGTTCGTCGCGCCGCTATTCCAGCAGCTTCAGGGACAGGGCGAATGGGGCCAGGCGCTGGCCAGGCGAATCTATGACAAGGCGCGGCCCGGCTATCATTCGGTGACGCAGGTAACGGTGGATCGCCTGCTCGGACGATAAGCCGAGCCCTGTCGGCGGCGAAACGAGGAACGAAAAACTCGTTTCGCCGCCGATTTTTCGGGTCACCGCCGCCGCAACACCGTTCACCGGATATGGTTCCCGGCCACCTTTCCATCTCGTTTAGCCCCGGTTAATCGACACTCACACCGACATTCCGACCGGGGGGTCACCGTGAAGTTCAAGGCATTTGCAGTGCGATTCGCGCTGATGGCATCGTGCGGCCTGATGATGGCCGCTCCCGCTGCCGCCCAGTTCTGGCAGTGCGCACCCTATGCCCGCGAAGTCTCGGGCATCGATCTTCACGGCAACGCCAACACCTGGTGGGGCCAGGCCGAGGGTCGATACGAGCGTGGCCACACCCCACAGGAAGGCTCGGTCCTCGCCTTCGACGCCACCCACCGGATGCGCGTCGGCCATGTCGCGATGGTCAGCAAGGTCGTCAGCGACCGCGAAGTGCTCCTGACCCACGCCAACTGGTCGCGCCGCGGCGGTATCGAGCGCGACGTCCGCGCCGTCGACGTCTCGCCGAACAACGACTGGTCGATGGTCAAGGTCTGGTACGGTCCCAATGGCGGCCTGGGCACTTCGGCCTATCCGACCAAGGGTTTCATCTATTCGGGCCACAAGAGCGGCGTCGCCGACCTGCCCGCCACCCAGATCGCCTCGCGCGACAGCGGCCGCGTCTCGGGCGTCCTGACCTTCGCAGCGCCGATCCAGTAAGTTTCGCGTTTTTCCCGGCGGGATCGAGAGCGCCCAGCCCATAGCGCGGAACGTGCGCTTCGACTTCGCTCAGCGTGAACGACGGTTCGGACTGGCGGCAAACGATGCCGCTCCGCCCATAATCCCCAAACTCCGTTCAGCCTGAGCGTAGTCGAAGGCCACGAAAAACCTACCCGCCCGCCCGGAACGTCATCGCCACGCCGTTCATGCAGTAGCGCTTGCCCGTCGGCTTGGGCCCATCGTCGAAGACATGGCCGAGATGCCCGCCACAGCGGCTGCAATGCACCTCAACCCGCTCCATCATCAACGAACGGTCACTATGCGTGCCCACCGCACGGGGCAGCGGTGCCCAGAAGCTGGGCCAGCCGGTGCCGCTCTCGAACTTGGTCTTGGACGAAAACAGCGGTTGCGCGCAGCCCTTGCACGCGAAGATGCCGCTGCGATGCTCGCTGTTGAGCGGGCTGGAATAGGGTCGCTCGGTCGCTTCCTTGCGCAGGACATCATAGGCCGCCGGGCCGAGCTTCGCCTTCCATGCCGCATCGCTCATCGCAATGGGAAAGCGCTCCGCCGCTTCCGCCTCACGCCCGCAGGCGGACAGCCCCGCGCCCAGGGCACCAAGCCCCATCAGCGAGAGAAAAGCGCGGCGATCGGAAGGCGATGCGGTCATAGGTGGAAGATAGGAAGGCCATGCCAGCCAGATAAGGCCCCAACTCTCAATCCTCCCCAAGCAAGGCTTGGGGAGGAATAGCGTGTTACGCCCCCTTGCGCCGCCAGAAGGGCCGTGTGCTCCCCGATTGCAGCACCCCGCGCCGGAACAGCCGCGCGCCCAGCGTCACGAACAGCGCCACCCACAACGCCTGCCAGGCCAGCGCCACCGCATGGGGCCACAAGGTATCGCTGGCCGCCGCCACCCCCGCCATCGCAAAGGGCGACGAGAGCGGGAATATCTCGGCCACCAGCGCCAGCCAGCTACCCGGCTGCGACAGGCCGCTCAGGGTCAGGGTAAACATGCCCACCTGCACGATGGTGATGGGCAGCGAGAGCATCTGGATCTCCCGCATTGTCGAGGCCTGTGCACCGATCGTCAGGAACACCGAGCCGAGCAACAGATAGGCCATGGTGAAATAGGTGACGAACAACACGGTGAACATCGGCAGGCCGATGGCGGGCGACAATTCGCCGACCATCCCGGCAAAGGCGGGCGGCAGCACGCTCGTCACCTGGCCAAGCACCGTGCCCCAGAAACCAATGAACAGCACCGCGACGCCGAACATGCCGAGCAGCTTGCCCAGGAACACCGCCTCCAGCGGTACGGCGGCGGCCAGCACCTCGATCACCTTGTTCGACCGTTCCTCCGCCATGGTGCCGACGACCTGCCCCGCCAGGAACAGGGTCAGGAAGAACACGCCGAACACCGCCAGGAAGGCGGTCTGGTTCTGCCCGCCCAGCGTCGCCCGCTGGCGCGAGAAAGACAGTTTCTGCGGCGTGACCTTGGGCAAAGCCCCGCCCAGCCGTTCGGCCGACAGCGCATCACCGGCCAGCACCACCAGATAATCCGCCGCACGGGCACCCCGTGCGCCGTAGAGGATGGTCGGTCGATCGAGCGGACCATAAAGGACGGCGGTCGCGTCATAATCACGCGATTCGAACGCCGCCCGCGCCTGTGCCGCCGGATCGCGCGACGGGGCCAGGGTCACCAGCTCCGGCGGTTCCTCGTCGCGGCGAAAGATGGTGCGGGCCTCGCGATCGGCGGCGACGAAGGCGGTGGCCGCCGTGCCCGGCACGATCGCGACGATCCGCACCCGGTCGGTGCCATGGTCCGCCGCCTGCGCCGCGCCCATCGCGCCAATGGTGCTGAACGCCACCATGATCAGCGGCGCGAACAGGAACAACAGGAAGATCGGGGTGAAGACGGTGGCGATGAAATCGCGGCGCGCGATCGTCATGGTCTGACGTATCAGACGGCGGGTCGGGCTCATGCCGCGATCTCCTGCTGCGGCTGTTCGCCGACGATACGGACAAAGGCTTCGTGCAGGCTGGGCCGCTCGATCGACAGGTTCAGGATGCCCGCTCCCGCCGCCAGCAAGCGACCGAGCACCGGCTCGATCCCCTCGTCGGGCATCGGGAAACGCCAGTCCCCACCCTCGCGCACCGCATCGGCGGGCAGCAGTTCGGGCGTCACCCGGTCCGGGTCGCGCGGCCGATAGCGCACGCGGGCGGTCAACGTGCCGCGCGCCTCGTCCACCGTCCCCTCGAACCGGCGGCGTCCCCCGGCGATGATGGCCAGCCGGTCGCACAGACGTTCGGCATGGGCCATGACATGGGTGGAGAACAGGATCGTCGCCCCCCGGTCGCGCTCGCCCAGGATCAGCGCCTCGAGCCGTTCCTGGTTGACCGGGTCGAGCCCGGAAAAAGGCTCGTCCAGCACCAGCAGCTTCGGCCGATGCACGACCGAGCCGAGCAGTTGGACGAGCTGCGCCATGCCCTTGGACAATTTGCGGATCTTGCTGTCGGCGGCATGGCCGAGCCCGGCCTGTTCGAGCAGTTCGCCCGCGCGGACCCGCCCGGTCTTCCAGTCGAGACCACGCAGCGAGCCCATGAAGGCGATCGCCTCGCGCGCCTTCATCGCCGGATAGAGACCGCGCTCCTCGGGCAGATAGCCGACCAGATCGCTGGCATCGCGGGGATGGGCATAACCCAGCAGGCTGCGTTGCCCCTCGTCCGGCTCGATGATGCCCAGCAGCATCCGCAATGTCGTCGTCTTGCCCGCACCATTGGGGCCGAGAACCCCGTACACCGCGCCCGCGGGCACCGCGATATCCACGCCGTCGACGACGCGCCGGTCTCCGAATCGCTT
This sequence comes from Sphingomonas flavida, assembly GCF_036663655.1. Classification (NCBI taxonomy): domain Bacteria; kingdom Pseudomonadati; phylum Pseudomonadota; class Alphaproteobacteria; order Sphingomonadales; family Sphingomonadaceae; genus Sphingomonas; species Sphingomonas flavida. The sequence continues at coordinate 213,188 of NZ_JAXOJH010000004.1, forward strand.
GGCGAGGCCCGAGGCGCTGACCGCCCAGCGATGATCCACTCGCCCGTTATGATCCACGCGATTGTCCCTCCCTAATCCCCTGTGGTAGCGGGCGGATGTGGCGCAAGACAAGCTGGAAACCCGGATCAAGGCGAAGGCGGCCGAACTGGGCTTTGCCGCGGTCGGCATCACCCATGCCGATGCCGCGCCCAAGACGACCGCGCGGCTCCACCAATGGCTGGCCGAGGGGCGGCACGGATCGATGATCTGGATGGCCGACCGCGCGCACCAGCGGCAGAGCCCGGCAAGTCTCTGGCCCGAGGTGAAGAGCATCATCTCGCTGGGGGTCAGCTATGCGCCCGCGGAGGATCCGATGCGGCTGGCCGATCACGGGCGGATCGGCCGCATCTCGGTCTATGCGCAGGGGGCGGATTATCATGACGTCGTGAAGCGTCAGCTCAAGGCGCTGGGGCGCTGGCTGGCGCAGGAAGCGGGGTGCGACCTCAAGGTCTTCGTCGATACCGCGCCGGTCATGGAAAAGCCGCTGGCCGAGGCGGCGGGACTGGGCTGGCAGGGCAAGCACACCAATCTGGTCAGCCGCGACCATGGCAGCTGGCTGTTCCTGGGGGCGATCTATACCACGCTGGAGCTGGAACCCGATGCCGTGGCGCGCGACACCTGCGGCCGGTGCGATGCGTGCCAGCGGGCCTGCCCGACCGATGCGTTTCCCGCGCCCTATCAACTGGATGCGCGGCGGTGCATCTCATACCTGACGATCGAACATGCGGGGCCCATTCCGGAGGAGTTCCGGGTGGCCATCGGCAACCGCATCTATGGCTGCGACGATTGCCTGGCGGTGTGCCCCTGGAACAAGTTCGCGGCCGCCGCGCAGGCGAACATGGCGTTCCATCCCCGTGCCGAGCTGACCGCGCCGGAGCTGGGGGATTTGCTGTCGCTCGACGATGCGACGTTTCGACAGGTGTTTTCGGGGTCGCCGATCAAGCGGATCGGGCGGAACCGCATGATGCGCAATGCGGCGATCGCGGCGGGGAATAGCGGGGCGGCGGAGTTGGTGCCGGTGTTGCGCGGGTTGCTGGGTGACCCGGATCCGGTGGTGGTGGAGGCGGTGGAGTGGGCTTTGGGGCGGCTGGGCGGGATGGTCGCCTAGTCCCGGCCCTCCCGCAGGCGAGTTTCAGGTCGGTCATGCCCCCGGCATGACCTAAACGATGCGGGGCATCGTTTACCTGAAACTGGGATGGGGGAGGGCCCCGGTGTCTCACCGAGCACCACCCCCAAAACATCAATCCACCCAATCCAACCCGATATCCTTGTAGACCGAGCGATCCTCGTCCCAGCCCGGCTTCACCTTCACATGCAGGTACAGGTGAACCTTGTGCCCCAGCAGTTCGGACAGCTGCGCCCGCGCGCGCGCGCCGATCTCCTTGATCCGCACGCCGTTCTTGCCCAGCACGATGGCGCGCTGGGTCGGGCGTTCGACCAGTATCTGCTGGTGGATCTCGACCGATCCGTCCTCGCGTTCCTTGTAGGATTCCGTCTCGACCGCGCTGGCATAGGGCAGCTCGGCATGGAGCTGGAGATAGAGCTGCTCGCGCGTCACCTCGGCGGCGAGCGCGCGTTCGGTGGCGTCGGACACCTGGTCCTCGGGATAATGCCACGGCCCCACGGGCATCAGCTTGGCGAAATGCGCCTTCAGCTCGGGTAGGCCATCGCCGGTCTGGGCCGAGACGAACCAGGTCTCGTCGAACTTCACGACCTCGTTCAGCTTTTCGGCATGGGTCAGCAGCCGCGCCTTGTCGGCGATGTCGACCTTGTTGAGGATCAGGTATTTGGGTTCGGGCCGATGTGCGATCGACTGGGCGATGGCGGTGATCTTGGGACCGATCCCGCCCTTGCCGTCGACGACCAGCGCCAGGATGTCGGCACCCTCCGCGCCTTCCCACGCGGCGGCGACCATCGCGCGGTCCAGGCGGCGCTTGGGCTCGAAGATGCCCGGCGTGTCGACCAGCAGGATCTGGGCATCCCCCTCGATCGCGACACCGAGCAGCTTGGCCCGGGTCGTCTGCGCCTTCGGGCTGACGATCGCGACCTTCTGGCCGACCAGTGCATTGACGAGGGTGGATTTGCCGGCATTGGGCGCGCCGACGACGGCCACAAGGCCGCAACGTTGTTCAGTCATGGCGACCAGCGGTACAGGTCCTGCCCCCTTCCCGCAACGGCCAGCCAACATGGACACAATGTAATGGTCCGATCACGGAACGGCCAAGCCCGGGCGCGCATTTTTCATCCACGATATCCGAGCAAGGAGAGATGCCATGAAGACCCTTCTCACCGCATTGTCGGCGGCTGCGCTGTTGACGGTTGCCGGCCCGGCCTCGGCCAAGGGCTGCCTGAAGGGTGCGGCGGTCGGCGGCGTCGGCGGACATTTCGTCGGCAAGGGCCATGCGGTGCTGGGCGCAGCCGCGGGCTGTGCGATCGGCCACCACCGGGCCAAGGCGCAGGCCAAGAAGGAAGCGGCCGCCGCCAAGCGCTGATCCCGGGTTCGGCCTGAGCGGGGCGAGGCTTTCCCTTGGCCTTCGACTCCGCTCAGGCCGAACGGCCGTTGTCATAGCCGTCCAATCCTACCCCCGTTCAGGCTGCGCGAAGTCGAAGCCCACGCCCAGCCCCTTCCCTCAGGCCTTCAACTTCACCAGCAACGCCTTGGCAGCCGCCGTCTCGGCCTCCTGCTTGTTGGCCCCCGACGCACTTGCCTCCGCCGTCCGCCCGATCCGTACCGTCACGGTAAAGCGCGGCGCGTGATGCGGCCCCGAACGATCGGTCACCACATATTCCGGTGCCTTGCGATTGTGCGCGGCGGCCCATTCCTGAAGCGCGGACTTGGGATGTTGCGGCGCCTTACCCTGCGCGTGCACCCGGTCACCCCAGGCCTTGCGGATGAAGGTGCGTGCAGCGTCCAGCCCCGCCTCGCGATACCAGGCCCCGATCAGCGCCTCCATCACGTCGCCCAGCACATTGTCGCTGTCCGACGCGCCGTCGTCACGCGCCTGCTTGCCCAGGCGCAGATGATCGCGCACGCCCAGGTCGCGCGCGACATCGGCGCACACCGCACCGGTCACCAACGTGTTGAGACGGCGCGACAACTGCCCCTCGGGCTCGGCCGGGAACTGTTCCCACAGCCATTCGGCCATGACGAGGCCGAGCACCCGGTCACCCAGAAATTCCAGCCGCTCGTAATTCTCGGCCGCCTGGCTGCCATGGGTCAGCGCGCGGTGGAACGGCGTCGGGTCGCCGGGCGCACGGCCGAACACGCCTGCCAGCCACGTGTCGACCGGGCTCAAAACCCTTCTCCGATCCGGTTCCAGCGCGCGGCGGACACCCAGGTCCACGGCTTGATCCACTCCGCCGACCCATCGGTTGAGAAGAAGGTGATCGCGGCACGTCCCTCCAGCCGGTTCATCGGGATCATGCCCATGCCCTCCGGCGGCGCGAAGCGGCTGTCGGCCGAGTCGTCGCGATTGTCGCCCATCAGGAAGACATGCCCTGCGGGCACGGTGTACAGTACCGTGTCGTCGCGATCGGGGAAATTGCCCTGGTCCAGAACCTCATACGCCTTGCCGTTCGGCAGCGTCTCGCGGAACCGGGGATAGCGGCACACGGGCTTGCCATCGACCGTGTCGACGAACGGCCCGCATTCCTTGAAACCGAAATTCGGCGTCAGCGGCAGGACGAAATCGGCGATCCGCTGCTTGGGAATCGGGCGGCCGTTCAGGATGACCTGGCCGTTCGTCACCTGGATGGTATCGCCGGGCAGGCCGATCACGCGCTTGATGACGTCATGATCGTCCGGTCCGGGCGAGCGGAACACCACCACGTCCCCGCGCGTCGGGTCGCGCCCCAGGATACGGCCCGGCAACAGCGGGACGCCGAACGGCAGCGACCAGCGCGAATAGCCGTAATTCCACTTCGTCACGAACAGATAGTCGCCGATCAACAGACGCGGCAGCATCGATTCCGACGGGATGACGAACGACGTCACGATGAAGCTGCGCAGGATGAAGACGAACAGCGCCAGCTTCAGGAAGAAGCGCAGCGTGTCCTTTGTCTCCGACTTTGGGGAGGTATCGGCCATGCCCAGCGGGTTCGCGCAAAGCGGCACCCGCCGTCAAGGGGCGCGACATGCCAACCAGCCCTTTCGTCGTCGCCCAAGCGGGGTTAGGGGAACCGCCCTTCCCCCTTATCGGTACATCCCTGCACGCATGACCGATTTCATCGTGAACCTGATCGCCTGGGGCGGCTATTTCGGCATCTTCCTCCTGATGGCGCTGGAAAACATCGTCCCTCCCATTCCGTCCGAGGTCATCATGGGCCTGGGCGGCATGGCCGTCGCGCGTGGACAGATGGAGATGGTGCCGCTGATCCTGTGGGGCACGGCGGGCACGACGGCGGGCAATTACGCCTGGTACGCGGTCGGGCGCTATATCGGTTACGAGCGGTTCCGGCCCTTCATCGACAAGCATGGCCGCTGGCTGACGATGGAGTGGCGCGATGTCGAGCGGCTGCACCTGTTCTTCGTCCGGCATGGCGGGTGGGTCGTCTTCGTCTTCCGCTTCATGCCCGCCTTCCGCACGTTGATCTCTCTCCCCGCCGGGATCACCCGGATGCCGCTGGCCAGGTTCCTGATCTGGACCTTTGCGGGAAGCACCATCTGGAACGTGATCCTGGCCTATGCCGGGCTGTGGCTGGGCGCCAATTTCGAAGCGATCAACCGGTATGTCGGCCCGGCGGCCATCGTCATGACGGTGGCGATCGTGATCGGTTACCTATGGCGCGTGATCCGCTGGAAGCCGCACGGCGAGCGATAACGCGTCACGCCCGTGGATGCGCAGTCCGGTACACGTCGAGCAGATGCGCGGCATCGACCGCCGTATAGATTTGCGTCGAGCTCAGGCTGGCATGGCCGAGCAGTTCCTGAAGCTGGCGCAGGTCCGCCCCGCGCCCCAGCAAATGCGTGGCGAAGCTGTGCCGCAGCGCATGGGGCGTGGTCCGCCCGCCCAGCCCCAGCCGCTCCCGCGCACCCTGCACCGCACGCCGGATGATCGCGGGCGACAGCGGCCCGCCCTTCGCTCCCCGGAACAGCGGCTCGTCGGACGGCAGCGGATAGGGCGTCTGCGCCGCATAGGCCTCGATCGCCGCGCGCAATTCGGGGAGCAGCGGCACGATCCGCGTCTTGCCCCGCTTGCCGGTCACCCGGATCGTCTCGCCCAGCGGCATGATATCGGCGTGCAGCGCCACCGCCTCGCCGATGCGCAGGCCCGCGCCATAGAGCAGCAGCAACACCGCCCAGTCTCGCGCCGCGATCCACGGTTCGGCGGCCGCCTCCGCCACCTCTTCGCCCAGCGCCATGATGTCGGCGGGCGACTGGGGACGCGGGATGCTGCGCTTGCGACGGGGCCCTTTCAGCGCGGGCGGCTCGACCCCGGTCCAATGGAGGAAGGTCCGCACCGCCGACAACTCGCGTGCGGCCGAGGCAGCGGCCAGCCCCTCCCCCCGACGCCGCGCCAGATAAGCGCGCAGGTCGGCGGCCGTGATCCGCGCCAGCGCGGCCTGATCCACCGCCTGCCCCCAATGCTCGCTCAGGAAACCGCACAACCGCTCGGCCGTCGTGACATAAGCCCGGACGGTATGGTCCGACCTTCGCAGGTCGACGGTGAGGTGGCGGTAATAGTCGGCGATCAGGGCGGTCATGCCAGCGGTCTAGGCGACGCAAGGGCCGAGCGCGAGAGGCAGCGCTTGTCGATTACCCGAACCGCGCCAAAGGCTGTCACGTGGCCTTCGACTTCGGTCAGGCTGAACGGAGCGACGGAAAGATCAACGCACCCCCTCGAGCAAGTCCAACACCCGCCGCAGTCCGCTCCCCTCCCGCAGGCGGGAGGGGCTGGGGGAGGGAAAGATGTCTCACCGAGACCAGCGCTCGTCGAACTCCCCATTTTTCCCGGACATGACCATAACCCGCGAAGGCACTCAGGCGAAAAACGGTCAGCAGCCCCAACGAAAAAGGGGCGCTGCCGCCCGGCAACGCCCCTCCCGTCATCCGGAAAGCCCCGGATCAGCGATCCAGGATCGAATCGATCTCGGCACCCACCGCGTCCATAGCCGCCATGCCGTCGACCCGCGTCACGATGCCGCGCGCTTCATAGATCGGCAGGATCGGCGCGGTCTTGGCGCGATATTCGGCCATGCGCGTCCGCACCGTCTCGGCATTGTCGTCGGGACGCCGCTTGAACTCGGTCGAGCCGCAGACGTCACAGACGCCCTCGACCTGGGTCGGCTTGAAGCTGTCATGATAGCCGGCACCGCACGACGCACAGGTGAAGCGGCCGGTGATGCGTTCGACCAGCGCCTCTTCGTCGACCGCCAGTTCGATCACATGATCCAGCGACTTGCCACGCTCGGCCAGCAGCACGTCCAGCGCTTCGGCCTGGGCCGCGGTACGGGGATAGCCGTCGAAGATCGCGCCGCCTTCCGCATCCGCCTGGTCCAGCCGCTCGCCGATCAGCGCAGAGACGATGGCGTCCGACACCAGCTCGCCCGCGTCCATCACCGCCTTGGCCTGGAGCCCGACGGGGCTGCCCGCCTTGACCGCCGCGCGCAGCATGTCGCCGGTCGACAGCTGCACCATGCCGCGATTGGCCACCAGCCGCTGCGCCTGGGTTCCCTTGCCCGCGCCCGGCGGACCCAGCAGGATGATGTTCACGCCCACGTCACTCTCCCCTCTTTACCCTGTAATCCGCCCGCGCCTCAGCGCAGGCGACCGCCCTTCAGCTTCGCCTTCTTGATCAGATCGCCATATTGATGCGCCAGCAAATGGCTCTGGATCTGGGTTACCGTGTCCATCGTCACGTTGACGACGATCAGCAGGCTGGTGCCGCCCAGGTAGAAGGGGATCTGAAGCGCCGAGACCAGATATTCCGGCAACAGACAGATGATCGTCAGATAGCCGGCGCCGATGACCGTGATACGGGTCAGCACATAATCCAGATAGGTCTCGGTGTTCTTGCCCGGACGGATGCCGGGGATGAAGCCGCCATAGCGCTTTAGATTGTCCGCCGTCTCTTCCGGGTTGAAGACAACCGCGGTGTAGAAGAACGAGAAGAAGATGATGCCCGCGCCGTAGAGCAGCATGTACACGGGGCTGCCGTGCTGCAGATACTGGTTCAGGCTGATGATGAAGTCGCCCCAGCGGCTCTCGCCCGCCACGCGCTGTCCGGCGAACTGCGAGATGGTCAGCGGCATCAGCAACAGCGACGAGGCGAAGATCGGAGGGATCACGCCCGCGGTGTTGATCTTCAGCGGCAGGTGGCTGCGATCGGCCTGCATGCCCCGCTGCGTCGCACGCTTGGGATACTGGATCAGGATGCGGCGCTGGGCGCGCTCCATGAAGCAGATGAACAGGACGAGGACGACGACCGCCAGAATGATCAGGATCAGGCGCATCGGGTCGATGCTGCCCGACCGGCCGCCTTCCAGCAGGTTGATCAGCGTGGTCGGCAGGTGGGCGACGATGCCCGCCATGATGATGAGCGACACGCCGTTGCCGATGCCGCGGCTGGTGATCTGCTCACCCAGCCACATCAGGAACATCGTACCGCCGATCAGCGAGATGACCGCCGCGATGCGGAAGGTCATGCCCGGTTCGATCACCGCCTGGATGCCCTGGCTGGCACCCAGCGTCTCGAGGCCCGCGGCGATGAAATATCCCTGGATCGCGGTCAGCAACACCGTGCCGTAGCGAGTATACTGGTTCAGCTTCTTGCGACCGCTCTCGCCTTCCTTCTTGATGGCGGCGAGCTGCGGGCTGAGCGAGGTCGCGAGCTGCACGACGATCGACGCCGTGATGTACGGCATCACGCCAAGCGCGATCAGCGACATGCGGCTGAGCGAACCGCCCGAGAAGGTATTGAAGAAGTCGAGCACGCCGCCCGTGGTCTTCTGGCTCAGCAGGCCCAGCGCGGTCGGGTCGACGCCCGGCAGCGGAACATAGCTGAGCAGGCGGAAGACGATCAGCGCGCCGATCGTGAACCACAGCCGCTTCTTGAGGTCGGTGGCCTTGGCGAATTTCGCCAGGCTGATGCTTTGCGCCATCTGGTCGGCTGCGGATGCCATAGCTGTTGCGTTATCCTGGAAACGAAAAACGGCGGGATGCGTTTTTAACCGCCCCGCCGCTCATATAGGCGCGAAGACGCGCTTGTCTAACCCGGATGAAAAATCCGCCGCTGTCGTCATGGCGTTTTGCCCGCGACAGCGGCGGAATTATCCGATTCAGGCCTTGGCGGCGAGCTTCGCGGCGCGGGTCTTGCCCTTCTTCGCAGCGGCCTTCTCGGCGGCGGGCACGACGTGCGGCACGTCGACCGAACCACCGGTCTTCTCCACGGCTTCGCGTGCCGAAGCCGACACGCCCTGCACGACGAACGACAGCTTGGCGGTCAGCTCACCCTTGCCGAGCAGACGAACGCCGTCCTTGCCGCCACGGGCCAGGCCGGCGGCCTTCAGCGCGGCGTGGTCGATCGTGCCCTCGGCCTTCAGCTTGCCCGAGTCGATCGCCTTCTGGATCGCGCCCAGGTTCACCTCGGCATAGTCCTTGGCGAAGATGTTGTTGAAGCCACGCTTCGGCAGGCGCATGTGGAGCGGCATCTGACCGCCCTCGAAGCCCGCGATGGACACGCCTTCACGGCTCTTCTGGCCCTTGACGCCGCGACCACCGGTCTTGCCCTTGCCCGAACCGATACCACGACCGACGCGGATCTTGGACTTGCGGGCACCCTGGTTGTCGAAAAGTTCGTTCAGCTTCATGATTTGCACTCGCTTTCGCTTGTTTCGCGCATGGCCGTCACTCCGCAGAATCACGACCGCTGGATAAAAGGAAGGGGGCCGCATAGCCCCCTTCCCCGTGTTTGTCACTCTTCAATGTGACGGATGTGAGTCTGTCGTGACGACAGGGCTCAGTCCACCACCTGAACCATGTGCTGCACCTTGCGGATCATACCGCGGACTTCAGGGCTGTCCTGAAGCTCGGCGACCTTGTGCATCTTGTTCAGGCCCAGGCCGACGAGGGTCGCGCGCTGGTCCTTGGTACGGCGGATCGGCGAACCGGTCTGCTTGATCTTGATGGTAGCCATGGTCGCTTACTCCACGACGGCCGCGGCTTCCGCCTCGGCAGTCTGCTGGGTGGCACCGTGACCGCGACCCAGAAGGTCGGCGATCTTCTTGCCACGACGCTGCGCCACCGCCTTCGGCGAGGACTGGTCGCCCAGCGCTTCGAAAGTGGCACGGATCATGTTGTACGGGTTCGAGGTGCCGACCGACTTGGTCACCACGTCGGCAACGCCGAGCGACTCGAAGATCGCACGCATCGGACCGCCGGCGATGATGCCGGTGCCCTGCGGCGCCGAACGCAGCGTCACGCGACCCGCACCGAAATGGCCGTTGCCATCATGATGCAGCGTGCGACCGTCCTTCAGCGGAACGCGGACCATCGCCTTCTTGGCGGCGGCCGTCGCCTTCGAGATGGCTTCCGGCACTTCGCGTGCCTTGCCATGACCGAAGCCCGCACGTCCCTTGCCATCACCGACCACGACGAGCGCGGCGAAGCCGAAACGCTTACCACCCTTCACGGTCTTCGAGACGCGGTTGATGTGGACGAGCTTTTCGATCAGCTCTTCGCCCTGCTCCTCGGTGCCACCGCGACGATCGTCGCGACGACCACGGTTGCCGTCACGGCCACCGCGGCCGCGATCACCGCCGCCCGGACCACGGCCACGGCCGCCCCGGGGACCACGACCCTGGGTCGCGTCCTGCGCGGCGCCTTCGGCACCGGCAACGGCTACGTTGTTCTCGTCAGCCATATTAGAACTCCAATCCCGCTTCGCGTGCCGCCTCGGCCAGCGCCTTGACGCGACCGTGGAACAGGAAGCCGCCACGGTCGAAAACGACCTGCGTGACGCCGGCGGCCTTGGCCATCTCGGCCACGCGCTTGCCGACTTCGGTCGCTGCTGCGACGTTCGCGCCCGACTGGCCGCGTGCGTCCTTTTCCAGCGTCGAGGCCGAAGCCACGGTACGACCTGCCTCGTCGTCGATCACCTGGGCATAGATGTGCTTGCCCGAGCGATGCACCGACAGGCGCGGACGGGTGCCCGCACGCGCACGCAGCGCGGTACGGTTGCGCCGACGGCGCTTCTCGAAAAGAGAGAGACCCTTGGTCATTACTTCTTCTTCCCTTCCTTGCGGAAGATGAACTCGCCGTCGTACTTGATGCCCTTGCCCTTATACGGCTCGGGCTTGCGCCAGCGGCGGATCTCGGCGGCCAGCTGGCCGACCTTCTGCTTGTCCGCGCCGCTGATTTCGACGGTGGTGGCGTCCGGCGTCTTCACCTCGATGCCTTCCGGCACCTCGATGTTGACGTCGTGGCTGTAGCCGAGCTGCAGCTTCAGGTTCTTGCCCTGGGCCGCGGCGCGGTAGCCGACGCCGGTGATGACCAGCTTCTTCGAGAAGCCCGCGGTCACGCCGGTGACGAGGTTCTGCACCATGGTGCGCTGCATGCCCCAGAACGCGCGAGCGCGCTTCGTGGCGTTGGCAGGCTGCACCGCAATGGCGTCCGACTGGACGTCATAGGTGATCTCGTCGGCGAGCGGCATGGTCAGGGTACCCTTGGGACCCTTCACGCTCAGCACCTTGTCGGCGATGGTTGCGGTGACGCCGGCCGGAACCGGGACCGCCTTCTTACCGATGCGGCTCATCAGAACACCTCCGCCAGGACTTCGCCGCCGACATTCTGCTCGCGCGCTTCGGCGTCCGACAGAACGCCACGCGGCGTCGACACGATGGTGATGCCCAGGCCGTTGCGAACGCGCGGAAGCTCCTGCGCGCCCGAATAGATACGGCGGCCAGGCTTCGAGATGCGCGCAACATGCTTGATCGCAGGCTGGCCCTCGAAATACTTCAGCTCGATGCGGATGCCGGCCGCGGGGCCCATCTGCTCTTCGCTGTAACCACGGATATAGCCTTCGCGCTGAAGCACGTCGAGCACGCGGACGCGCAGCTTCGACGCAGGCGTCAGGACGGAGTCCTTGCGCGCGCGCTGGCCGTTGCGGATGCGGGTGAGCAAGTCACCCAGGGGATCGGTCACTGCCATCTCAAATGGTCCTTACCAGCTCGACTTCGTGACGCCGGGGATCTGGCCCTTGTTGGCCAGTTCACGCAGCATGACGCGAGCGAGACGGAACTTGCGGTAATACGCACGCGGACGACCGGTGATCTCGCAGCGATTGCGGATACGGGTCGGGTTGCCGTTACGGGGGATCTCGGCCATCTTCAGGCGCGCGATCAGACGCTCGGTCTCATCGAGGCTCTGGTCGTTCGCGATCGCCTTCAGCTTCGCGTACTTGCCCGCATACTTCTTGACGAGAGCACGACGCTTCTCGTTCTTATTGATTGAACTCAGTTTCGCCATGGACTTAAGCTCTTTCTGTAAGGACCCCCTCCCCGGCGTGGAGAGGGGGCAGTCCGGTTACGCTGCCTTCTTCTCGTCGGCAGCGTCTTCCTTGGGGAACGGGAAGCCGAACAGACGCAGCAGCTCGCGCGCTTCGTCGTCGGTCTTCGCCGAGGTGGTCACGATCACATCCATGCCGCGCACCTTGTCGATGCGGTCATAGTTGATTTCGGGGAAGATGATCTGTTCCTTGATGCCGCAGGCATAGTTGCCGCGACCGTCGAAGGACTTCGGGTTCAGGCCGCGAAAGTCGCGAACGCGCGGCAGCGCGATCGTGATGAAGCGATCCAGAAACTCGTACATGCGCTCGCGACGCAGCGTGACCTTCACACCGATCGGCATGCCTTCACGCAGCTTGAACTGCGCGATCGACTTCTTCGCCTTGGTGATGACGGGCTTCTGACCCGCGATCAGCTCCATCTCGGAAGCAGCCTGGTCGACGCGCTTCTTGTCCTGCGTCGCTTCGCCCACGCCCATGTTGAGCACGATCTTCTCGATCCGGGGGATCTCGTTGACGTTCTTGTAACCGAACTTCTCGGTCATCGCCTTGATGATGCTATCCTCGTAGATAGCCTTCATGCGGGGCTTGTAATCAGCCATCGATCTTCTCCCCGGTCTTGACGGCCACGCGGACCTTCTTGCCATCCTGCATCTCGAAACGAACGCGGGTCGGCTTGCCATCGGCGGTCACGTGCGCAACCTTCGAGACGTGCAGCGGCGCTGCCGTACGCTCCAGGCCACCCTGCGGGTTCGCCTGGGTCGGCTTGCGGTGACGGGTCGCGACGTTGATGCCGTCGACGACGACCTTGCCGTCCTTGGGCATCGACACCGACACGGTGCCGGTCTTGCCCTTGTCCTTGCCGGACAGGACGATGACGCGATCGCCCTTCTTGATCTTGGCGGCGGCCATTACAGCACCTCCGGAGCCAGCGAGATGATCTTCATGTGCTTCTTGCCGCGAAGCTCACGCACGACCGGGCCAAAGATACGGGTGCCGATCGGCTCCTCGTTCTTGTTGACCAGCACGGCGGCGTTACCGTCGAAACGGATCACCGAACCGTCGGCACGACGGATGTCCTTGGCGGTACGCACGATCACCGCGCGGTGAACGTCGCCCTTCTTCACGCGGCCACGAGGCTGCGCTTCCTTGACGCTGACGACGATGATATCGCCGACCGATGCGGTACGGCGCTTCGAGCCGCCCAGCACCTTGATGCACTGCACCCGCTTCGCGCCGCTGTTGTCCGCGACGTCGAGATTGGACTGCATCTGGATCATGGATCCGCTTCCTTCTCTCTTCTGGGGTGGATACCGACCCGACCCCGCCTTAAAAAACGACCCCCGGCGCGGAGGACCGCGCCAGGGGGAGAGGCCCCATAGCCACTCCTGGTGCGAAAGGCAAGCGAGTCGCCATGCCCTTCGACCAATCCGCTCATTTGCCCCGAAGGGCAGCCTTCAATCCGAACCCCGCCCCTCCGTAGCGAAGGGGCGGGGTCGAAGATCAGAGGCTTTTAGCCTTCGGCCGAGGCCCGCTCGGGCGTCAGGTGGGTATCGACCCGCTCGACGACCTTCCAGGTCTTCAGCTTCGAGATCGGGGCGGTCTCTTCGATCCGCACCGTCTCACCGGCCTTGTACTCGTTCGCCTCGTCATGGGCGTGGTACTTCTTCGACCGACGGATGATCTTGCCGTAGAGGGGGTGCTTAACCTTCCGCTCCACATTGACGACGACCGTCTTGTCGGTCTTGTCCGAGACAATCACCCCGGTCAGCACGCGCTTGGGCATGTGTCTCGGTCCTTACTTGGCAGCCGCAGCGGAGCGCTGCGCCTGAATGGTCTTGATCCGTGCGATGTCGCGACGGACTTCCTTGACCCGGCTGGGCTTTTCGAGCTGGCTAGTGGCCGCCTGGAAGCGCAGGTTGAACTGCTCACGCTTCAGGTTGCCCAGCGCCTCGACGAGCTGGTCGTCGCTCTGGCCGGTATATTCAGTCTTGGCCATTACTCGCCTCCGAGGTGCGAGGTGTCACCCAGACGGGCGACGACCTTGGTCTTGATGGGCAGCTTCATCGCTGCGCGCTCGAATGCCTCGGCGGCCAGCGGGCCGTCGACACCGTCGAGTTCGAACAGGATGCGACCCGGCTTCACACGGGCGGCCCAGAATTCCGGCGAACCCTTACCCGAGCCCATGCGGACTTCGGCAGGCTTCGACGAGACGGGCACGTCCGGGAAGATGCGGATCCAGAGACGACCCTGGCGCTTGATGTGACGCGTGATCGCGCGGCGAGCCGCCTCGATCTGGCGAGCGGTGATCCGCTCCGGCTCCATGGCCTTAAGGCCATAGGAACCGAAGTTCAGGCTCGTGCCGCCCTTCGCATCGCCGTGGATGCGGCCCTTGAAGGCCTTGCGGAACTTGGTGCGCTTTGGTTGCAGCATGTTCTATGTTCCTTAGCGGCGATGATCGTCGCGCGCCGGGCGCACGCCGGAGGTCTGGGCCTCCATCATCAGCCGGTCCTGCGCCATGGGGTCATGGCCCAGGATCTCGCCCTTGAAGATCCACACCTTCACGCCGCACACGCCATAAGCGGTGTGCGCCTGCGCTTCGGCATAGTCGACGTTCGCACGCAGCGTGTGCAACGGAACGCGGCCTTCACGATACCATTCGGTACGCGCGATTTCCGCGCCGCCCAGACGGCCGCCGCAGGTGATGCGGATGCCTTCCGCGCCCAGGCGGAGAGCCGACTGCACCGCACGCTTCATGGCGCGACGGAATGCGATACGACGCTCGAGCTGGTCGGCGACGCCCTGTGCGACGAGCTTGGCGTCGATTTCGGGCTTGCGGATCTCGACGATGTTCAGCGACACGTCGGACGAGGTCATCGCGCCAAGCTTCTTGCGAAGCTTCTCGATGTCGGCGCCCTTCTTGCCGATGATCACGCCCGGACGCGCCGCGAAGATCGAGATGCGGCACAGCTTGGCCGGACGCTCGATGACGACCTTCGAGATCGCGGCCTGGGGCAGCGTCTTCATGATGAACTGGCGGATCTTCAGATCCTCCAGCAGCAGGCGGCCATAGTCATGGCCTTCGGCGAACCAGCGGCTGTCCCAGGTACGGTTGATCTGGAGACGCAGGCCGATCGGATTGCTCTTCTGACCCATTATGCTTCTTCCTGCTCGCGGACGACGATGCGGAGCCGAGAAAACGGCTTCAGGATGCGGGTCGACTTGCCACGACCGCGCGTCGCGAAACGCTTCATCGTGATCGACTTGCCGACCGACGCCTCGGCGACGACGAGGGCGTCGACGTCGAGGTTGTGGTTGTTCTCGGCATTGGCGATCGCCGAGGCGAGCACCTTGCGCGCGTCGACGGCCATCGCCTTCGTCGAGAAGGCGAGGATGTTCATCGCGTCGCCGACCTTCTTGCCGCGGATCAGGCCCGCGACCAGGTTCAGCTTCTGCGCCGAACCGCGGATCTGCGTGCCGACCGACAGCGCTTCCTTGTCACCGACCTTGCGGGGGGATGCGGGCTTGGACATCAGCGCTTACCCTTCTTGTCGGCAGCGTGGCCGGGGAAGTAGCGCGTGGGCGCGAATTCACCGAGCTTCATGCCGACCATGTCCTCGTTCACCGAGACGGGAACGAACTTGCGACCGTTGTAGACGTTGAAGGTCAGGCCGACGAACGACGGCAGGATGGTCGAGCGGCGCGACCAGGTCTTGATCGGACCTGCGCGGCTGCCGGCGTCCTGAGCCACTTCGGCCTTCTTCAGGAGATGGAGGTCCACGAAAGGACCCTTCCAAACGGAACGAGCCATTGCGTGTTAGCCCTTCTTCTTGGCGTGACGGCTACGGATGATCATCTTGTCCGTCGCCTTGTTGTGACGAGTGCGTGCACCCTTGGTCGGCTTGCCCCACGGGGTGACCGGATGACGGCCGCCCGAGGTCCGGCCTTCACCACCGCCGTGCGGGTGGTCGACCGGGTTCTTCGCCACACCGCGGGTAAGCGGACGATGGCCCTTCCAGCGGTTGCGACCAGCCTTCGCCAGGTTGGTGTTGCCGTTGTCGGGGTTCGACACGGCACCGACCGTCGCCATGCAGTTGGCATGGATGTAGCGCTGCTCGCCCGAGTTCAGGCGGACGATGACCATGCCCTTGTCGCGGCCCACGACCTGCACATAGGTGCCGGCCGAACGTGCGATCTGACCGCCCTTGCCGGGCTTCATCTCGACGTTGTGGACGATGGTACCGACGGGCATCTGGCCCAGCTCCATCGCGTTGCCCGGCTTCACGTCGGTCTTCTTGCCCGCGATGACCTTGTCACCGACGGCCAGACGCTGCGGCGCGATGATGTAGGCAACGTTGTCCTTGCCTTCGGCATCGGCGCCGTAGTTGATCAGCGCGATGAAGGCGGTGCGGTTGGGATCATATTCGATCCGCTCCACGGTGCCCTCGACGTCCCACTGGCGACGCTTGAAGTCGATGAAACGATAGCGCTGCTTGTGGCCGCCCGCGATACCGCGGCTGGTCACATGGCCCTTGTTGTTGCGGCCACCGGTCTTGCGCTTGCCTTCGGTGAGGGCCTTGACGGGCCCACCCTTCCACAGCGCCGAACGGTCGACGAGGATCAGGCCGCGGCGGGCCGGGCTCGTCGGGTTATAATGCTTGAGTGCCATCGCCTCAGACCCCCGTCGTCACGTCAATGGACTGACCGTCCTTGAGGGTGACGATCGCCTTCTTCATATCCGAACGCTGATAGGGCGCACCCTTCCAACGCTTCGTCTTGCCCTTCTGGACGATCGTGTTCACGCCGGTGACGTTCACGTCGAACAGAGCCTCGACGGCCGCCTTGATCTCGGGCTTGGTAGCGCCCGAAGCGACCTTGAACACCACGGCGTTGTGCTCGCTGAGGAGCGTCGCCTTCTCGGTGATGTGCGGCGCCACGATCACGTCGTAATGACGCGGATCGATCGCCTTCTGCTGCTTAGCCATGGAAACGGGCCTCCAGCTTTTCGACAGCCGAGCGCGTCAGCACCAGGGTGTCATGCTTCAGAATGTCGTAGACATTGGCGCCAGCGGCCGGAAGGATGTTGATTTCCTTCAGGTTGCCTGCGGCCAGTGCGAACGACGTCTCGACGGCGTCGCCATCGATGACCAGCGCGGTCTTGCCGAAGCCGAGCTTCACCAGATCGCCCTGCAGCGTCTTCGTCTTGTTACCAGCGACCGCCAGATCGTTCATCACGATCAGCGAACCGGCCTTGGCATGGCTCGACAGCGCCATCTTCAGACCCAGGGCACGAACCTTCTTGTTCAGACCCGGATTGAAGTCGCGGACGCGGGCGCCGTGCGCCTTACCACCGCCGATGAAGACGGGGGCCCGACGATCGCCGTGACGAGCGACACCGCCGCCCTTCTGGCGACCGAGCTTCTTGCCCGAACGCGCGACATCGGCGCGCTCACGGGTGCCGCGCGCGGTCGCGCGACGCTTTTCCAGCTGCCAGGTCACTACGCGGTGCAGGATGTCGGCGCGCGGATCGAGGCCGAAGACCTCGTCGTTGAGCTCGATATCCGCCGCATCGGTGCCGGCGAAGGATTGAACCTTGACCTTCACGACTTAGCCCTCCTGGCTCTCGGTGGCTTCCGGAGCAGGCTCGGCAGAAGCATTGTTGTTGGCGGCCGCCTTGATGCTGGCGGGGAACGGGGCGTCCGCATGGCGCGAAACCTTGACCGCGTCCTTGACGATCAGCCAGCCACCCTTCGAGCCGGGCACCGAGCCCTTGACGAAGATCAGGCCGCGCTCGACGTCGGTCGACACGATTTCCAGGTTCTGCTGCGTGCGGTTCTTGTCACCCATGTGACCGGCCATCTTCTTGTTCTTGAAGACGCGGCCCGGATCCTGACGGTTACCGGTCGAACCATGCGAACGGTGCGAGACCGAGACGCCGTGGGTCGCGCGCAGACCACCGAAGTTCCAGCGCTTCATCGCACCGGCAAAGCCCTTACCCTGGGTACGACCCTGGATATCGACATACTGGCCGGGGACGAAGTGGTCGGCGGAGATTTCCGCGCCGACGTCCAGCAGGCCGTCTTCGTTCACGCGGAACTCGACCATCACCTGCTTGGGCTCGACTTCGGCCTTGCCGAAGTGGCCACGCTGCGGCTTGGCAACATTCTTGGTCTTGGCGACACCTGCACCAAGCTGGACGGCGGTATAGCCGTCACGATCCATCTCGCGGCGAGCGACGACCTGTACGCCTTCAAGCGCCAGGACGGTGACCGGCACGTGCCGACCATCGTCCTGGAACAGGCGGGTCATCCCCAGCTTCTTCGCGATCACGCCGGTACGCATGATCCTGTTCCTTCCTCGACAGAGGCCCCCAAGAACCATTCAAGGGGGGCATATCCAGCCCGATTAAAGCGAAACGAGCCCCCGTCCCGGGCTGGCGACCGGCGAACCGGTCAGACGGGGGACGCTGCCCCGGCACCATCTCGCTTGCGCGAAACCACCGGGCGGTATCCCTAAGAGTGCCGGATCGCGGGAGCGACCTCGGCGCGTTTTCCGGCAGCTTCAGAGCCGGGAAACGCCAAAATCCCGTGGGACGGAATCGTCGACCACGGGAATGCTGGCTCTCTTACGCCAGCTTGATCTCGACATCAACACCTGCGGCGAGGTCGAGCTTCATCAGCGCATCGACGGTCTGCGGGGTCGGCTGCACGATGTCGAGCATCCGCTTGTAGGTGCGGACCTCGAACTGCTCGCGCGACTTCTTGTCGATATGCGGACCACGGTTGACCGTGAACTTCTCGATGCGCGTCGGAAGCGGGATCGGACCGCGGATAAGAGCGCCGGTACGGCGCGCGGTGTCGGCGATGTCGCCGGTCGCCTGATCGAGCACGCGATGGTCGAACGCCTTCAGACGAATGCGGATGTTGCTGTCCATGATCCCTACCGATGCGAAAGAGCGGGCCGTCCGGTTTCCATCACGATGGACGAGGAGTGCGATCGGCGATCCGACCGGGCACTCGACCGTCCGCCGTGAAGGCGACCCTGGGCCGAAACAAACTCTGGGTTACGGCAAGAGCGGCGAACCACCCCTGCCCTCACTAAAAGCAAAAGGCCGACTCCGGTGTTTCCGGTGCCAGCCGATTCCCTCAAGGCGTGTGCCTATACGCATATGCCCGGAGTGCCGCAAGGGGGTGGCGGCGGGTTTTTGTCGGGAGGGATGGAACCCGTCCCGAAACATCTTGAATCCCACCCGCCGTTCAGCCTGAGCAAGTCGAAGGCCATGCCCTGGTCGGGCTGCCGGGCGTGCACTTCGACTTCGCTCGATGCGAACGGAGGTTTGAGCCAAGCACCGCCCTCACCCTTCCCACCCGCCGCTGGCGGGCGGCCCCCTTCCCTCTCCCGGTGGAAGAGGGAGGGAGACGCTTTAGCGCCGGAAGGGTGAGGACAGCCCTTCCCAGCCCCAAAACGAAAAAGGCCGCCCCCGTCGCCGGGAGCGGCCCTTTCCTAAGCAGTTTCAGGCTTTCGCCCGAGACTTACTTGTCGATCGAGCTGACGACGCCAGCGCCGACGGTACGGCCGCCTTCGCGGATCGTGAAGCGCTGACCGATGTCCATGGCGATCGGAGCGATCAGCTTCACACCCAGAGCGACGTTGTCGCCGGGCATGACCATCTCGGTGCCCTCAGGCAGCTCGACGGTGCCGGTCACGTCGGTCGTACGGAAGTAGAACTGCGGACGGTAGTTCGCGAAGAACGGGGTGTGACGGCCGCCTTCTTCCTTCGACAGGACGTACACTTCCGACTTGAAGTCGGTGTGCGGCTTGATCGAACCCGGCTTGCAGAGCACCTGGCCGCGCTCGACGTCGTCACGGGCAACGCCGCGGATCAGCGCGCCGATGTTGTCGCCAGCCTGGCCCGAGTCGAGCAGCTTGCGGAACATTTCGACGCCGGTGACCGTGGTCTTGCGGGTGTCGTTGATGCCGACGATCTCGACTTCTTCGCCAACCTTGACGATGCCGGTCTCGACGCGGCCGGTCACGACCGTACCACGACCCGAGATCGAGAACACGTCTTCGATCGGCATCATGAACGGCTTGTCCAGCGGACGCTCCGGCTGCGGGATGTATTCGTCGACCTGCTTCATCAGCTCGAGAACGGCTTCCTTGCCGAACTTGTCGTTCGAACCCGACAAGGCGCAGGTCGCCGAACCCTTGACGACGGGGATGTCGTCGCCCGGGAATTCGTACGAGCTGAGCAGCTCGCGGATTTCCAGCTCGACCAGCTCGAGGATTTCCTCGTCGTCGACCAGGTCAACCTTGTTCATGAACACGACCATCGCGGGCACGCCGACCTGGCGCGCGAGCAGGATGTGCTCGCGGGTCTGCGGCATCGGGCCGTCGGTCGACGAAACGACGAGGATCGCGCCGTCCATCTGCGCCGCGCCGGTGATCATGTTCTTCACATAGTCGGCGTGGCCGGGGCAGTCGACGTGCGCATAGTGGCGGTTCGTCGTCTCATACTCGACGTGCGCGGTCGAGATGGTGATGCCGCGCTCACGCTCTTCCGGAGCCTTGTCGATGTTCGCGAAGTCGACAGCGGTGCCGCCGGTGGTCTCGGCCAGAACCTTGGTGATCGCGGCGGTCAGCGAGGTCTTGCCATGGTCGACGTGACCGATGGTGCCGATGTTGAGGTGCGGCTTGTTCCGCTCGAATTTTGCCTTTGCCATTTTCCTACCTTCTGAATCGAATTCGGTGCCGCATCCGAGGCCACGCGAACGCGGCCCCATAGCGGGTGTTTGAAGCGATTGCCAGCCCCTAGCGTCTTCCCGCGCCTCCGGCTGCCCGGAGGCGCGGGGGATGCTTAGGCCATCTTCGCCTTGACCTCGTCCGCAACATTCTGCGGCACTTCGTCATAGTGCGAGAACTGCATCGAGTATTGTGCACGACCCTGGGTGAACGAGCGGAGCGCATTCACATAGCCGAACATGTTGGCCAGCGGGACCATCGCCTCGACCGTCTGCGCGTTGCCGCGCGTGTCGGTGCCCTGGATCTGGCCACGACGGCTGTTCATGTCGCCGATGACGTCGCCCAGATAGTCTTCCGGGGTCACGACTTCGACCTTCATGACCGGCTCGAGCAGCGTGATGCCCGACTTCTGGGCCGCTTCGCGCATCGCGCCGCGGGCACAGATTTCGAACGCCAGCGCCGACGAGTCGACGTCGTGGTACGCGCCGTCATACAGCAGGACTTCGAAGTCGATGATCGGGAAGCCGACCAGCGAACCGGTTTCCGCGGTTTCACGGAAGCCCTTCTCGATCGCGGGGATATATTCCTTCGGAATGTTACCGCCCTTGATCTCGTCCTTGAAGACGAAGCCCGAACCACGCTCGCCCGGGGTCAGCTTGACCTTCACGCGGCCGAACTGGCCGGTGCCGCCCGACTGCTTCTTGTGCGTGTAGTCGATGTCGACCGGCTTCTTGAGGTATTCGCGATACGCCACCTGCGGCGCACCGACGTTCGCCTCGACCTTGAACTCGCGCTTCATGCGGTCGACCAGGATCTCGAGATGGAGCTCGCCCATGCCCTTGATGATGGTCTGGCCCGATTCGGCGTCCGAGGTCACGCGGAACGAGGGGTCCTCGCGTGCGAGACGATTGAGCGCGACGCCCATCTTCTCCTGGTCGGCCTTGGTCTTCGGCTCCACCGACAGCTCGATCACGGGCTCGGGGAATTCCATGCGCTCCAGGATGATCGGGGCCGACTGCGCGCAGAGCGTGTCGCCGGTCGTCGTGTCCTTCAGGCCCGCCAGAGCGACGATGTCGCCGGCATAGGCTTCCTGGATGTCCTCACGGCTGTTCGCATGCATCAGCAGCATACGACCGATCTTTTCCTTCTTGTCCTTCACCGAGTTCAGGACCTGCGACGACGTCTCGAGCTTGCCCGAGTAGATGCGCGCGAAGGTGAGCGAGCCGACGAACGGATCGTTCATGATCTTGAACGCCAGCGCCGAGAAGGGCTCGGTGTCCGACGAAGGACGCTCGTCCGGCGTCTCGCCGTCGAGCTTCACGCCCTTGATGGCCGGAACGTCGAGCGGCGACGGCAGATAGTCGATGACCGCGTCGAGCAGAGGCTGCACGCCCTTGTTCTTGAACGCCGAGCCGCAGACCACGGGGACGAACGCCATTTCGAGCGTACCCTTGCGGATCAGCTTCTTCAGGTCAGCGACCGACGGCTCGTTGCCTTCGAGATACGCTTCCATCATGGCATCGTCCTGTTCGACGGCCATTTCGATCAGCTCGCTGCGGTACTTCGCGGCCTTTTCGGCCATGTCGTCCGGGATGTCCTGATATTCGAACTTCGCGCCCAGCGACTCTTCGAGCCAGATGATCGCGCGGTTCTCGACCAGGTCGACCAGACCCTTGAAGCCGCCCTCGATGCCGATCGGCAGATACAGGACCGCCGGACGCGCGCCCAGGCGCTCGATGATCGAGTTCACGCAGAAATAGAAGTCGGCGCCGGTGCGGTCGAGCTTGTTGACGAAGCACATGCGCGGCACGCCGTACTTGTCGGCCTGACGCCACACGGTTTCCGATTGCGGCTCAACACCCGCCACGCCGTCGAAGCAGGCGACCGCGCCGTCGAGCACGCGGAGCGAACGCTCCACCTCGATGGTGAAGTCGACGTGCCCGGGGGTGTCGATGATGTTGATGCGGTTGTCGTTCCAGAAACAGGTCGTCGCGGCCGACGTGATGGTGATGCCGCGCTCCTGCTCCTGCTCCATCCAGTCCATGGTGGCGGTGCCTTCGTGCACTTCGCCGATCTTGTAGGACTTGCCGGTGTAATAAAGAATGCGCTCGGTGGTGGTCGTCTTGCCGGCATCGATGTGCGCCATGATGCCGATGTTGCGATACTTCTCGAGCGGATGGCTGCGGGCCATGATCGATCTTCCTCAAGCGTAGGGGGGAGCCGGTTGGCCCGGCTCCCCCTTATATAGGCTGTTTGCGTGACCAGCGGAAGACCGCCGGCACCGCACCCTGAAAAGGTTGCGGCAGACCGGAAATAATTCCGGTCCGCCGCAAGACCATTACCAGCGGTAGTGCGAGAAGGCGCGATTCGCTTCCGCCATGCGGTGCGTATCTTCGCGCTTCTTGACCGCGTTGCCGCGGTTGTTCGCGGCATCCATCAGCTCGCCCGACAGACGCGCGGCCATCGTGTTCTCCGAACGGGCGCGCGACGCGCCGATCAGCCAACGGATGGCCAGAGCCTGGGCACGCTCCGGACGGACTTCGACCGGAACCTGGTAGGTCGCACCGCCGACGCGGCGCGAACGGACTTCGATGCCCGGCTTGATGTTGTTCAGCGCATCGTGGAACACGCCGATCGGATCGCGCTTGGCGCGCGTCTCGACGGTTTCCAGAGCACCGTACACGATGGATTCGGCGACGGACTTCTTACCGTCCAGCATGACCGAATTCATGAACTTCGACAGGACCTCATCTCCGAACTTGGGGTCCGGCAGAATTTCCCGCTTTTCGGGACGACGACGACGAGCCATTCTCGTATTTCCTTACAAAACTTCAGCCTTGGATGGTCGAGGAGCCTGCGAACAGGCCCGACCGGCTTACTTCGGACGCTTGGCGCCGTACTTCGAGCGGGACTGCTTGCGATCCTTCACGCCCTGCGTGTCGAGGACGCCGCGCAGCACGTGGTAGCGCACGCCGGGAAGATCGCGCACACGACCGCCGCGGATGAGCACGACCGAGTGCTCCTGCAGGTTGTGGCCTTCGCCCGGGATGTACGAAATGACTTCGCGCTGGTTGGTCAGGCGAACCTTGGCCACCTTGCGAAGTGCCGAGTTCGGCTTCTTCGGGGTCGTCGTGTAGACACGGGTGCAAACGCCGCGCTTCTGCGGGTTCTGCTCCATTGCAGGGACCTTGGACTTGGCCTTCTGCAGTTCGCGGCCCTTGCGGACCAGCTGGTTGATCGTCGGCATTGAAGCCTTCACCTTTCCATGAGGTTACTTTGCTGGAGCCATCACAGCACTTCGGAATACAAAAAGGGGCCATCGCGGCTTTCGCCCGGCCCTCATTCGCATCCAGCAATGTTCAAGCTTGCCCGACGGATAAGTCCCGAATCTCGAGAAATCGCCTTCGTGCAGCGGCGGCCTATACGCCGGAGTCGCCCGGCGGTCAATGTCGCGCCGGAGAACCGGCCCCGGACCTGTTTTCCGGCGCGATACGAAAAACCGAAACTTGCCCCTTGCCTCGTCCCGCCAGTCGGGCTAGTGGCGGCCGCCTCGCAGGAGTGTAGCTCAGTTGGTAGAGCATCGGTCTCCAAAACCGAGGGCCCACGGTTCGAGTCCGTGCACTCCTGCCACTTTTCATGACATCGTTGGATTTGGCGACATCGCTTAGGTGGTGTTTGCGCCTCCGTGTGTGCATCCGCCCCCCCCTGCTAGGGGAGGAATGGCGTTAGTTCACCGGGCGCGGACCCACGCCCGGCGGGGTGGCGAGGTCCACCTCGTCGATCTCGTCACCGGGGTTTCCGCCACCGGCCCCTGCCCCGCTGCCATGCACTTCCCCAGTCTTCGGATCGACATAGGCGCGCTTGCCACTGTCTTCGGGCAGATCGGTGCCGGCGTTGCCGTTACCGGGCGCCGGGGCTTCGGGCGCGACACGCCCCGAAGGCAGCGCCCGCCCCAGCGCACGCTCGTCCGCGCGGTCATAGACTTCGCCGCTGTCGCCGCGATTGGAGGCGACGGACTGGAGGTTGCGCTTTTCCTGATCGGTCATGGATGATCTCCTTCGATCAGGCTCAACGGCATGGGCCAGCCGCCGTTCCCCCCAACGCAAAAGGGGCGCCCTCCCGGTCGGTGGACGCCCCCTTCACCGGGCCTGGGCCCGTCGATCAGCTGCGGAACAGCGAGTGCGGATCGATCATGTCGCCATTGTGGCTGACCGAGTCGACGTCGCGGCTCTGCTGGTCGCGCTCGGCGCGCAGCGATGCGAGCAGCGCCTCGCGATCGCCCTCCAGGCGCGTGTCGGTCGGCTGCGCCTCCGCATTGCCGCCGGTCGCCTTGGCCGCCTTGGCCACCGCCGAGTCCAACTCGCGCTGGGTGGTCAGGCCCAGCGTCACCGGGTCCTTCGGGGTGATGTTGGCGATGTTCCAGTGGCTGCGGTCGCGGATCGCCGCGATCGTCGTGCGGGTGGTGCCGATCAGGTTCGAGATCGCCCCGTCCGAGATTTCCGGATGGTTGCGGATGATCCAGGCGATGCCGTCCGGCTTATCCTGGCGCTTGCTGACCGGCGTGTAGCGCGGGCCCTTGGTGCGGCGGACCTGCTCGGGGCCCTTGATCATCTTCATGCGATAATCGGGATTGGCCTGCGCCTTCTCGATCTCGGTCTGCGCCAGTTCGTGGGCGCGCACGGGATCGCGACCCGTCAGCTTGGTCGCTGCCGTGTCGTCGGCGATCGCCTGGACTTCCAGGATATGGAGGCCGCAGAAATCCGCGATCTGCTCGAACGAGAGCGACGTGTTGTCGACCAGCCAGGAAGCGGTCGCATGGGGCATGAGCGGCTGGGCCACGGGGATCACTCCAGTCGGAAAATAAAAGGGCCGCCCCTCGCGGAGCGGCCGTCATGGGGTCAAATCTAGTGAAAACCACCCTCAAGAGCAAGGTGCGGCGACACAGACTGCCTGAACATTGCCCCATAGAGTGGCATTACCACGCCGTCCAGTGGCACCCCGGCCGGTGTCGCGCCCGCCACGGACTCAATTATCGTCGTCGAATCGCCCGAACGGCAGCAGTTGCGAGGCCAGCCTGCGGGTCGCCTGGGTATCGCCGGCACGCAGCGGGGTGAGGATCGCCACCGCCGCATGCTGCATGATCCGGTCGATGGGGCTCGACACGCCCGCCCGTGCCGCCGCCTCGACCAGGGTCCGCCCGCGCGGATCGCGGGGATCGACCTCCAGCCGGAGCAGCGCCGCCAGACCGGGGAACAGCGCCCGGTCGCCGCCCAGCGCCACCGCCCGGTCGAGCGCGGAGAGCCCCACGCCCCGCTGTGCCCCGATTGCCGCGCGGCCCATGATCGCCCCCAGTTTCTTGACCCCGCCGATATGCCAGGCACCCAACGCCAGCGTCGCCTCGGCATCGCGCGGATTCTGCGCGACCAGCGCCTCGAACTGGCGGCGCGCCGATACAGCGTCGCTGCGATTGCCGGTCAGCTTGGCGCGGTAGCCGAGCGCGGTTGCGCGCATCAACAGCGCCTCGCGATCGTCGGGCGACCTCCGCAAGACCGCCTGCGCCGCGTTATAGGCGCTTGTCACGCGCCGCAACGCACTGGCTTCGTCGCCGTCGGCAAAGGAGGCCTGAGTCAGGATGTCGCGGGCGGATTGGGCCTGCACCGGCGTGACGGCCATGCCTGCCGCCGTCCCGACCAGAATTGCGATCGCCAGCCGACCACCAACCTGCATGCTCGACATACCCCCCAATTCCGCGCCGAAAAACGACCCATCCGGTCGTTCGATCCGTTGCAATCTTTTGCAGCGGGATCAAGTCCGTCGCGGGAAAGCGGGGTGCGGGGGATCAGGTGTCGAAGGTCAGGACGATCTTGCCGACATGGTCGCCCGCCTCCATCCGCCGATGCGCCTCGGCGACCTGCGCAAATGGGAAGCTGCGGTCGATCACCGGGCGCAGCCGCCCCTCCTCGACATGCGGCCAGACGATCCGCGACAGCTCGTCGGCGACCATCGCCTTGAAGGCACGGTCACGCCCGCGCAGCGTCGAGCCAGTCAGGATCAGGCGGCGGCGCATGATTTCCCAGATCGGGATCTCGGCCTTGGCCCCGCGCTGCACCGCGATCGACACGTGGCGACCATCCTCCGCCAGGCACTGGAGGTTGCGCGGCAGATAGTCGCCGCCGACCATGTCGAGCACGATGTCGACCCCCTTGCCGCCGGTGAAGTCCTTCACCGCCTCGACGAAATCCTGCGCCCGGTAATTGATCGCCCTGGCCGCGCCCAGCTTTTCGGCCGCCACGCATTTCTCGTCCGAGCCCGCGGTCACGATCACCGTCAACCCGAAGATCGCGCCGAGTGCGATCGCCGTGGTGCCGATGCCGCTGGTCCCGCCATGCACGAGCAGCGTCTCGCCTTCGCGGGCATAGGCGCGCTCGAACACGTTGGTCCACACGGTGAACAGCGTCTCGGGGATAGCGGCGGCCTGCACCATCGACAGGCCATGCGGCACGGGCAGGCAGTGGTCGGCGACCGCGATCGCATATTGCGCATAGCCGCCGCCGCCGATCAGCGCGCAGACCGGCTGGCCCAGCATTTCCGGGCCGACGCCCGCGCCGACCGCAACAACCTCGCCCGCAATCTCCAGCCCAGGAATGGACGGTGCGCCCGGCGGCGGCGGGTAGAGGCCCTGGCGCTGCATGACGTCGGGTCGGTTGACCCCGGCGGCGGCCACGCGGACCAGCACCTCACCCTCGCCCGGCGTCGGCGTCGGGCGTTCGACCGGCACCAGAACCTCTGGACCGCCCGCCGTTTCCGGGTCGATCGCGGTCATCCTGACGGGAATGTCGGTCATTGTCCTCACATCGCTATCGGCGTGCACCAATTACCGCCCCTTTGCCCTGGCCTGTTCCGTACCGTTATTGACATCGGCGGCGTTGGGGTCAACGCTGCATCCCGTGATGGACCAGGATGATTCCCCCCTCCGCACCCCGGATAGCCTGACGGCGCTGACCCGCGTCGACTTGGATCCGCTGTCGATCGCCGAGCTTGAGGTGCGGATCGCGGCGCTGCAGGGCGAGATCGATCGCACCCGCCGCCATATCGAGCGGGCCTCGCTCCACCGCGCCAGCGCCGACGCGCTTTTCAGGCGGTGAGGGCGACGCGACCGGCCGGGCGTGCCATCGCCGCTTCGCCGATCGCCTGCCGCGCCGTGCCGCGATCTTTTCCTTTTGCGCACGATACGCTTTGTTCAGCGGCCGTGCGTTACCCCCGCTTGATGCCGGGCCCCACCATCCCGACATTGGTCGAAACGAAGCGCCAGTCCCAAGCGCCTCGTCAGGAGTATCGTAGATGCCATCTTTCGCCCCCGCGCTCGAGACCACGCTCCACAAGGCGCTGGAAGCCGCGACCGTGCGGCGCCATGAATATGCCACGCTGGAGCACCTGCTCCTCGCGCTGATCGACGACGACCATGCCTCGAAGGTCATGGAAGCGTGCCATGTCGACCTGGGCGAGCTGAAGGCGACGGTCGCTCAGTATCTCGACACCGAGCTCGACGCGCTGAAGGTCGAGGCGGCGACCGACCCCTCCCCCACCAGCGGGTTCCAGCGCGTCGTCCAGCGTGCGATCCTGCACGTCCAGTCGTCGGGCCGCGACGAGGTGACCGGCGCGAACGTGCTGGTCGCGCTGTTTTCCGAACGCGAATCCTATGCCGTCTATTTCCTGCAGCAGCAGGATATGAGCCGCTTGGACGCCGTCAGCTTCATCAGCCACGGCGTCGGCAAGGGTGCCGCAGCCGCCGATGCGACCCCGCCCAAGGGCGTAGAGGAGGAAAAGCCCGCCAAGCCCGCCGAAAAGGGCAAGGGCGAGAGCGCGCTCAAGCAATTCACCGTCGACCTCAATGAAAAGGCCAAGGCAGGCAAGGTCGATCCGCTGATCGGGCGCGGGCCCGAGGTGGACCGCACCGTCCAGATCCTGTGCCGCCGGTCGAAGAACAACCCGCTCTATGTCGGCGATCCCGGCGTCGGCAAGACCGCCATCGCCGAGGGCCTGGCGCGCAAGATCATCGAGGGCGATGTGCCCGAGGTGCTGAAGCCGGCCGTCATCTATTCGCTCGACATGGGCGCGCTGCTGGCGGGCACCCGCTATCGCGGCGACTTCGAGGAGCGTCTGAAGGCGGTCGTCAACGAGCTGGAGAAGCTGCCGCATGCGGTGCTCTTCATCGACGAGATCCACACCGTCATCGGCGCGGGCGCGACCAGCGGCGGGGCGATGGACGCCTCGAACCTGCTCAAGCCCGCGCTGTCGGGCGGCACGATCCGCTGCATCGGCTCGACCACCTATAAGGAGTTCCGCAACCATTTCGAAAAGGACCGCGCGCTGCTGCGCCGGTTCCAGAAGATCGACGTGAACGAGCCGACGATCGAGGACACGATCAAGATCCTCGCCGGTCTGCGCTCGGCGTTCGAGAATCACCATCAGGTCAAGTACACGCCCGATGCGATCAAGTCGGCGGTCGAGCTGTCGGCGCGCTACATCAACGACCGCAAGCTGCCCGACAAGGCGATCGACGTGATCGACGAGGTCGGCGCGATGCAGATGCTGGTCCCGGTCAGCAAGCGCAAGAAGACGATCACGCCCAAGGAGATCGAGGCCGTGATCGCCACCATGGCGCGCATCCCGCCGAAAAGCGTGTCGACCGACGACCGCCAGCAGCTCGAAATGCTGGAGACGGACCTCAAGCGCGTGGTGTTCGGCCAGAATGCGGCGATTGAGAACCTGTCCTCGGCCATCAAGTTGAGCCGGGCGGGGCTGCGCGATCCCGACAAGCCGATCGGCAACTATCTGTTCACCGGCCCCACCGGCGTCGGCAAGACGGAGGTTGCGCGCCAGCTCGCGACGATCCTGGGCATCCCGCTCCAGCGGTTCGACATGTCCGAATATATGGAGCGTCACTCGGTCAGCCGTCTGATCGGTGCCCCTCCGGGCTATGTCGGTTATGACCAGGGCGGTCTGCTGACCGATGCGGTCGACCAGAATCCGCATTCGGTGCTGCTGCTCGACGAGATCGAGAAGGCGCATCCCGACCTGTTCAACATCCTGTTGCAGGTGATGGACAATGGGAAGCTGACCGATCACCACGGCAAGACGGTCGATTTCCGCAACACGATCATCATCATGACGACCAATGCGGGCGCCGCCGACATGGCGCGCGAGACGGTCGGGTTCGGCAACCTCACCCGCGAGGGTGAGGATGAGCAGGCCGTGCAGAAGATGTTCACGCCGGAATTCCGCAACCGCCTGGATGCGATCGTGCCCTTCGGCTACCTGCCGCCCGAAGTCGTGGCGCGGGTGGTGGACAAGTTCATCCTCCAGCTCGAACTCCAGCTGGCCGACCGGCATGTCCATATCAGTCTGGACGAGGCGGCGAAGAGCTGGCTCACCGAAAAGGGCTATGACCGCCTCTATGGTGCGCGTCCGATGGGCCGCCTGATCCAGGAGAAGATCAAGCAGCCGCTGGCCGAGGAACTGCTGTTCGGCAAGCTGGTCCATGGCGGCGAGGTGACGGTGAAGATGAAGGACGGCGCGCTGTCCTTCGCGATCGAGCCCGCCGCGCCCAAGAAGCCGCGCAAGAAGGGCGGCAAGCCCGCCTCGGTCGACGCGGACTGAGCATGACGGACCGATCCGGGCGACCGGATCGACGGCAATCGAAATGGGGCCGGGTGGCGACACCCGGCCTTTTTCATGTCCCTCGCCGGTCGGGCTGGGCGTAACAGCTGATTTATACTATAGGCCGTTAACCGTATTTTGGGGCCTTGGGCCGTCAGATGGGACATATGAAGGGGCCGGGGGCGATCACCATAGGCGCGTTGCTGCTCGCGCTGCTGACGGTCCTGTGGCCGTTGGCGGAGGCGCATGCGCAGGCTGGCGAGCCGCTATCGACCTGTATCCGCCGAATTCAGCCCGGCGACGACGCCCGTATCCAGCTGACCCGCCCGCGGGGCTTCGACTGCACCCACGACCAGTCGCGTTACGGCGTCGGCGATTACTGGGTGGTGTCCGAACCCCTGCCCAGACTATCCCGCGATCTGCGCGACCGGCTGGCGGTCAGCTTCGCCAGTACGTGGCAGGATGCGACGGCCCTGCACATCCTGTATGCCGATGGCGGCATCCGCACCGTCGCCTTCACCAGCGCGACGACCGCGCCGTATCTGCTGCTGGGCGCGATGATCGCTGTTCCGCTGCCGCGCGAGGGGACGCAGCCGGTCAGGGTGCTGTGGGAGGCGCACGGGGCGGCCAATATGCGCGGCGTCGTGCGCGGTGCGCGGATCGGCATCCGTGCCGACATGCTGGCGGTCGAATCCTCGCTGGGGCTGGTCTACGGCGTCATCATCGGCGTGGTCATCGGCCTGGCGGTGTACAATATCGCGCTGTGGCCCGCTTTGCGCCAGCCGCTCCAGCCCGTCTATTGCCTGCTGCTGTTCGTCATCACCGGCTACACCCTGTCGTCGTCCGGGATGATCGGCCAGTGGCTGCCCTGGCTCGACAATAACGAGCGGCATCGGCTGAACGCGATCATGCTGGGTGCGATCGCGCTGACCCTGGTCATATTTTCGCGCCACTTCTTCGAGCGCAAGGTGTTCGAGGGGTGGCTGGACAGGCTGGCGGCGGTCACCTTTGCCCTGATCGCGTTGCCCAACATCGCCTTCGCGATCCTCGCGCCGCGCTGGATCATACCGCTCGACCAGGCGGTGGTCATGGGTTTCCTGATACTGCTCGCCTTCCTGATCGTGGTGCTGGTCCGCGCGTCGCGGCTGCGGAGCAATTTCCTGTGGGCCTTCGCCATCGCCTGGAGCATACCGATCGCGCTGGGCATGTTCCGCGT
Organism: Sphingomonas flavida; assembly: GCF_036663655.1. NCBI lineage: Bacteria > Pseudomonadati > Pseudomonadota > Alphaproteobacteria > Sphingomonadales > Sphingomonadaceae > Sphingomonas > Sphingomonas flavida. Next base: position 244,346 of record NZ_JAXOJH010000004.1, read on the forward strand.
GCTCCATGCCATGCACATCATCGCGTGGCGGCCCTGGATCGACCAGTCGACCGTGCTGTCGATGGGCCTGGAGGCGCTGATCGCCAGCCTGGGCGTGGCGTACCGCATCTATCTGCTCAGCCGCGAACGCGACCTGGCCCGCGCCGACGAGCGCGTCGCCCGGCGGCTGGCCGATACCGATCCGCTGACCGAACTCTATAATCGCCGCGCCTTCCTGGATCAGGCGATCGGACGCAGCGGGCCGCAGATGCTTATCCTGGCCGATATCGACCATTTCAAGCGCATCAACGACACGCTGGGTCATGATGGCGGCGACGAGGTGCTGCGCATCTTCGCCCGCACGCTGGGCGAAGCGGTCGGCCCCGACATATTGATCGCGCGCGTCGGGGGCGAGGAGTTCGCGCTGCTCGCCGATGCCGAGCGCGCACCTGATCCCGAGACGCTGTTGGCCCATTTGCGTGCCGCGACCTACCCCTCCGGGCTGAAGGTCACCGCCAGCCTGGGGCTGTGCACCGGACCGATGCTCGACGAGGCGGACTGGCGCAACCTCTACCGCGAAACCGACCAGGCACTGTACACCGCCAAGAAGAGCGGCCGCGACCGCCATTGCCGGGGCACGACCATTCCCATGCCGCCACCCGGCCTGACGCCCGGCCTGGGCGGGGCCGCGCCACTCTTGCCGACATCGCGCGCCAGGCGTATTGTCAGGCGGGGGAGAAGGGCGTTTGCGCGAACGACGGATCATGATGGCGGGATTGACGCTGGCGCTGATCGCGCTCGCGTGTCGCCATCCGACCGCGGATATCCGCCTGATTACGCATGACCTGGGCGACCGATCGCCCCACCGCGTGCAGGCGGCGGTCGATCTGGGGCTTTTCGGTGTTTCGTTTCTCTACACCTGGACGGTCAACCGGCTGCGATAAGCGCGAGCCGCCTTGCGCGGGTCGCGGGTGTGCCGCATAGCGACGTCATGGATACGCCCATCGAAGAACTGACGTTCGAGGACGCTCTCAAGGAACTGGAACGCATCGTCGGCCGCCTGGAAAGCGGTGAAGCGACGCTGGACGAGTCGATCCGCCTGTACGAGCGCGGCGACCGTCTGCGCCAGCGCTGCGCCGAACGGCTCGACGCCGCCCAGGCCCGGATCGAGGCGATCCGCCTCGATACCGAGGGCAAGGCCGCTGGCACCCGCCCGTTTCAGGCAGGCTGAGGCGTGACGCTGACCGCCGCCGCGCTGCCCGATGCCCTCGCCGAAGTCGCCGAGGACATCGACCGCCGCTTTGCCCAGTTGCTCGCCGATCCCGGCGATCCGCGCGCGTCGCTCTATGCCGCGATGCGCCACGCCGCGATTGGCGGCGGCAAGCGGCTGCGCCCGCTCCTCGTCTTCGCCACCGCCCGTCTGTTCGCGGTCGACCGCGACACGGCGGGCTGGGTCGCGACCGCGCTGGAGGCGATCCACGTCTATTCGCTGATCCATGACGATCTGCCCGCGATGGACGATGACGATATGCGGCGCGGCAAGCCGACCGTGCACAAGGCGTTCGACGAGGCGACGGCGATCCTGGCGGGCGACTGCCTGCACGCGCTGGCGTTCGAGATCCTGGCCGATCCCGCGACCCATGCCGATCCCTTCGTCCGCTCCGAGCTGATCCTCGACCTCGCGCGCGCCTCCGGCCCCAGCGGCATGGCGGGCGGGCAGCAGATGGACCTGGAGGCTGAGCGGCAGGTGTTCGATCTGGCCACCGTCACCCGGCTTCAGCAGATGAAGACCGGCGCGCTGATCTGCGCCGCGGTCGAGGCGGGGGCGATCCTGGGCCGCGTCCCGCCCGAGGGCCGCACCCACCTGCGCGGCTATGCCCATGATCTGGGCCTGGCCTTTCAGATTGCCGACGACCTGCTCGACGCCGAGGGCGACGAAGCGACGGCGGGCAAGAAGCTGCGCAAGGACGAGGATGCGGGCAAGGCGACCTTCCTCAGCCTGCTGGGCGTCGAGCGCGCCCGCGAACAATGCCGGATGCTGGTCGCGCAGGCGATCGAGCATCTGCGCGCCTATGGCCCCGAGGCCGATCTTCTGCGCGCCATCGCCGCCTATGTGGTGGAGCGCGACCGGTGACCCGCATCGGCGTCTATCCCGGCACCTTCGATCCCGTGACGCTGGGCCATATGGACATCATCCGGCGCGGCGCGAAGCTGGTCGATCGGCTGGTGATCGGCGTCACCACCAATCCATCCAAATCGCCCATGTTCACCCTTGAAGAGCGCATGGCGATGGTCCGGCGCGAGGTCGCCGGTGTGGCGGGCGAGATTCATGTCGTCGCCTTCGATTCGCTGTTGATGGATTTCGCCGAGCGCGAGGGCGCGAAGGTCATCGTCCGGGGCCTGCGCGCGGTCGCCGACTTCGAATATGAATATCAGATGGCGGGCATGAACCAGCAGATCAATCCGCGGGTCGAAACCGTCTTCCTGATGGCCGACGTCGCGCTGCAACCCATCGCCAGCCGCCTGGTCAAGGAAATCGCGATGTACGGCGGCAACATCGCCAAGTTCGTCACCCCGTCCGTCTGCCAGGATGTCGCCGCCCGCGTGGAAAAGATCGGCCGCAAGGGCAGCTGATCCTCCCCGCTCGCGGGGAGGTGGCAGGGCGAAGCCCTGACGGAGGGGGGGGCATATAGGTCAGCCTTCGCCGCACGGCCCCCTCCACCATGCTGCGCATGGTCCCCCTCCCCGTGCCGGGGAGGATAATAATGGCCGCAAAGGTTCAGATTGGCGCAAGGGGCGATATGCTCTACAGCCTCCCCATTCTTCCCCTAGTCGTAGAGAAATGATGCGCGTTCTCGCCGCTCTTGCCGTGATGATGGCCAGCCCGATCGCCGTTCCGGCGCAGGCGCAGAAACAGGCCGAAGTGCTACCCAAGTTCAGCACCCCCGCCAAGGCGGCGCAGGTGCTGGAGACCAATGTGGCGGACCGGCTGCCGCCGCCACCGATCACCGACAAGGAGAATCTGTGGGTGCTGGACCTGTCGACCGGCGGGCGGGTGACGATCTGGCTGCGTCCCGATGTTGCGCCCAAGATGGTCGAGCGAGTCAAGACGCTGACCCGTCAGCATTTCTATGACGGCCTGGCCTTTCACCGCGTGATCGACGGCTTCATGGCGCAGGGCGGCGATCCCAAGGGCGACGGCACCGGCGGTTCGTCGCTGCCCAACATCCCGGCCGAGTTCAACTATCTGCCGCATGTTCGCGGATCGGTCGCCGCCGCGCGCGCCGACGATCCCAACAGCGCGAACAGCCAGTTCTACATCGTCTTCCAGCCGCGCTTCGCGCTCGACAAGAAATACACGGTCTTCGGCCGGGTGATCGACGGCATGCAATATGTCGACAAGATCGAACGTGGCGAGCCGCCCGCGAACCCGAGCAAGATCATTCACGCCTATGTCGCGGCGGATAATCCCCCCGCCTTCGTCCCCGCCCCCGTGGCGGCGCCCAGCCTGGGCGCACCGGTGACGTTGCCGGGTGCGGCGGCCAAGCCGCTTCCCGCGCGCCACCCCGCACCCAAGGCCACCCCGGCCAAGAAGGCGGCAACGGCCACCAAGTGAACGTAGATCTTTTCGACTTCGCGCTGCCGCCCGAGCGGATTGCGCTGTACCCGGCATCCCCGCGCGATTCGGCGCGGATGCTGGTTCTGGAAGAGGCCGCCACCCGCGATGCGCGGGTGAGCGACCTGCCCGCGTGCCTGCGCCCCGGGGACCTGCTGGTCTTCAACGACACCCGCGTGATCCCCGCCCAGCTCGAGGGTATCCGCGGCGAGGCGAAGATCGGCGCGACGCTGCACAAGCGCGAGGGCACGCGCCGCTGGCGCGCCTTCATCCGCAATGCCAAGCGGCTGCGTGACGGCGACGTCATCGATTTCGGCTCTGATGTCAGCGCGACCGCGCGCGACAGGGCCGAGGATGGCAGCTTCGCGCTGGATTTCGCAGGGGACGAGCCCGTCGAGTTGCTGCTGGAGCGGGCGGGCACCATGCCCCTGCCCCCCTATATCGCCCAGAAGCGCGGCATCACCGAGCAGGACGCCGACGACTATCAGACGATGTTCGCCAACGAGCCAGGCGCGGTCGCCGCGCCCACGGCGGCGCTGCACTTCACGCCGGGCCTGCTGGAATCGCTGGCGGCGGCCGGGATCGAGCATGCCACGCTGACCCTGCATGTCGGCGCGGGCACCTTCCTGCCGGTCAAGGCAGAGGACACTGTCGACCACAAGATGCACGCCGAATGGGGCCGCATCGACGCCGCCACCGCCGACCGGCTGAATGCCGTCAAGGCGCGTGGCGGCCGGGTGATCGCGGTCGGCACCACCTCGCTGCGCCTGATCGAGAGCGCGGCCGGAGAGGACGGCGTGATCCGTCCGTTCGAGGGCGATACGGCGATCTTCATCACGCCGGGCTATCGCTTTCGCGGCATCGACGGGCTGATGACCAATTTCCACCTGCCGCGCTCGACTTTGTTCATGCTGGTTTCCGCACTGATGGGACTCGATCGGATGCAGGCGGGTTATGCCCATGCCATCGCGAACGACTATCGCTTCTATTCCTATGGCGATGCCTCGTTGCTGCTGCCGGAACGTACCGCATGATGTGGCTGGCGCTGCTGCTCCAGGCGGCGACGCCGGGTAGCGACCAGACGGTGACGGTCACCGCCCGCCCCGCCCCCTTTGCACAGACGCCCGCCACCATGGTCGTCGAGCCGGTGGCGATGATGATCGCCGCCTTCGACGCGGACGGCGACGGCAAGACCACGCGCGAGGAGATGGAGGCGGGGGTCAAGCGATCCTACGACGCCATCGACACCGCGCATCGGGGTTCGATCGGCTATCTCCAGTTCGCCGACTGGGCCGAACGCTGGCTGGGCGACCGCAACGCGCTGCCCAGCCCGTTCGATGTCGACAAGGACAATGACAACCGCATCACCCTGCCCGAGTTGCAGGCGCATTTCTCGCGCCTGTTCTCCCGCTTCGACCGCGACCATGACGGCGCGATCAGCCGCGCCGAAGCGCTGACCATCCGCACCATTCCCGCCGACGCCAATGGCCCCACCGGCCCGCTCGCGCCCCGAGACAGAAGAAAATGACCGCCCGCTTCTCCTTCGCCATCCACGCCACCGACGGCCGCGCCCGGACCGGCACCATCACCATGAAGCGCGGCGAGATCCGCACCCCCGCCTTCATGCCCGTCGGCACCGCCGCCACCGTCAAGGCGATGAAGCCCGGCGACGTGCGCGCCAGCGGGGCGGACATCATCCTGGGCAATACCTATCACCTGATGCTGCGCCCCGGCGCGGAGCGGGTGAACCGGCTGGGCGGCCTGCACGGCTTCATGGGCTGGGACCGGCCGATCCTGACCGACTCCGGCGGCTATCAGGTGATGAGCCTGGCCGAGCTGACCAAGCGGTCCGAGGATGGGGTCGCGTTCAAGAGCCATCTCGACGGCACCCGCCATCTGCTCAGCCCCGAACGCTCGATCGAGATCCAGCGGCTGCTCGGCTCCAACATCGTCATGGCGTTCGACGAACTGGTGCCCACCACCTCGACCCGCGAGGTGCAGGCCAGCGCGATGGAACGCTCGATGCGCTGGGCCAGGCGCAGCCGCGATGCCTTTGACGCGGGCGGGCAACATGCCGAGGACAATGCGATCTTCGGCATTCAGCAGGGTGCACTGGACGAGGGGTTCCGCAAGGCGTCGGCGGACGCGCTGATCGATATCGGCTTCGACGGTTACGCGATCGGCGGCCTGGCGGTCGGTGAGGGGCAGGAAGCGATGTTCGGCTGCCTCGACTTCGCGCCGGGCCAGCTTCCTGCCAGCAAGCCCCGCTACCTGATGGGTGTGGGCAAGCCGACCGATATCGTGGGCGCGGTCGAGCGCGGGGTCGATATGTTCGACTGCGTGCTTCCGACCCGCTCGGGGCGGACGGGACAGGCCTTCACGCGGGCGGGCCCGATCAACATCCGCAATGCGCGCTTTGCCGAGGATCAGGGGCCGCTCGACCCCGCTTGTGGCTGCCCGGTGTGTTCGACCTGGAACCGCGCCTATCTGCATCATCTGGTCCGTGCCGGGGAAATCCTGGGCGCGATGCTGATGACCGAGCATAATATCTGGTTCTACCAGCAGATGATGGCCGATCTGCGCGCCGCGATTTCCGAGGGACGCCTCACGGCCTTTGCGGACGACTTCCGGGCGCGCTACGCTGCCCGGGATTAACCAGGTCGAGTAGGAGAGTAACATGACCGATCGTATCGAAGACGCCCCCAACGAGATCCTCGCCGCCGCCAAGGAGGCCAAGGATCACGCCGTGGCCGCCGCCGAAGCCACCGCCGATTCGATCAAGGAAAAGACGCGCAACTGGCCGATGGGCAAGATCGGCCTGGGTGTCGGCATCGGTTCGGCCGCGATCGCGGCCGCCGTGTTGTACGGCACGCGCAACAAGTCCAAATAATCCGTCTCCAATAACGAGGATCTTCATGCGCCTTTTCCGTGCCGCGCTCCTGCTCGGCGTCGCCGCCCTTCCCTCGCTGGCCGGGGCGCAAACCGCGCCAAGCCCGGCGCGCACGGAAAGCGTGAAGCCCATCGCGTTCACGACGCGCACCCTGCCCAACGGCCTGCGCGTCTATGCCATTCGCGACACCGCGACGCCCAACGTCTCGGTCCAGGTCTGGTATGATGTCGGGTCGAAGGACGATCCCAAGGGCCGCTCAGGCTTTGCCCACATGTTCGAGCATCTGATGTTCAAGGCGACGCGCAACCTCGTCCCCGAACAGATGGATCGCCTGACCGAGGATGTCGGCGGCTATAACAACGCCTCGACCGCCGACGACTATACCAATTATTTCGAGGTGGTGCCCGCCAATCACCTGCAACGCCTGCTCTTCGCCGAGGCGGACCGCATGGCCGCGCTGGTCGTCGAGCCCAAGAGCTTCGCCAGCGAGCGCGACGTGGTGAAGGAGGAACTGCGCCAGCGCACGCTCGCCCAGCCCTATGGCAAGCTGTTCTCCATCTATTACCCCAAGCTCGCCTATTCGGTGCACCCCTACGCGCGCCCCGGCATCGGTAGCCTGGAGGAACTGGAATCGGCGGGGATCGATGACGTCCGCGCCTTCCACGCCACCTATTACCGGCCCGACAATGCCGTGCTGGTCGTGTCGGGCAATTTCGATCCCGCGCAGCTCGACCGCTGGGTCGACCAGTATTTCGCCGGCATCAAGCGCCCCGCCAATCCGATCCCGCGCGTGACCGTGCAGGAACCGCCGCGGACCGAGGCGGTCACCCGCAGCGTCTATGAGGCGAATGTCCCGCTTCCCGCCGTCCTGATCAGCTATCACATCCCGCCCGAGCGCAGCGCCGACACGCCCGCGCTGATGGTGCTGAACGCCATCCTGTCGGCGGGCGAAAGCTCGCGGCTGTACGAGGATCTGGTGTACCGCGACCAACTCGCCCAGTCGGCCTCGACCTTCCTCGACACCAAGCAGTCGACCGGCAACCTTGCCGTCTATGCGATGATGGCGGGCGGCAAGCCGGTCGCCGAGGGTGAGGCGGCGTTGAAGAAGGAGATCGCCCGTCTGCGCGACGCCCCCGTCTCCGCCGCCGAACTGGCCGAGGCGAAGAACGAATTGCTGACCGCCGCGCTGAAGCAGCGCGAAACCGCCGAGGGCCGGGCGAACCTGATCGCCAACGGCGTGATCGTCGACGGGGACCCCAGCGCCGCCGATCGCCAGATCGCGGCCGTTCAGACGGTCACGACGGCGGATATCCAGCGTGTCGCGCGCGCCTATCTCAAGGACGAACAGAGCGCGACGATCCGCTATCTTCCCGAATCGGATCGCCCCGCCAATGTTCGCGTCATGCCGATCGAGATCGCGCCGACGGTGCAGGTCGCCGCGCTGACGCCGCCCGCCGATATCGCGGTGGTCACCCCCGCCGCCGAAGGGCAGCGCATCCTGCCGCCCGCGCCCGGCCCCGCCATCGCCCCCACCCTGCCAAAGCCGGTCGTCGCCACCCTGGCCAACGGCCTACGCGTCGTGACGGTCGAGCGCCACGAACTGCCGCTCGTCACCGCTTCGCTGGTCGCGCTGGGCGGCGCGGCGACCGATCCGGCGGGCAAGGCGGGCGCAAGCAGCCTGTCAGCCGAGTTGATGACCAAGGGCACCACGACCCGCTCGGCGACCGAGATCGCGCGCGCGGTCGAAAGCCTGGGCGGATCGATCGCGGCCGGGGCCTCGGACGACGGTGCGACAATCGACATGACGGTCCCCTCGGCGCAGGCCGATACCGCGATGACGATCCTGGCCGATGTGGCAACCCACCCGGCCTTTGCGCAGGCCGAGATCGACCGCGCCCGGACTCAGTCGATCGACGGCCTGAACGTGGCGATGAAGAACCCCGCCCAGCTCTCCGCGATGGTCGCCGACCGTGTCGTGTACGGCACGCGCGCCTATGGCCAGCCGCTGTCGGGCACGCCCGCCTCGCTGAAGGCGCTGAGCCGCGCCGACCTGACCGCCGCCTATGCGCGCAGCTGGAAGCCGGGTCAGGCGACGCTGGTGTTCGTCGGCGACGTCACCCCGGCCCAGGCGCGCGCCCTGGCCGAACGCCACCTGGGCGGCTGGCGCGTGACCGGCGCTACGGCCAATGCCGCAAAGCCCGCCGAACCCGCCTTCCCCGCGCCGCGCGTCATCGTCGTCGATATGCCCGATGCCGGACAGGCGGGCGTCGTCGTCGCGCGCTCGGGTATCCGCCGCGCCGATGACCGCTATTATCCGCTGGCGGTCGCCAACACCGTGCTCGGCGGCGGCTTCTCGTCGCGCCTGAACCAGGAAATCCGCATCAAGCGCGGGCTGGCCTATGGCGCGGGCAGCGGGGTACAGGCGGGCCGTGACATCGGCATGATCTCGGCACGCACCCAGACCAAGAACCCCTCGGCCGCCGAAGTCGTCGGGCTGATCGATGCCGAGATGTCCAGGCTGGGCTCCACGCCCGTGCCGCAGGACGAACTGGCGACGCGCCAGGCGGTGCTGGTCGGTGGGTTCGGCCGGACGATCGAGACGACCGACGGCATCGCCGATATCCTGGCGGGCTATACGCTGCAGGGCGTGCCGCTCGACGAACTGGGCCGCTACATCCCGCGCGTCCAGGCGGTCGACCCGGCGGCGGTCCAGTCCGCCTCTGCCGCGCTGCTCGATCCCAAGGCGGCGAGCATCATCATCGTCGGCGATGCCAAGCAGTTCCTGCCCGCACTGAAGACGACGCATCCCAATGTCGAGGTGATCCCGGCGGCCGCCGTCAATCTGGACTCGGCCAAGCTGCGCTGATCCTGGCAACCCCTCCATCTACCCCGTCGAGACAGGTGGAGGGGTGTTGCCGTCAGAGGCTTGCCCCAGGCGGAGAACGGCGATGCCGCCCGGCCGATACGCACAATCCTTAACCTTGTCGGGTATAGGGCTTGCGGCGAATATTGACGATCAGGGGAATCCCACGCCTTGCGAGTGGCCAAGCGAACGGTAAGGCGGATGGTGCAGGGCTGGCTGCTGCTGGTCGGCCTGATGCTGGCGTTCGGCCTGGTGCTGGTCGCGCGAGGGGAGCGACCAAAGGTGCAGGGTGGCGACCGCCCCGTCGCAACCGCGACGTCACCGTCGCCCGCCGCAGCCCCCCCCGCGCCACAGGTCTTTCCCGCGAGCGACGGCAGCACCGGAACGGTCGCCCTCCCCGACCTGCCTATCCCGCCGGGCGCGGTGCTGAGCGATAGTGGCGTCGTCGCGGCACCGCCATTCCGCTGGGGTCGTGCGACCGCGATCGACAAGGCGCGCGCCATGCAGTGCCTGACCGCAGCGCTCTATTACGAGGCAAGCGGTGAAAGCGTCGATGGACAGCGCGCCGTGGCGCAGGTCGTGCTGAACCGGACCCGCCACCCTGCCTTCCCGGCGACGGTGTGCGGCGTCGTCTATCAGGGCGTCGAGCGCGCGCATTGCCAGTTCAGCTTCGTGTGTGACGGCGCCCTGTCGCGTACGCCTGCCGCATCGGGGTGGTCGCGCGCCGCGCGGATCGCGGCGGCGGCCCTATCGGGCAGCGTCTTCGCGCCGGTCGGGCTCGCCACCCATTACCACACCTATGCCGTCGCCCCGGCCTGGAACCGGGCGATGGTGATGACCGACATGGTCGGCGCGCATCTGTTCCACCGGTGGAAGGGCTATTGGGGAACGGCGGCCGCGATGAACCGCGTCTATGCCGGTGGAGAAATGCCGCCCCCTCCGGCCGCAGTGCCTCAGCCGACCTTGGCCGCCAGTCCCGAGACGTTGCCGCCCGTATCGAACAGCCTGCCCGTCCCTCCCCTGCCCGGCCAGGCCCCGGCGGCATCTCCGTCGCCCACCGCGCGGCGAGCCGCCCAAATGACGACGCCCGTGGCACCGACCGGCACCACGGGCATCACCGAAAAGCTCGCGCAATCGGGGCAGATCCTCGACAAATGGAAGGATAGCGGCCGTCCGATCGACCGGCCGACGGGACCGCGCCCGATCGATCCGGGCGCGGCCGTCGCAACAGATCAGCGGCGGTAGTTGCGGTCGTTCTTCTCGAAGCGGACCTGACGGCTCAGCACGTCATAGCGGCGATCGAGGTCGCGCTGCTCGCGCACGTCCAGGCGGCCGCCCGAACGACGATAGCGATACTCCATCTGGCTCAGGTCGCGAAGCTGCGAACGCAGGCGAACCGCCTCGCGCCGGTTGAGCGCGCCCGAGCGGATACCCTGGTCAATCCGGGCATTCAGCTGGCCCTGGCGCTGGGCGATCGGGGTCCAGCGCTGCGCATCGGCAACCGTCGGAACGGCGATGGTGGCGATCCCCAGGCCGGCAAGAATCATGGCCTTCATGATGTTACTCCCATTGATAAGCGGGCAAAAACTGGCCCGATCCGCAATATGGGGGCGCCCCATCCCAAAGCCATCCCAGCAACATGACGAAAGTGTCACCAAGTGTCGCAAGTCAGGCGGGTTCGTTCATCTTCGCGCACCCGGCCATCGTCCACGGGCTCACCCCGATACGCAAAAGGGCCGGTCCGCCGCATCCGAATGGGAGGCGACCGACCGGCCCTTTATCAGCCAATGTGCCGCATACGCGTCAGCGGCAGCGCACGTTGTCCCGCTCGATGGCACGACCCGCCAAAGCACCGCCCGCCGCGCCGAGCAGCGTGCCCAGCGTCTGCGAACCGCCCGAAGTGATCGCCGCGCCCAGTGCACCGCCCGCGATGCCGCCGACGATCAGGCCGGTCGTGCCATCGTTGCGGCGGCAATAATAACGGCCGTCCTGGCCGACATAGACACGGTCGTTGCGGCTCAGGCGACGCTCGCGATAGCGCTGGTTGTCGACATAATATCGGTCGGCGTAATAGCCGCCATAGGCCGGGTCGGGCCGGTTATAGTCATAGGCGTAGCGTGGGCCGCCATAGCCGCCGCCAAAACCGCCACCATAGGTCGAACATCCGGAAACCAGCGTCGCGGCCGCAACCAGGCCGAGGGTCAGTGCACGCATTTCATCCTCCCTTGTGGGTGATGCGGGCAGAAGCGCGCGGCGCGGGGAAAAGTTGCGATACGTTAAGTGGGTTACGGGGAATGGGGGGTGCCAAGTTCGGGGCCGGAACGTGCACCTCGACGTCGCTCGATGCCGATGGAGCCCCCTTGGCCTCGCACCCGAAGTCGAAGGCCGGGGTCCAGTTGCAACGCGATCAACGTGACACGCCGACGCCTATCCAACTGGATCCCAGCGTTCGCCGAGATGGTTTGTCAGATGTCGAAGAGGGCCAGCATCACTCCGCCGCCTGCGCCTGCCGCTTCTCGAGCAATGGCTTCAGATACTTGCCCGTAAAGCTGCGCGGTTCCGCCGCGACCACTTCGGGCGTGCCGACCGCGACGATCTCGCCGCCCTTGACGCCGCCTTCGGGGCCCAGATCGACGATCCAGTCGGCGGTCTTGATAACATCGAGATTATGCTCGATCACCACCACGGTATTGCCCTGCTCCACCAAAGCATGGAGCACTTCGAGCAATTTGCGCACATCCTCGAAGTGGAGCCCCGTCGTCGGTTCGTCCAGGATATAGAGCGTGTTTCCCGTCGCCCGGCGCGACAATTCCTTGGCCAGTTTCACCCGCTGCGCCTCGCCACCCGACAGGGTCGTCGCCTGCTGGCCGACCTTGACGTAACCCAGCCCCACCTCGACCAGCATCGCCATCTTGTCGCGGATCGGCGGCACCGCCTGGAAGAACTCGGCGGCATCCTCGACGGTCATGTCGAGCACGTCGGCGATCGAGTGCCCCTTGAACTTCACCTCCAGCGTCTCGCGATTATAGCGCGCGCCGTGGCACACGTCGCAGGTGACATAGACGTCGGGGAGGAAGTGCATCTCGATCTTGAGCACGCCGTCGCCCTGGCACGCCTCGCACCGGCCACCCTTCACGTTGAAGCTGAAGCGGCCGGGCTTGTAGCCGCGCGCCTGCGCCTCGGGCAGCCCGGCGAACCAGTCGCGAATCTGCGTGAAGGCGCCGGTATAGGTCGCCGGGTTGGACCTCGGCGTGCGACCGATCGGCGACTGATCGATATCGATCACCTTGTCGAGATGGTCGAGCCCGGTGATCTTCTCATGCTTGCCCGCCAGGATGCGCGCGCCGTTCAGCGACCGCGCGGCGGCGGCATAGAGGGTGTCGATGGTGAAGCTCGACTTGCCCGAACCCGACACGCCGGTGATGCAGGTGAAGGTGCCGAGCGGAATGCTGGCGGTCACGCCCTGCAGGTTGTTGGCCGTCGCCTTGTGCACGGTCAGCTTCTTGCCCGATCCCTTGCGCCGCTTGGTCGGGACCGCGACCTCGCGCGTGCCGTTCAGATAATCGGCGGTCACGCTGGTCTTGGACTTGAGCAACTGCTTGAGCGTGCCGTGCGCGACGATCTTTCCGCCATGCACGCCCGCGCCCGGCCCCATGTCGATGACATAATCGGCGGTGCGGATCGCATCCTCGTCATGCTCGACCACCAGCACGGTGTTGCCCAGGTCGCGCAGCCGCCGCAGCGTGGCGAGCAGCATGTCGTTGTCACGCTGGTGCAAGCCGATCGACGGTTCGTCGAGGACGTACAGCACACCCGACAGGCCCGATCCGATCTGCGACGCCAGCCGGATGCGCTGGCTCTCGCCGCCCGACAGGGTGCCGCTGGTCCGGTCGAGATTCAGGTAATCCAGCCCGACATTGTTCAGGAAACCCAGCCGCTCGACGATTTCCTTCAGGATCGGCTGGGCGATGGCGCGCTGCTGGTCGGTCAGATGCTCGGGGAGCCCGGTGAAGAAGGCCAGCGCATCGACCACCGACAGATGCGTGGCATAGCTGATGTCCTGCATCGCGATCTTCACCGCCAGCGCCTCTGGCTTCAACCGCGCGCCGTGGCAGACCTCGCAAGGCTGCGACGACTGGTAGTTGGCCAGTTCCTCGCGCATCCAGGCGCTCTCGGTCTGGAGCATCCGGCGGTTCAGGTTGCCGATCACGCCCTCGAACGGCTTTTTCACGTCATACGACTTCTTGCCGTCGACGAAGGTCAGCGTGACCGCCTTGCCCTTGGTGCCGTGCAGAATCACCTGGTGCACCGAGGCGTCCAGATCCTTCCACGGCGTTTCCAGCGAGAAGCCGAACTCGCGCGCCAGGCTGCCCAGCACCTGCATATAATAGGGGCTGGGCGGATTGGACTTGGCCCAGGGCACGACCGCGCCCTTCTTGATCGACAGTTCGTGGTTGGGGACGACCAGGTCTTCGTCGAAGATCAGCTTTTCGCCCAGCCCGTCACAGGCCGGGCACGCCCCCTGCGGCGCGTTGAACGAGAACAGGCGCGGCTCGATCTCGGAAATGGTGAAGCCGGAAATCGGGCAGGCGAATTTCTCGGAAAAGACGATGCGGCCTTCAGGCGCGTTGTTGCCCAGCACCGCGGATTTGGGCGTGGCGGGTTCGACCGAATCAGCGGGATCGACATAGGCCAGGCCATCGGCCAGCTTCAGCGCGGTCTCGAAACTGTCGGCCAGGCGGGTCGCGATATCCTCGCGCACGACCAGGCGATCGACCACCACCTCGATGTCGTGCTTGAACTTCTTGTCGAGCGCAGGTGCCTCGTCAATCTCATGGAGTTGGCCGTCGATGCGAACGCGGGTGAAGCCCGCCTTCTGCCACTCGGCCATTTCCTTGCGATATTCGCCCTTGCGGCCGCGCACGACGGGGGCGAGCAGGTAGAGGCGCGTCCCCTCGGGCAGCGTCATCACCCGGTCGACCATCTGGCTGACCGTCTGCGCCGCGATCGGCTCTCCGGTGGCCGGGCTGTAGGGAATGCCCACCCGCGCCCAGAGCAGGCGCATATAGTCGTAGATTTCCGTGACGGTCGCCACGGTCGAGCGCGGATTGCGGCTGGTCGTCTTCTGCTCGATCGAGATGGCGGGCGACAGCCCCTCGATATGGTCGACGTCCGGCTTCTGCATCATCTCCAGGAACTGGCGCGCATAGGCCGACAGCGATTCGACGTAGCGCCGCTGCCCCTCGGCATAGATGGTGTCGAACGCGAGGCTGGACTTGCCCGAGCCGGACAGGCCGGTGATCACCGTCAGCGTGTCACGGGGAATGTCGATATCGACATCCTTGAGATTGTGCTCGCGCGCGCCGCGGACGGAAATCTTGGTCAGCATGGGGCTAGTTCTACTTCTGTTCCGGGAGGAAGGCCAGAGGCGAGATAGGGAGCGGTTCGGCGTGTTTCGAGGGGGGATGGCTTGCGGGAACGCGGGACATGGGATCATGATCCGTCACGACGCCTTATCCGAAGGGGGAAATTCCAAACGTGCCCAAGACCCTGCACCTGACCGCCCTGTTGCTGCTGACCGCCGCCGCCACGCCCGTGCTGGCCCAGAAGGCCGAAAAGACCGAAACCACGACCACCACCGAGAAAAAGGACGACGACGCCAAGCTGCCGCCCCTGCCCGCGGACAAGACGATCACGCAGAGCGCGCGGATCGGCGGCCGGGTCGTCAGCTACAAGGCGACCGTGGGCAAGATCGCGGTGCGCGACGACAAGGGCAAGGAGATCGGCCAGGTCGTCTATACCGCCTATACCGTGCCCGGCGGCGATGTCCGGCGGCCTGTCACCTTCGCCTTCAACGGCGGACCGGGGGCGGCTTCGGTCTATCTGAACATGGGTGCGGTCGGCCCGAAGCGGGTGCCGTTCGGCGCGCAGGGCGATGCCCCATCGGACGCGCCGATCGCCACCGACAATCCCAATAGCTGGCTGGACTTTACCGACCTGGTCTTCATCGACCCCGTCGGCACGGGCTTCAGCCGCAGCCTGGTGGATGAGGCCGAGACGAAGAAGGCCTTCTACGCCAACGACCCGGATATCAAATATCTGTCCAAGGTCGTCTATGACTGGCTGGTCAAGGAAGGGCGGTTGCGCTCGCCCAAATACATCATGGGCGAAAGCTATGGCGGCTACCGGGCGCCCCGTATCGCCTATGAATTGCAGTCCCAGATCGGCGTGGGCGTGAACGGCCTCGTGATGGTGTCCCCCTATCTCGACCCCGCCTCGGGCGACGACGCGACCGCGCTGTCGCCGCTGCCCTGGATGATCGACCTGCCCTCGATGGCCGCCGCGCAGCTGGAGCGGCAGGGCAAGCTGACCCCCGAGGCGATGGCGGGGGTCGAGGCCTATGCGCGTGGCGATTACCTGCGCGACCTGATGCGCGGTCGGTCGGACACCCAGGCCGTGGACCGCATCGTGACGCGCGTCAGCGAGCTGACCGGGCTCGACCCCGCGCTGGTCCGGAAGCTGGGCGGGCGGGTCGATACGCGGACCTATCTGCGTGAGATTCACCGCAACGATTCGACCATCGGCAGCATCTACGACTCCAACGTCACCGCCTTCGACCCCTTCCCCTGGTCGTCGCAGCAGCGCTCCAACGACCCGCTGCTCGACTCGCTGATCGCGCCGACGACCAGCGCGATGGTGGATTTCGTCACGCGCGAGGTCGGCTGGAAGACCGACGCGCGCTATCATGCGCTGTCGTACAGCGTGAACAGCGCCTGGGATCGCGGCAAGCCCGACGACACCCCCGTCACCGACCTGCGCAAGGCGATCGCCAACGATCCGAAGATGAAGGTGATGATCGTGCATGGCTGGGACGACCTGTCCTGTCCCTATTTCGCCTCGCGACTGATCGTCGACCAGATGCCGAGCTACGGGGTAGCACAGCGGGTTAAGTTGAACGTCTATCCGGGCGGACATATGTTCTATAGCCGGACCGATAGTGGTGCGGCATTCCGGCGGGATGCGATGGCGATGTATGGGGGATAAGTTGTGCCTCCATTACGGAGGCATCCTAACAGCCGTTCACGCTGAGCGAAGTCGAAGCGCACGCCCGCTGATCTGATCTTGGCAAGGCATTTTCCTTGACCTTCGACTTCGCTCAGGCGGAACGGAAACAGGGACTGAACCGAACTGGATTGGAACTTCCCTTCCCACCTTCGAAATCCTCCCGATGATCGCCATCGGGAGGATTTCAACTTATGGCGACCGCGGCAGCGATCGAGGCGTTTATCCGGCGCTGGCAGGCGTGCGAAGGCGGGGCCGAGCGCGCCAACTATGCGCTGTTCCTGACCGAGCTGTGCGCGATCATCGGCGTCGCCCCGCCCGATCCCGCCCACGCCACCAGCACCCGCAACGACTATGTCTTCGAGCGCGCCGTCGTCCTGCCCGGCGAGGAGGAGGACCGGCGCGGGCGGATCGACCTCTACAAGCGCGGCTGTTTCGTGCTGGAGGCCAAGCAGAGTCGCGAAGGCCCCCGCGCCAAATTGCCGCCCTTCCTGCCCGGCCTGTTGCCCGACGAACCGGGCCCGGCACCCCGTTCGCGGCAATGGGACGTGCTGATGCGCCGCGCCCGCGAACAGGCCGAGCAATATGCCCGCGCCCTGCCGGTCGAGCATGGCTGGCCACCCTTCCTGATCGTGGTCGATGTCGGCCGGGTGATCGAGCTGTTCGCCGACTTTTCGGGCCAGGGCAAACATTACAAGCAGTTCCCCGATCGCGCCCGCTTTCGAATCACGCTGGACGATCTTCGCCAGGAAGCGGTGCGGCAAAGGCTGGCGGCGATCTGGGAAGCGCCGCTCTCGCTCGACCCCACGCGTCATGCCGCCGCCGTCACCCGCGACGTGGCGACGCGCCTCGCCAGCATCTCCAAGCTGCTGGAAGAACGCGGCCATGACCCGGAGGGCGTCGCGCTGTTCCTGATGCGCTGCCTGTTCACCATGTTCGCCGAACATAGCGGGCTGCTCCCGGCGGGCGGCTTCGTCACCCTGCTGTCCGACGCGCGCGAGCGGCCCGATGCCTTCGTGCCGTGGATCGAGGATCTGTGGCATTCGATGGACCGGGGCGGCGAGGCCAATGTGCTTCGCTGCGCCGTCCGGCGGTTTAATGGCGGCCTGTTCCACACCGCCGACGCGCTGCCCCTCAACCGCGAGGAGATCGGCGAGTTGCTTGCCGCCGCGCGGCGCGACTGGCGCGATGTCGAACCCGCGATCTTCGGCACGCTGCTGGAACAGGCGCTCGACCCGGACCAGCGGCGGCGGCTGGGCGCGCATTATACTCCGCGCGCCTATGTCGAACGGCTGGTGACCGCGACCGTGATGGAGCCGTTGCGTGACGACTGGGCGCACGTGCTGAGCGCGATGGAGAATGAGCGCACCGACAATCCCCGCGCCGCCGTGCAGCGGGTACGCGCCTTTCACCGGCGGCTGGCGACGACGCGGGTGCTCGATCCTGCCTGCGGCACCGGCAATTTCCTCTACGTCACGCTGGAGCTGATGAAGCGGCTGGAGGGCGAGGTGCTGGAGGTGCTGGCCGAATTGTCGGGCGAGGAGATCCTGCACCTCGATACCGAGACGGTGCACCCGCGCAATTTCCACGGGATCGAGGTCAATGCCCGCGCCGCCGCCATTGCGCAGCTCGTGCTGTGGCTGGGCTATATTCGCTGGCAGTTGCGCAATGGCGGGCAGGTGTCCGACCCGGTGCTGGAGGATGTCCAGTCGATCGTCACGCAGGATGCGCTGCTTACCCCTTCGGGCACGAAGGCCCCCTGGCCCGAGGCGGAGTTCATCGTCGGCAATCCGCCCTTCATCGGCGGCAAGGACCTGCGCGGACGGCTGCCCGAGGGCATGGCCGAGATGCTGTGGCGCGCCTATCCGAAGATGCCGCGCGCCGCCGATTATGTCCTTTATTGGTGGGACCGGGCGGCGCAGGCGCTGGCGGCGAAGGGATCTCCGCTGATCCGCTTCGGCTTCGTCACCACCAACTCGATCACCCAGACCTTCGGTCGCCGCGTCATCGCGCGCGCGATCGAGGGGCCGGTGCCGCTGTCGATCCTGCTGGCGATTCCCGATCATCCCTGGACCAAGGCGACGCCCGATGCGGCGATGGTGCGGATCGCGATGACGGTGGTCGCGCGCGGCAAGGTCGAGGGGCGGCGGTTGCGCATCGCGGGCGAAAGCGGGCTGGACAGCGACACGCCCGCGATCCGCTTCGTCGAGGCGATCGGGCGGATCAATGCGGATTTGTCGGTGGGCGCCAATGTCGGCAGCGCGGAACCGCTGCTCGCCAATGCCTGGCTGTGTTCGCGCGGAGTGTCACTGCACGGTGCCGGCTTCATCGTGTCACCGGCGGAGGCGACGCTGCTCGGTCTGGGAAGCCGCGAAGGACTGGAAAAGCATATCCGCCCCTATTGCCATGGCCGCGACCTGACCGCCCGGACCCGCGGGGCGATGGTCATCGACCTGCTCGGCCTGTCCGAAGCCGAGGTGCGGCAACGCTTTCCCGAAGTGTACGGCCATCTGCTGCGCACTGTCCGTGTCAGCCGACAAGCACAATTTGCAAAATCCCCCACTGCCGATGCTGCGGCTTATCTGGACAGGTGGTGGATCTTGGGAAAACCCCGAACGGAACTCCGCCCCGCGCTGGAAGGACTGTCCCGCTATATTGCGACGGTGGAGACAGCCAAGCACCGCCTGTTTCAGTTCCTCAGCGCTGATACGCTGCCCGACAACAAGCTGATCTGCATTGCCGCATCCGACGCCTGGATACTCGGCATTCTCCATTCCTCGGTTCATGAGGCTTGGTATCTGGCGAATGCGGGGATGCTGGGCGTTTATGACCAACCGGCCGTTTATGTGAAGACGACGAGTTTCGATCCCTTCGCATTTCCGGAACTGGATGAAACCCTTCGCTCGACCATCGCCGAACTGGCGGAGGAACTCGACGCCACCCGCAAGCGCATCCTTGCGGCGGTGCCGGACCTGACCCTGACCGGCCTCTACAATCTGCGCGCCAAGCTGATCGCGGGCGAGTCTCTGTCCCATGAGGACGAGGACCTGCGCCGCGCCGCATCGGTCGACCTGATCGCGCGGCTACACGACCAGATCGACGCCGCCGTCATCGCCGCTTATGGCTGGCCCGCGACCGTCACCGCGCCGGAGATGGTCGAGCGGCTGGTCGCGCTCAACGCCGCGCGCCGGGCCGAGGAACGCGGCGGCCGGGTCCAATGGCTCCGCCCCGACTTCCAGAGCCGCCGCGCGGGCGCGACGCCGCTTACCCCCGCCGAACGCGCTCTGCCGCTGGCCGAGCCCGCCTTGGCCAAGCCCGCCTTCCCGCGCGATCTGGGCGGGCGGATCGCGAGCATCTTCGCCCTGCTCGGCACCGACCACAGCCTGTCCGCCACCGCCATCGCCCAGCATTTCGCGCAAGGCCGCCAAGTCGAACGCGCGGTCGCCGCCGCGTTGGCGGGCGCGGTGCGGCTGGGTTATGTCGCGCAGGGGCCCGAGGGCTATCGCCTGCGCCGGGTGGCGTGAGGGCGATAACCGCGCTAGACGCTCCAAACGTATACGAAATGGAGCGAGTGACATGGCAGGGATGATCGGCGGATCGACGGCGGAGCGCGAACTGGCGAGTCTGTCGCCCTGGGCGAACCCCGCCCCCGTCATCACCCCGCAAGAGCGCGCCCGCCGCATGGACCGCGCCCGCGAACTGATGGCGCAGGCGGGCGCAGACGCGATCCTGATCGGCGCGGGGGCGAGTCTCCGTTACTTCACCGGCGTCGCCTGGGGCGCGACCGAACGGCTGGTCGCGATGCTGCTGCCGGTAAGCGGCGACCCGATCTTCATCTGCCCGGCCTTCGAACTGGGCTCGTTCGAGGCGAGCCTGAGTATCTCCGCCACCGATATCCGCCTGTGGGAAGAGGATGAAAGTCCCTCCGCGCTGGTCGCGGATGCGCTGGGGGCTGCGAAGACGCTGGCGATCGATCCGGCGCTGGCCTTCCTGTTCGTCGACCGCATCCGCGAGGCGGCACCGGGGGTGACGCTGGTCAGCGGCGCGCCCGTCGTCGATGGCTGCCGCGCGATCAAGTCGCCCGCCGAGATCGCGCTGATGCAACAGGCGATGGACATGACGCTGGAGGTCCACCGCCGCGCCGCGCGTATCCTGCACGAGGGCATTCGTGCCTCCGACGTCATCCGCTTCATCGACCAGGCGCACCGTGCGCTGGGGGCGTCGACCGGTAATTATTTCTGCGCGGTGCAGTTCGGCCGCTCGACCGCCTTCCCGCATGGCCTGCCGCAGGACGATGTGCTGCGCGACGGCGACGTGGTGCTGGTCGATACCGGCACGCTGGTCGATGGCTATCACAGCGATATCACCCGCACCTATGCGTTTGGCGAGGTCGGCGACGAGGTGCGCCGCATCTGGGATATCGAGAAGGAGGCGCAAGCAGCCGCCTTCGCCGCCGTGCGGCCCGGCGCGCCGTGCGAAACGGTGGATTATGCCGCGCGCGCGGTCCTGGAGCGCTCCGGTCTCGGCCCCGATTTTCGCCTGCCCGGCCTGCCGCATCGCACCGGGCACGGCATCGGCCTGTCGATCCACGAGCCCGCCTATCTGGTGCGCGGCGACAAGACCCCACTCGCGCCGGGCATGTGCTTTTCCAACGAGCCGATGATCGTCGTGCCCGACCGTTTCGGCGTCCGGCTGGAGGATCACTTCCACGTGACCGAGAGCGGGGCGGCCTGGTTCACCCAGCCCCAGCCCGCGATCGACGATCTGGGATGAAGGATCGCCCCGGCCGACGCCGGGGTGGTTCATGCGAAGACGCGAAGCCGCGAAGGTTTTTGTTCGCGCGGAGGCGCGGAGGCGCGGAGATTTTGACCCGCGCGGCAGCGCTTTGGAATCGTCAACGGGCCGAGAGTGCAAGGCCGCTGGCGCGGCGAGTCCCCCCACCTCCGCGTCTCCGCGCCTCCGCGCGAACCTCTTCTTCTTCGCGTCTCCGCGTGAACGACGGCCTTATACCACCGTGAACCCGGCCCAGAACGGGTCCTCGCGGTCGATCCAGATCGTGTTGTAGCTGGTCGACACCGCCGAGCCCTGGATCGACGGCACGATCGCCGCCTGCCCGCCCAGTTCGGTCGCTTCCTCGACCCGGCCGATGAAGCGGCTGCGGATATAGCTTTCGTGGACGAAGCGATCGCCGACGCTCAACCGCCCCTTGGCCGCCAGATGGGCGAGCCGCGCCGAGGTGCCAGTGCCGCATGGGGAACGGTCGATCGCCCGCTCGCCATAGAAGACCGCGTTGCGGCCATCGGCATCCTCGGCCGAAGGCTTGTCCGCCCACAGCACATGGCTGACCCCCCGGATCGAGGGTTCGAGCGGGTGGACCGGCTCGAACTGTTCGCGCACCAGCTCGCGGATCGTGCGGCTCAGCTCGACCAGCTTCGACGCGCCCAGATCGTCCAGCCCGGTATAGGCCCCCTGCGGCTCGACGATGGCGTAATAGTTGCCGCCATAGGCGACATCCAGGGTCAGCGGACCGAAGCCCGGCACATCGATCCGGATGCCCTCGGCCGCCAGATAGGCGGGGACGTTGCGGATGCGGACGGCGGTAACCTTCGCCCCTTCCTTCTCATATTCGATATGGATGGTGCCGGCGGGCACCTCGACCTTCAGCTTGCCGGGCTCGCGCGGTGTGATCAGGCCGTTTTCCAGGCCGAAAGTGATCATGCCGATCGTGCCATGCCCGCACATGGGCAGGCAGCCGCTGGTCTCGATGAACAGGATCGCCGCGTCGCTGTCGGGCTCGCAGGGCGGATAGAGGAAGCCGCCCGACATCATGTCATGCCCACGCGGCTCGAAGCACAGGCCGGTGCGAATCCAGTCGAACCGCTCCAGGAAATCCAGCCGCCGCTCGGCCATGCTGGCCCCGCGCAGCAGCGGCGCGCCGCCCGCCACCAGCCGGACGGGATTGCCCGCGGTATGGCCGTCGATGCAGAAAAAGGTATGGCGGATCGTGGGTGACGTCATCGGGATTCCCTTGCTGTAAAATCCGTATACGATATGACCGGGCTCATGCCCAAGATGGAAAATCACGCCTCAGCCTCGGATCATCGCAGCGCCATCGTCGTCGGTGGCGGCGTGGTGGGAACGACCACCGCGCTGGCGCTCCAGCGCAAGGGCTGGACGGTCACACTGGTCGAGGCGGAGGACACACCGCGTGCCGCGTCCTGGGGCAATGCGGGCCACATCGCGACCGAACAGGCCGAACCGATCGCCTCGCCCGCGATGGTGCGCGGGTTCGCGAAGCGGCTGTTCTTTCGCGGCGGCGCGCTGGCCCTGCCGCCGCGTGAGATCGCGACTTGGCTGCCCTTTTCGCTGCGCCTGTTGAAGGCCGCCCGCCCCGCCCGCTACGGACGCGCGCATCGAGCGCTGGCCGGGCTGCTCGCCCAGGCCATGCCAGCATGGGAGCGCCACGTCGCCGCACTCGGCGCGCCCGAGCTGTTGCGCCCGCATGGCCATGTCGTCCTGTGGGAAACCCCCGAGAGCGCCGCGCGCGGTCTCGCCAACTGGCAGGCGGCGGACACCGGCACCGCGCGCTTCCGCCCGCTGGCCGAGGCGGAACTGCAAGACTGGCGCACCCGCGTCCGCGCCCCCATCGCGGGCGGCATCCGCTTTGAGGGCAGCGGCCAGATCGCCGACCCGACCCGCCTCGCCGAAACCTCAACGGCGCGTTTCCTGGCCGATGGCGGCACCCGCCTCGTCGCGCGGGTAGAGGCGGTCGGCGATGGCGAAGTTCGCCTTTCGGACGACCGCCGCCTGACCGCCGACCAGATCGTCGTGACGGCAGGCGTGGCGAGCGCTGCGCTGCTCCGCCCCTTCGGCCTGAAGGCCCCGATCATCGCCGAACGCGGCTATCACCTCCAGACCGGGCCCGAGGTCGACTGGCCCGCCGACCTGCCCCCGGTGGTGTTCGAGGACCGCTCGATGATCGTCACCCGCTTCGCCGGTGGCCTGCGCGCCGCCAGCATCGTCGAGTTCGCCCGCGCCGAAGCCAAGCCCGACCCCGCCAAGTGGAACCGCCTGCGCCACCACATCGCCGTGCTGGGCCTGCCGATCGGCGAGGATGCGAAGCCCTGGATGGGCGCGCGACCGACGTTACCGGATTACCTGCCCGCAATCGGCCGGGTGCCGGGGACGACGGGCGTGTCCTATGCCTTCGGGCACAACCATCTGGGGCTGACCCTCGCGCCGATCACGGGGGAGTTGGTGGCGGCGCTGCTGGATGGCGGCACACGGTCCGTGCCTCTAGAGGCTTTTGGTCTAGCGAGATTTGCCTGAACCCGCCCCGCTAACACGCTGCGTTTAAAACATTCTTGAAGAAGAAATTGTGAGCCTACGTTACCACTGCCTCCCAAAGCACACGCAGCGCCACAAAAACTAGAATTGCCATAGCGACGCCCCCGGCAACCGCACCAAGTCCAACATTCCACCAAAACAAGAACGGCCGACCATCTCTTGTAATTGGCTTGATGGGCAGATTACAGGGCACTTCATCATTCAGCCACGCTGGAATGAGAATAAAGGCGCTTACTAACAGTAAACCGCCAGCCGCTAAGATATCCTGCCGCATTCATGCGCCCCTTTACACCTATCCTATCATAAGATGCTGCGAACGTCAGCGCATGATGACCCCCGGTCGATAGCCTCCCCCTCGACATCCCGCCCCCATCCGCTATCGGTTAACCACAGCGCATCGGGGGAGCGGCGACCGGGTCCGTGCAGATCAAGCGGCTTCGCATTTCAGGTTTCAAGAGCTTCGTCGATCCGGCCGATCTGGTCATCGAGCCGGGGCTGACCGGTGTTGTCGGGCCCAATGGCTGCGGCAAGTCGAACCTGCTCGAGGCGCTGCGCTGGACGATGGGCGAGAATAGCGCGCGGTCGATGCGCGGCGCAGGCATGGAAGACGTGATCTTCGCCGGGACCGCCACCCGCCCGCCGCGCGACTTTGCCGAAGTCACGATCCTGGCCGAACGCGAAGGCGACGAGACCGAAATCGTCCGCCGGATCGAACGCGGCGCGGGATCCGCATACCGGATCGACGGGCGCGACGTGCGGGCCAAGGACGTGGCCCTGCTGTTCGCCGATGCCGCGACCGGCGCGCATTCGCCTGCGCTCGTCAGCCAGAACCGGATCGGCGCGGTCATCGCCGCCAAGCCCGCCGAGCGTCGCGCGATGCTGGAAGAGGCGGCCGGGATCGCCGGGTTGCACGTCCGCCGCCGCGACGCCGAGGCGAAACTGCGCGCGACCGAGACCAACCTGACCCGGCTGGACGAGGCGATCGCCGATCAGGACGCGCGTATCGCGACCCTGCGGCGACAGGCGCGGGCGGCGGAGCGATACCGCCTGATCTCCGAACAGATCCGCCTGGCCGAGGCGCGGATGATCTTCGCCCGCTGGCGCGACGCCGCCGGGGCCGCCGCCACCGCCAAGGCGGAAGCGGAAGCGGCCGAGGCGCAGGTCGCCCACACCACCGCCGCCGAACGCATCGCCGCGCAGGGCCAGGAGGAAGCGGCGCTGCTCGCCACCCGCACCCGCACCGCCGCGCTGGCCGCACGCGATGCGCTCAGCGAGGCGGGGCATGCCCTGTCCCGCGCGCGCGATCGCCGCCACGGCCTGCAACGCCGGATCGAGGAGCTGGAAACCACCCGCACCCGGCTGGCCGAGGACCGGGCGCGCGAAGATTCGCTGGCGCACGACGCCGCCGCCGCGATCCGTCGCCTGGGCGAGGAATGCGAAGACCTGGACGCGCGCATCGCCCATGCGACCCAGGCCATGCCCCGGCTCGACGCGCTGCTGGCCGAGGCGGAGAGCAAGAACCGCGATGCCGAGGTCGCCCTCGCCCGCGCCCTGTCGGCCCAGGCCGCCGAAGCCGCCGAGCGCCGCATCGCCGAGGCCGGGCTGGCCGCCGCGCAGGGCCGCCATGCGCGCGCCGAACGCGATGCCCGCGTGGTCGCCGCCGCGATCGAGGCGCTGCCCGACATGGCCGAGCAGGAGGCCGCCCGCGAAGCCGCCGTCGCGGTTCAGGCCGCCGCACGCATCGATGCGGACAAGGCCCACGCCGCGCTCGGCTGGGCCGAGGAAAGCGAGCTGACCGCCACCGCCGAGCGCGACGCCGCAGAGGGAGCGCGCGCCCGCGCCATCGCCGCGCTGGCCGCGTTGGAGGCGGAGGCGGCGACGCTGACCCGCGCGACGGCACGCAAGGGCGGCGACCGCTTGCTGGACGAGGTGCAGGCCGAACCGGGGTTCGAACGCGCGCTGGCGGCGGCGCTGGGTGACGAGCTGGATACGCCGCTGGCCGACTGGCACGGATCGGACGTGGCCCCCGATGATCCCGCCCCGCCGGTCGGCACGCTGCGGCTGGGCGAGCGGATCAGCGCGCCCCCGGTCCTCGCCCGCCGCCTGTCGCAGATCTTCCTGGTCGAGGCCGATTCCGGCCAGCATCTCAGCGTCGGCCAGCGGCTGGTGACGCGCGAGGGGCGGCTGCGGCGCTGGGACGGTTATATCGGCGAGGGCGGCGGCGCGGCGGCGGCCGAGCGGATGGAGCGGCGCAACCGGCTGGCCGCGCTGGAGGCGGAGCGCGCGGGCGCGGAGGCGGCGGTCCAGACGGCGACCGAAGCGCGCGCGGTGATCGAGGATCGCATCGCCCGCGCCCGCGCCGCCGCCGCCAGCGCACGCACGCTGCATGCCACCGCCGACGCGGCCTTACGCGATGCCCAGCGCGCCGAGGACCGCGCGCAGGCGGTGATCGAGCGCTTGTCGGGCCAGCGCGCCGACCTCGCCACCCGCGCCGAGCGGATCGCCGCCGAGATGGACGAGGCGCAGGCCGAATGCGCCCGCGCGGCCGATGCGCTGGCGGCGCTGCCCGATGGACGCGAAAGCGCAGCGGAGACCGCCCGGTTGCAGACCGAGACGCAGCTTGCACGCTCGGCCGTGGCATTGGCGCGTTCGGAACGGACGACGCTGGAGCGCAGCCTGACGCAGACCCGCGACCGCCTGTCCGCTGCAATGGCCGAGGTGGAAAGTTGGAACCAGCGGGCGGGCCAGGCGGCGGGGCGCATCGCCGAGATGGACGCCCGCGCCGCGACGCTGGACGACGACGCCGCCACGCTGGCCGACCGACCCGCGCAACTGGCCGAGGAGATCGCCACGCTCGCCGCGGCGCACGACACCGCCAAGACGGGGGCGGAGCGGACGCAAGGCGAGGAAGCCGAAGCCGAACGCGCCCTGCGCGCGGCGGAGGCCGCGCATGCCGGGGCCAATGCGCTGCTGTCGGCGGCCCGCGAGACGCGGGCGGGTGCGCTGGCGCGGGTCGAAAATCATGAGCTACGCCGTGTCGAGCTGGGCCGCGTCTCGGGCGAGCGCTTTGCCTGCCCCGCACCGGTGCTGCCCGAAAAGCTGGGCTTCGAAAGCGCGGGCGTCGG
Organism: Sphingomonas flavida; assembly: GCF_036663655.1. NCBI lineage: Bacteria > Pseudomonadati > Pseudomonadota > Alphaproteobacteria > Sphingomonadales > Sphingomonadaceae > Sphingomonas > Sphingomonas flavida. The sequence continues at coordinate 271,228 of NZ_JAXOJH010000004.1, forward strand.
AACGCCGCAGGCCGAGGCGGCGGCGCATGACAAGCTGTCCGCCGATCGCGAACGGATCGGCCCGGTCAACCTCGTCGCCGAACAGGAACTGGCCGAGCTGGAGGCCAGCGGCGCGGCCAGTGCCGCCGAGCGCGAGGACCTGATCCAGGCGGTGGCGCGGCTGCGCGGTTCGATCGGGCTGCTCAACCGCGAGGGGCGGCAGCGGCTGCTCGCGGCGTTCGAGGCGGTGAACGGGCATTTCCAGACTTTGTTCGCGACATTGTTCGATGGCGGCTCGGCGCATCTGGCGCTGATCGATTCGGACGATCCGCTGGAGGCGGGGCTGGAGATCATGGCACAGCCGCCGGGCAAGCGACTCCAGTCGCTGACCCTGTTGTCGGGGGGCGAACAGGCGCTGACCGCGGTGGCGCTGATCTTCGGGCTGTTCCTGACCAACCCGGCGCCGATTTGCGTACTGGACGAGGTCGATGCGCCGCTGGACGATGCCAATATCGACCGGTTCTGCGGGCTGCTCGACCGGATGACGCGCGAGACGGATACGCGCTATCTGATCGTGACGCACAATGCGGTGACGATGAGCCGGATGCACCGGCTGTTCGGCGTGACGATGATCGAACGCGGGGTCAGCCGCCTGGTGTCGGTGGACCTGCAGGCGGCGGAGACGTTGCTCGCGGCGGAGTAGCCCTATTCAACCACCCCGGCGAAGGCCGGGGTCCAGTTGCCATGCGCTATCGAAAGCGCTGCGCCTTTGGCCTCCCCCGCATCGGCTGGCGCGCCACGGACTTGGTGGAGCCTGGGCCCCGGCCTTCGCCGGGGAACGGCGGTATTCTCAAAACCTGCGTTTAGCCTGATCGACGTCAAAACCCACCCTGCCCTTACGGCAGCAGGAACGTCCCCTCGATCACCGTCACGCAGCCGCCACCAAGCACAACCCGGTCACCGTCCAGCCGACAGGTCAACCGCCCGCCCCGCGCACTCGCCTGCTCCGCCACGAAGGTCTCGCGGCCCAGTTCCTTCGTCCAGTACGGCGTCAGCACCGCATGCGCCGCGCCGGTCACCGGGTCCTCGTCGATCGCGAAGGCGGGCACGAAGACGCGGCTGACCACATCCGCCTCACCCGCCCCGCCGCGCGCGGTCAGGATCACGACATAGCGCCCCGCCTTCGCCAGGGCCGCGAAGTCGGGCGTGCAGCCCCGCACCGTATCGGCGGCATCCACGACGACCACGGCATAGCCCGCCGGGTGGCGCAGCGTCTCGACCACGCCGTCCACGCCCAGCGCCTCTGCCACCCCCGGCAGGGGCTCGATCGACGGCGTACGTTCCGGCAGCGTCAGGCTGTAGCCCAGCCCGTCGCGCGCGACCTCCAGCACCCCGGCATGGCGCGTCGCGAACCGTACCCGCTGACGCACCGTATCAGACGACAGCACGACATGCCCGCTGGCCAGCGTGGCGTGGCCGCACATCTCGACCTCGTCGCCCGGTGTGAACCAGCGCAGTTCGAAATCCGCCTCACCGCCGTCCGACGCCACCAGAAAGGCGGTTTCCGACAGGTTGTTCTCCTGCGCGATGGCCAGCAGCGTCGCGTCATCCGGCCATGCCGACAGCATCATCACCGCCGCCGGATTGCCGCCGAACGCGGTATCGGCAAAGGCGTCGACCTGGGTGAAGGGGATGCGCATCAATAGACCCGCTTGCCGAACCAGTGCGGGGTCACGTCCGCCTCGACCAGCGGATTGTCGGTATCGACATGGCCTTCGGGATCGAGATGGATCAGCACCTCGACCTTGGGGAAGGCACGGCGCAACGCGCGCTCGACCCCCTCGACCACGTCATGCGCGGCGGCGACCGTCATGTTGCGGTCGACCTCCATATGAAACTGCGCGAAGTCCTGACTGCCCGAACGACGGGTGCGGAAGTCGTGGATGCCCATCAGCCCCGGCTGGCGTGCGGCGACGTCCAGGAATGCGGCGCGCTGATCGTCGGACCATTCCTTGTCCATCAGCTGGTCGATCGCGGTCGACGACGCCTGGAACGCGCCCCAGGCCAGCCACAGCGCGATGGCGATGCCGAAGATCGGGTCCGCGCCGTGCCAGCCGAAATACTGGTCCAACACCATCGCGATGATCACCGAACCGTTCAGCAGCACGTCCGACTGGTAATGGACATTGTCCGCCAGGATCGCGACCGATCCCGTCTGCCGGATGACGCTGCGCTGATAGGCGAGCAGGACCATCGTCGCGGCAATCGCGATCACCGATACGCCGATGCCGAACTCGGCATCGCTGGTCGGGTTGTCCGCGCCCAGCGCCATCACCGCGCGCCAGGCGATGCCCGCCGCCGATGCGGTGATCAGCGCGACCTGGAACAGCGCCGCCAGCGCCTCCGCCTTGCCATGGCCGAAGCGATGGTCATGGTCCGCCGGAGTCGCGGCCAGCCGGACGCCGTACAGCGTCACAAGGCTGGCGAGCAGGTCGAGCGCGGTGTCGGCCAGCGACCCCAGCATCGCGACCGAGCCCGTCCGCCACGCGGCAAAACCCTTCAGCGCCAGCAGGAACAGCGCCATCGCGACGCTGGCCAGCGCCGCCTTGGTGGCCAGCGGAATGACCTTCTTGCGTTCGTCCTGGGTCACGGGAACAGCAATCCTTCGTTCCAGCCGCCTTCGTTGGTGCGGGTGAAGACGCGGCGTTCGTGCAGCCGGTGTTCGCGGTCGAGCCAGAACTCGATGGCCTGCGGCGTCACGCGATATCCGCCCCAATGCGGCGGGCGCGGCACGTCGCCGCCCTCGAAGCGGGCGCGCATCTCCTCGAACCGCGTCTCGAACGTCTCACGGTCGGCGAGCGGGCGCGACTGGTCCGAGGCCCAGGCACCGAGTTGGGAGTCGCGGCCGCGGCTGGCGAAATAGGCGTCCGACTCGGCGTCATCGACGCAGCTGACCGGGCCTTCGATACGGACCTGGCGGCGCAGCGATTTCCAATGGAACAGCAGCGCGGCCTTGCTGTCCGCGCCCAGTTCCTGCGCCTTGCGACTCTCGCGATTGGTGTAGAACACGAAGCCGCGCGGATCATGGCCCTTCAGCAGGACCATACGCACCGAGGGTTGGCCCCCGGCACCGACCGTCGCCAGCGCCATCGCGTTGAAATCATTGACTTCACTTTCGCGCGCCTCGGAAAGCCACGCATCGAACAGGGCAAAGGGATCGTCAGCCATGCGCCCGCCCATACGCCTGTGCCTGGCGAAAACCAATGTCGGGAACGGAAACGCTGACTCGTCTGTCCCTCGCGGTTGGCAACCGACGCTTTTTCCGTCGCCTATCGGCCCTATCACCAATCGCCTGTTGCAACCTTGCGCCGATGCGGCGATTTTCGCACGCGATGGACCCCTCCGAGGACAGCCCCGCGCAGGCCGCCGCCTGGATCGACGCCTATCGCGCTGCCGCTGCCGGGGCGGACGTGCTGGCGGGATCGAACGACCCCGCCTGGACCGCCATGCTGGAGGAACTGGCGGCGGTCGCCAGCAACCTGGCCCATGCGCGCGAGCGGGTACAGCGTCATGCCGCCGATATCGGCACCGGCTTTCGCATCATCGGCGAAACCGACGAGCGGCCTTGGCCCGTCTCCCCGGTCCCGCTGCTGATCGACACCAGCGAATGGGCGGGGATCGAGGCCGGGGTGATCCAGCGTGCCGCCCTGCTGGAGACGATCCTCGCCGATCTCTACGGCCCCGGACGGCTGGTGGCCGACGGGCTGATCCCCGCCGCGCTCGCGACCGGCAGCCCCTATTTCCTGCGGCCGATGGTCGGGGTCCGGCCGCCGGGCGGCCATCACCTGAGCTTCGTCGCCTTCGACCTGGCGCGAGGTCCCGATGGCGAGTGGCGGGTGCTGGCCGATCATCTGCGCACCCCGGCGGGGGCGGGCTATGCGCTGGAGAACCGCCTGGCGGTCAGCCGCACCCTGGGCGGGCTGCAGAACCGGCTGAACGTGCAGCGGCACGCTCCCTTCTTCGCCGCCTTCCGCGCCGGGCTGGCGGCCCAGTGCCGCCGCGCCGATCCACGCATCGGCCTGCTGACGCCGGGGCGGTTCAACCCCAGCTATCCCGAACAGGCGCATCTCGCCCGCTATCTGGGCCTGTTGCTGGTCGAGGGCGCCGACCTCGCCGCGATCGAGGGGCAGGTCTATGTCCGCACCGTCGCAGGTCTGAAGCGGATCGACGCACTGTGGCGGCGGGTCGATCCCCGGATGCTCGACCCGCTGGCGTTCGACAGCCATTCGCAGATCGGCGTGCCCGGCCTGATCGACGCCTATGTCGAGGGGCAGGTGGTGATCGCCAACGCACCCGGTGCGGGCGTGCTGGAAAGCGCCGCCTTCTCCGCCTTCCTGCCCGCGCTCGCGCAGGCTCTGGCGGGAGAGCCGCTGAAGCTGCCCAATATCGCGACCTGGTGGTGCGGCGGCGCACACCAGGCGACGCATGTGACCGAGCATCTCGACTCGCTGCTGATCGCCCCGGCCTTCGGCCCCAGGCCACTCGGCTTGCCCGATGGCACGCGTCCGGGGGCGAGCCTGTCGCCCGACGAGCGCGCCGCCCTGCTTGATGACATGGCCAAGCGCCCGCAGGACTATGTCGGGCAGGAGATGGTGCGCCTGTCGACCATGCCGGTGGTCATCGGCGACCAGCTGGCGCCGCGCCCCTTTACCCTGCGCGTCTTCGCGGCGCGCGACGGCGAGGGGCGCTGGACGGTCATGCCCGGCGGCTTCGGCCGGATCGGCGACCATCCGGAGGCGACCGCCGCGATGATCGGCGAGGGCCTGTGGTCCGCTGATGTGTGTATCCATGGGCCCGAGCCGGTGGCGCCGATGTCGCTGCTCGCCGCGCCCGACTCGCTGCACGTCCGGCGCAATCCGGGGACGCTGCCGAGCCGGGTGGCGGACAATTTCTTCTGGCTCGGCCGCTATATGGAGCGGGGCGAGGCGTTGCTTGCCGCGATCCGGGTGATGCTGGGCAATTCGATCGACGTGGATGGCGGCGCGGCGCTGGACCCGCGTACCGTCGGGCGGCTGGTCGGCCTGATCACCGGCGGTGGCGCGGCGCCGCATCCCGACAGCCTGCACCGCGCCGCCCTCACCCAGTTCGCGCGCACCGCGATGGAGGATGAGCGCTGGCACTCGGTCGCGCGGATCAATCGGCTGGCGCGCGGGATCAGCGAAGGCTCACGCGACCGCCTGTCCGCCGACATGGTGCGATTGCTCGAGGCGCCCTTCCCCAGCCATGTCGGGATGCTCGACCGGGCGGGGTCGCTCCAGCGCCGCTATGCCGCCATCGCCGGATTGTCGGCCGAACATATGGTCCGGACCACCGCCTGGCGCTTCCACGACCTGGGTCGCCGGGTCGAACGGGCGATGGCGGTGGCGCGCGCGACGCGGCTGTTCGGCATGGCCGGGGCATCGGCGGACGATTTGTCCACCCTGCTCGACCTCGCCAACAGCCAGATCAGCTATCGCCAGCGCTATCCCACCGGCCTGGCGCGCGTCGCCGTGGTCGATCTGGTCGCGCTCGATTCGAACAATCCGCGCGCACTGGCCTATCAGACTGCGCGCATCGCCGATTGCCTGTCGCGCCTGCCCGTCCTGTCCGATGACGACATGGCCGAGCCGCAACAGGCGCTGGCCATCGCGATCCGCGCCGCGGTCGAGACGCAGGATGCCCGCACGCTCGACGTCGACACGCTGGGCGATGTCGAACGGCGGCTGGGCCTGTTGTCCGAAGCCATTGCGCGGCGATATTTCCTGCAAGGGGCCGAGCCCCTGCGCGCCGGCGGGCTGACGCTGGCATGATCGGCGGACGCATGATCTACGACATCCGCCACATCACCCGTTTCGATTACGGTGCGCAGGTCAAATATGCGCGCTGCAACCTGCGATTGAAACCGATCGACTGGCCCGGCCAGACGCTGGAAACCTACGACCTGATCGTCGAGCCGGTCGGCCGCACCCGCGCCGCCCATGCCGAGGCGGGGCTGGCGCATGTCACGAGGCTGGTGGTCGACCGCCCGGTGCGCAGCCTGACGATCGAGAGCCGCGCGCGCATGGTCGTCGACCGGCCGGTGCCGATGCCCTCCCCCGGCGACCCGACGCTGGCGGAGGTGTCGGCGCTCGCCCGCACCAGCCGCGACCTGTCGGCGGCGGGGCCCGCCAACTATATCTTCCCCTCGCCCCTGATCCCGCTCGACCCCGCCATCGCGCAGTGGTGCGCCGCCGACCTGTCGCCGGAGCGCGGCGCGCTGGAGGCCGGGTTCGCGCTTGCGGGCCGAATCCAGCGCGAATTCGCCTTCGATCCCACCGCGACCCTGGTCGACACGCCCCCGGCCGAGGCCTTTCGCCAGCGGCGCGGCGTCTGTCAGGACTTTGCCCAGATCATGATCACCGGCCTGCGCGCGGCGGGCATCCCGGCGGCCTATGCCTCGGGCTATATCCGCACCCTGCCGCCGCCGGGCCAGGCGCGGCTGGTCGGCGCGGATGCGACCCATGCCTGGGTGCTGATCTGGTGCGGGCCGGACCATGGCTGGGTCGGGGTCGATCCCACCAACGGCATCTGGATGGCGGGCGACCATATCATCGTCGCGGTCGGCCGCGATTATGCCGAAATCGCGCCGGTCGACGGCGTCGTCCTGGGCTCGGGCGCGCAGAAGATGGAGGTCAGCGTCGACGTCGCGCCGGTCGAGGAGCTTGCACCCATCACGGGCACGCCCATTGCCACGACCGCGCCATAGCAGGCAGTGTAAATGGGACGCTATTCCGATCTGAAACGACATCACACGACCGCTGGACCGCGCCTTTTCTGGATTGCCGCCATCGCGGTGGTGACACTGATCGCCACTCTTGGGGGCTTGGAAATCTGGCTGTCGGCGAAGACGGGGTGGCCGGATGCATTTGGTTTCCGCTGTCACGGCCGCAGCTGCATGATCGAGAAACTCTATCACAGTCCAAGCCTGCTGAGACGCGGTGGAAGCTATGACATCGCGCTCTTCGCCGTCCTGTGGGCCTTGCCCGCGCTGATGCTGATCGTGGGTGTCGTTACATCGATAAGGGGGCGTGGCGCGGCCGGGCGATAATCCGGTTCGCGCCGACCCGCCCGTGCCCCTTCGTCGTTGTCCTATCCCTCCTTCGTCACCGCATTGGGATTGTCCTTGTCCGGGTCGGACTCGCCGCCCGTGCCGTGATAGGCCGTGCCGCTCTGGCCGCCATGGAAGTCGCCCTTTGCCTCGGCCACGCCTTCGTAACCGCCGCCCTGGCTTTCGCCACCATGTTTGCCCGGCGTATCCGACACGCCGTCGGGCGCGCCCTTGTTGATGTCCTTCGGCCCATCCTTGGGCATCGCCTGCATCGGCTCGGTCATGATCCGTCTCCTTCGCGTTCTCAACGCATCGGCAACGGATTGCGCTCCGGCGCGGACTTCCCCACATAGATCGGTAATACACTGTCAACGGGGAACAGAGTGGCCGATCCATATCAGACGCTGGGCGTGGGCCGCACGGCCAGCGAAGCCGATATCAAGAAAGCCTATCGCAAGCTGGCGAAGGAACTGCATCCCGATCGCAACAAGGACAATCCGAAAGCGGCGGAGAAGTTCAGCCAGGTCACCAACGCCTATGACCTGCTGAACGACAAGGACAAGCGCGCCCGGTTCGACCGGGGTGAAATCGACGGCGACGGCAACCCCGCCTCGCCCTTTGGCTATGGCGGCGGCGGTTATGGCGGTGGCGCGGGCCCCCGCCCCGGCGGCGCAGGCGGTTTTCGCCAGCAATTCGATTTTGGCGGCGAGGGCGCCGACATGTCGGACATCTTCGAGGGGATGTTCAGCGGCGGCCAGCGCGGCGGCTTTTCGGGGGGCTTTGGCGGGTTCGGCGGGCGTGGCCGTGCCGCGCCGAAGGGGGCCAACTCGGCCTATGCGCTGCGCGTGCCCTTCGTCGATGCCGCAGCGCTCAGCCCGCAGCGGATCACGCTGGCCGATGGCAAGACCATCGACCTGAAACTGCCCGCAGGCGTCGAGACCGGCACCCAGATGCGGCTGGGCGGCAAGGGCGAGCAGGGCCCCGGCGGTGCCGGCGATGCGATCATCACGATCGAGATAGTCCCCCACGCCTTCTTCACCCGAGACGGCGACGATGTCCGCATCAACCTGCCGATCAGCCTTCACGAGGCGGTGCTGGGCGGCCAGGTCAAGGCGCCGACCGTCGAGCGTCCGGTGATGCTGACCATCCCCAAGGGCACCACGTCGGGCAAGACGCTGCGCCTGAAGGGCAAGGGCTTTCACAAGAAGGACGGCGGACGCGGCGATCAGTTGATCACCCTGGTCATCGACATTCCTGCCGATGATGCAGCCTTGCAACGCTTTGTCGGCGAATGGACCGACGGCAGGAACCCTAGGGCCGCCATGGGCGTCTGATCGTTCCATGAGCGATGTGAATGGCCTGACCCCGGAAGAACGTGCACACCAACATGGAAAGGCCCGCACCCGGCTGGACCGGCAGATCGCCAAGGTCCGACCGGGTTCCTATGCCTTCGAAATCCTGAAGCGCGCCTCGATCGGCGTCTTCAATGACGGATTCATCCATGCCGGGAACCTCGCCTATCTGGCGTTGATGACGCTGTTCCCGTTCTTCATCACCACCGCCGCGCTGTTGTCGCTGTTCGGACAGAGCAACGAGACGCAGCACGCGGTCGAGAGTTTCCTCCACGTCCTGCCCGGCGATGTCAGCGAATTGCTGCGCAAGCCGATCGCCGACGTGCTGGCGGCGCGGACCGGTTCGCTGTTGTGGCTGGGCGGGCTGGTCGGCCTGTGGACCGTGGGTGGCTTTATCGAGACGATCCGCGACATCTTCCACCGCGCTTATGGGGTGAAGGCGACGGCGGCGTTCTGGAAATCGCGCCTGTCCTCCACCTTGGTCATGATCGCCTCGGTCGTGGTCGCGCTGCTGTCGTTCCTGGCCGCCGGTATCCTGACCGCGGCCGAGCAGTTCATCTACCGCCTCGTCCCCTTCGCGCAGGATGTCGCGGGCTGGGTCGGGCTGTCGCGGCTGATCCCGGGCATCGTCATGTTCGGTGCGCTCTACATGCTGTTCCTGTCGGTCACGCCGTCCAAATATCGCGAGAGCGACTGCCCCAAATGGCCGGGCGCCCTGTTCACGGCCGCCTGGTGGGTCAGCATGACCGCGCTCCTGCCCTGGGTCCTGTCCAAACTCGGCGGATATGACCTGACCTATGGCAGCCTGGCGGGTGTCGTCGTGATGCTGTTGTTCTTCTATCTGATCGGCCTGGGCCTGGTTTTCGGGGCGCATTTGAACGCGGCACTGGCGGAACCCCCGGAAACGGGGCTAGAGAGGGCGATTGATGGAAGCGAACCGGCAGGAGCGGTAACGGCGTGAACGGATTGATGGCAGGCAAGCGGGGGCTCATCATGGGCCTGGCCAACGACAAATCGCTAGCCTGGGGCATCGCGAAGCAGCTTTCGGAGGCGGGCGCGGAGCTCGCCTTTTCGTATCAGGGCGCGGCGATGGAAAAGCGGGTCCGCCCGCTGGCCGAACAACTGGGCGTGGCGCGCCTGTTTGATTGCGACGTGGGCGACATGGCATCCCTCGATGCCCTGTTCGAGGGGTTGAAGACCGAATGGCCGACGATCGACTTCGTCGTCCACGCCATCGGCTTTTCCGACAAGTCGCAGCTGCGCGGGCGTTATTACGACACCACGCTCGACAATTTCCTGATGACCATGAACATCTCGGCCTATTCGCTGGTCGCCGTCGCCCAGCGCGCGCGGACGATGATGCCCGAGGGCGGCTCGATTCTGACGCTGACCTATTATGGCGCGGAAAAGGTCATCCCGCATTACAACGTCATGGGCGTGGCCAAGGCGGCGCTGGAGACGAGCGTGAAGTATCTGGCGGTCGATCTGGGGCCGGAGAATATCCGCATCAACGCCATCTCGGCGGGCCCGATCCAGACGCTGGCCGCGCGCGGCATCGGCGACTTCAACTATATCCTCAAGTGGAACGAGCTGAACTCGCCGCTGCGCCGCACCGTGACGATCGAGGATGTCGGCGGCGCGGGCCTGTACATGCTGTCCGACCTGTCGTCGGGCGTGACGGGTGAGATCCACCATGTCGACGCGGGCTACAACGTCATCGGCATGAAGGCCGAAGACGCCCCGGATATCGCGCTGGCGTAACCCCAATCCTCCCCGGTACGGGGAGGTGGCAGGCCGAAGGCCTGACGGAGGGGGCTTCCTCATAGGACCTGCCCAGCGGCTCCCCCCCTCCACCATGCTTCGCATGGTCCCCCTCCCCGTACCGGGGAGGATACAACATTATCTATCGCGCCTTGCGCCACGGCGACGCTAAAGACGAACCCATGTCCGACCAGCCTACCGCCGCCATCACCATCCGCCCCGCGCAGGGGCAGGACGTCGCCGCGCTCGACGCGCTGCTCGTCGCCAGCTTCCCCGCCCCCGCCGAAGCCGCGTTGGTCCGCGACCTGTGCGTGGAGGGCGACATGGTGCTGATGCTCGTCGCGATCGACGAAGACACCGACACCTTGATCGGCGCGATCGCGTTCAGCCGGATGGCCGTGGAGATTGGCGGCAAGCCGATCAATGCCGTCGCCCTCGCCCCCATCGCCGTCGCCCGCGATTGGCGTCAGCAGGGCGTCGGCGAGGCGCTGGTCTCCGCCGGGCTCGAACGGCTGGAGAAGGAAGCCGTCGTCCTGTGCTTCGCGCTGGGCGATCCCGCCTTTTACGGCCGGTTCGGCTTCGCCGCCGATGTCGCGAGCGGTTTCGACAGCCCCTATGCGGGTGACTATTTCCTGGCGGTGCCGTTGCAGGGTGGCCTGATCCCCTGCGGCGTGCGCGGGGCCGCCACCCATGCGCCGGCCTTTGCCCGGCTGGGAGACGCAGCGTGAGCTTCAACAGTTTCGGCCGCCTGTTCCGCTTCACCACCTGGGGCGAGAGCCACGGGCCCGCGCTGGGCGCGGTGGTCGATGGGTGCCCGCCGGGTATCGCGCTGTCGGAAGAGGACATCCAGCCCTGGCTCGACAAGCGCCGTCCCGGCACCAGCCGCTTCACGACCCAGCGGCGCGAGCCCGATCAGGTCCGCATCCTCTCCGGCGTGTTCGAAGGAAAGACCACCGGCACGCCGATCAGCCTGATGATCGAGAATGTCGACCAGCGGTCCAAGGACTATGGCAACGTCGCGCTGGCCTATCGCCCCGGCCATGCCGACTATGCCTATGACGCAAAATACGGCTTTCGTGACTATCGCGGCGGCGGGCGGTCGTCGGCGCGCGAGACGGCGGCGCGGGTCGCGGCGGGTGCGGTGGCGCGCGCCGTCATCCCGCAGGTGAAAATCCGGGCCTGGGTGGAGTCGATCGGCGGCGACCGGATCGATTACGAAGCGTTCGACGATGCGCAGATCGACGCCAACCCGTTCTTCTGCCCCGATGCCGCCGCCGCCGAACGCTGGGAAGCGATTGTCGATGGCGCGCGCAAGTCGGGCTCGTCGGTGGGCGCGGTGGTCGCCTGCGAAGCGACCGGCGTGCCCGCCGGTTGGGGCGCACCGCTCTATGCCAAGCTGGACAGCGAGCTCGCCTCGGCCTGCATGAGCATCAACGCGGTCAAGGGGTTCGAGATCGGCGATGGCTTTGCCGCCGCCGCGCTGACCGGCGAGCAGAATGCCGATCCGATGCGCGCCGGTAATGGCGGCCCGCGCTTCCTGGCGAATCACGCGGGCGGCATCGCGGGCGGCATCGCCACCGGGCAGCCCGTCACGATGCGCGTCGCGTTCAAGCCGACCAGTTCGATCCTCACCCCCGTCGACACCATCACCCGCACCGGCGAAGAGACGCAGATCGCCACCAAGGGCCGTCACGACCCCTGCGTCGGCATCCGCGGCGTACCGGTGGTCGAGGCGATGGTCGCGCTGGTTCTGGCCGATCAGGCGTTGCTTCATCGCGGCCAATGTGGTTGAATATAGGAACGTACGCCCTCCTGCCTCGTTAACCACTCGAGAAAAAAAGCAGGAGAGAAACAATGCGTTACATGCATATCATCGCGGCGAGTGCCCTGATCCTTCCGACCGCCGCCATGGCGCAGGTATCGGGCGGCACGACGGGCGGAATGTCCGGACAGACCATGACCCCGGGCCAGACGATGCCGGGGCAGATGCCGGGCCAGACCACCACCATGCCAGGTCAGTCGACCATGGGTCAGCCCGGCGACACCATGAGCACGACGCCGAGCACCACCACGCGCTCGACTACCCGCTCGAAGAGCCGTTCGCGCACCACGACGCCCGGCAGCACGGTCAACACCCCCTCGACCATGCCCGGTTCGACCGGTTCGATGAGCGGTAGCGGCACGATGGGTAGCGACACTACGACTAGCGGCCAGGTCGGCAGCGGCACGACCGGCGGCACCACCACCCCGCCGGGCAGCAGCGGCGGCATGTAAGCCCTTTCGGGTTCGTCACTACGGTAAAGGCCCGGTCGCGAAAGCGGCCGGGCCTTTTGTTTCGCATGAGGTAGGTGCGTGGCCTTCGACTCCGCTTAGGCGGAACGGGGTTAAATACCAGGCTCCGTTCCACCTGAGCCCTTCAGCTGGCCGGCAAGCCAGCCGCACAGGGCAAACTTCGGCGGATAGCGCCGAGGTCGAAGGCCGAGGGAAACCCATCTCAACAAAAAAGGCCCCGACGTGTCGCCGGGGCCTTTTCAATCAATCCGCGAAGGGATCGCGCACCAGGATCGTGTCTTCCCGCTCCGGGCTGGTCGACACCAGCGCGACGGGGCAGCGGATCAGCTCCTCGATCCGTCGGATGTACTTGATCGCCTGCGCGGGCAGGTCGGCCCAGCTGCGCGCGCCCGCGGTCGAGTCCTGCCAGCCTTCCATCGTCTCATAGACGGGGACGACCTTGGCCTGGTCCGCCGCATGGGTCGGGTAATAATCCAGCGTCTCGTCGCCCAGCTTGTAGCCGACGCAGATCTTCACCTCGTCGAACCCGTCGAGCACGTCGATCTTGGTCAGCGCGATGCCGGTGATCCCGCCGACCGCCGCCGACTGGCGCACCAGCACCGAGTCGAACCAGCCGCAACGGCGCTTGCGCCCCGTGACGGTGCCGAACTCGTGGCCGCGCTCGCCCAGACGCTGGCCAGTCTCGTCCTCCAGCTCGGTCGGGAACGGGCCCGAGCCGACGCGGGTGGTATAGGCCTTGGCGATGCCCAGCACGAAGCCGACGCCCGACGGCCCCAGGCCCGATCCGCCCGCCGCCGCGCCCGCGATGGTGTTGGACGAGGTGACGAAGGGATAGGTGCCATGATCGATGTCGAGCAGCACGCCCTGCGCGCCCTCGAACAGGATACGCTTGCCGCCCGCGCGGGCCTCATTGAGGTCGCGCCACACCGGCTTGGCGAAGGGCAGGACGAAACCGGCGATCTCGCGCAGGTCGGCCAGCAACCGCTCGCGATCGACCGGCGGCTCGCCGAACCCGGCGCGCAGCGCGTCATGATGCGCGCAGAGGCGGTCGAGCTGCGGACCCAGATCGTCCAGATGCGCCAGGTCGCACACGCGGATCGCGCGGCGGCCGACCTTGTCCTCATAGGCCGGGCCGATACCGCGCCGCGTCGTGCCGATCTTGCCCGCCCCGCTTGCATCCTCGCGCAGACCGTCCAGGTCGCGGTGGATGGGAAGGATCAACGGACAGTTGTCGGCGATGCGCAGCGTCTCGGGCGAGGCGTGCACGCCCTGCTCGCCCAGTCGCTCGATCTCGGCCTTCAGCGCCCAGGGGTCGAGGACGACGCCGTTGCCGATCACGCTGGGGGTGCCGCGCACGATGCCCGAGGGGAGCAGCGACAGCTTGTAGACATTCTCGCCGACCACCAGCGTATGGCCCGCATTATGGCCGCCCTGGAAGCGGACGACCATATCGGCGCGCTCGGCCAGCCAGTCGACGATCTTGCCCTTGCCTTCGTCGCCCCATTGCGCGCCGATGACTGCTACATTTGCCATGGATGCTATGCTCCGCCTGCCGGACGGACCCCATGCGCCCTTCGACAGGACTCGGCGGATGGGGGTTTCCAATAATGTGCGGGGCGCGCCTAGCGGGCCGCGCCCCCCGCTGTCAACCGGCGATAGCCGTCGGCTGACCGTCCGTCAGGATATGGGTGCAAAGCTGTGCCTCGGGGCTGTCCCCCGCCTCCAGCGCCTGCACCGTCACCCAGCCTTGCGCACGAAGCGCCGCGCCGGTGGCGGGCTCGGTCCCATAGGGCAGGAAGAGCCGTCGCCGCTCGGTCGGCGGGGCGGTGGCGACGATGGCGTCGGCATAAAGCGAGAAGCCGGTCGCTTTCTCCTCGGCGCCGTCCTCGTGGAAGATCGTATAGGTGCCGCCACGCCCCACTTCGCGCGGGGGGCCTGCCACGAACAGGGAAAAGCCCAACCAGCTCTGAAATTCGAAGCCGTGCCGCTCGGTCGGGTCGAGCGTCATCGACACCCCCTCGCCCAACGCGGCGGCAATCGCCTCCAGCGCGTCGAGACGGTTGGCGAGGATCCCCTGGGTATCGAAGGCGCGCAGCCGCTCCATCGCGGTCGCGAACGGCCCGGCGGCCTCGACCAGCGGCAGGTAATCCGGCGCGATCGCCGCGACACCGCCCGCATCCTTGGCGTCCAGCCGGTCGCGAAGCGCCGCCACCTGATCGGCCGCGACCGGCAGCGGCCCGGCGGCGAGCAGGTCGACCAGATCGGGCAGCGTGAAGTCGATCGAAATCCCGGTCGTCCCTGCCGCGACCAGCGCCTCGACCGCGACACGCACCACTTCCGTGGCGGCGGCCGTCGAGTCGAGCCCGATCAGCTCCGCCCCGATCTGCCGCCACTCGCGCGCGGGCGCCAGTTCGGAGCCGCGCAGGCGGACCACGGTGCCCGCATAGGACAGCCGGACCGGGCGCGGATGGTGGCCCATGCGGGTCGCTGCGATCCGCGCCACCTGCGCGGTCAGGTCGGGGCGGATCGCGAGCGTGCGCTGCGACACCGGATCAACGAAGCGCACCGCGTCGTGCAAGCCCCCCGCCTTCAGCCGCGATCCCAGCGCCTCGGCAAACTCGATCGACGGCGGATCGGCGCGCTCATAGCCGTGCAGCCGCGCCGCCTCCAGCACCCGCGCCTCGACCGACGCGGCGGCATCGGCATAGGGGGGAAGACGGTCGTGATAGCCTTCAGGCAGAAGCGCGGTCATCGGGGCATGGTCCTTCGGGAACACAGACAGGCGGTCGACGCGGCGCACGTCCGACGGAGCCTGCCGTTGGATCGCCGCGCGACGTTACAGGGGGGCGTGTTGATCGTTCGGAGAAACCACGTCAACCGGCGACATCGCATGGGGGCGTTTCGGGCGGCACCGCGTTGATCCGGCAAGCGCCCAATCGGCGCGGGAGATTATCCATGCCCGACTGGTCCGCGATGTTCGTGCCCGAGTTGCAGGTGGCCGAGGTCGTCCTGCGTGGCACCATCATGTATCTCTTCCTAGTCCTCGTCATGCGCTTCCTGCTGAAACGGGAAGGCGGCGACATCAACATCGCCGATCTGGTCGTGGTGGTCGCCGTCGTCGATGGCGCACAGCCCGCGTTCAGCGGCGATGCCCAGTCGATCACCGAGAGCATGATCTTCGTGCTGACCATCATCTTCTGGGCGTGGATGCTCAACTGGGTGAGCTATCGCTTCCGCCCGCTACGCTTCCTGACCATGTCGCCGCCGCTGATGCTGGTCGAGGACGGTCGCCTGTGCCGCGCCAATATGCGCAAGGCGCTGATGACCCGCGACGAACTGATGCAGCAACTGCGCGAAGAGGGTGTCGAGGATCTGGCGCTGGTCCGCCACGCGATGATGGAGGGGGACGGGCGAATCAGCGTTGTTCGCAGGAAGGACTGACACCACCTGCCCGCACGCGAGTCGCGCCCCACCAGACCCGCGCGGTAGCCGCCCCGCTCAGCGCGCCCGGTATCGCCATCCACGCCATGCCCGACCACCCCATCGCCCATGGTATGATGATCGGGATTCCCACACCGACCAGGATTCCACTGACCAGATAGGGGCCAGGGCCAGTCAATCCCTTGCGCCGAAACAGATAGGTCAAAGGCAACCCGATCAGCACGCTCGCCGAAAGAACGATGACGAAGGCGATGGCCAGCGGCAGCACGGCAAGCTGGAGTGCGTGCATCACGTCGTCCGTCGGGCTCCGCCCATTCGCGGCTGCTGTCGGATAGGACGCCAGAAAGAGGGTGAGCGGCATAAAAGGCCCCCCTCCCACGACGCTACCGATCAGGACGGACTTCACGAACGCCAGGAACTTGCCCATCTCCGCCCTCATGAAAAAGGCCGGATGTCATGGGACACCCGGCCTGTCTTCATTTCATTCTGTCCGGCGACCGATCAGAACACCAGCCCCATCGCGGTCTTCACGCCGGGCAGCGCCTTGACCTTGGCCAGCAGGTCCGCATCCACCGCCTCGTCGACCGAGAGCAGCAGCACCGCCTCGCCGCCCGCCGAGCGGCGGCCGAGGTGGAAGGTGCCGATGTTGACGCCCGCCTCGCCCAGCGTGGTGCCCAGGCGGCCGATGAAGCCCGGCGCGTCCTCGTTGACGACATAGAGCATCGGCCCGGCCAGATCGGCCTCGACCTTGATGCCGAACAGCTCGACCAGGCGCGGGGCCTGATCGCCGAACAGCGTACCCGCCACCGAACGCTCGCCGTCCGCGGTCGTCACCGTCACGCGGACCAGGGTGTGATAGTCGCCCTCGCGGTCATGACGCACTTCGCGCACGTCGAGGCCGCGTTCCTTGGCCAGGAACGGTGCGTTGACCATGTTCACCGTGTCCGAATGGACGCGCATGAAGCCCGCCAGCACCGCACCCGTGATCGGCTTGAGGTTCAGCGCGGCGGCGGCACCCTCCGCCTCGATCGCGATACCCGTGACCGCGCCGTGCGACAGCTGGCCGACCAACGAGCCGAGCTTTTCGGCCAGCGCCATGTACGGCTTCAGCTTGGGCGCTTCCTCGGCGGTCAGGCTGGGCATGTTGAGCGCGTTGGTGACGCCGCCCGAGACCAGGAAGTCGGCCAGCTGCTCAGCGACCTGGATCGCGACGTTGACCTGCGCCTCGGTGGTCGACGCGCCCAAGTGCGGGGTCGAGATGAAGTTGGGCGTGCCGAACAGCGGGCTTTCCTTGGCCGGTTCGTTCTTGAACACGTCGAGGGCGGCACCACCGATATGGCCCGAATCGAGCCCCGCCTTCAGCGCGTCCTCGTCGATCAGGCCGCCGCGCGCGCAGTTGATGATGCGCACGCCCTTCTTCGTCTTGGCCAGATTCTCGGCCGACAGGATGTTGCGCGTCTGATCGGTCAGCGGGGTGTGCAGCGTGATGAAGTCGGCGCGGGCGAGCAGTTCGTCCAGCGTCACCTTTTCCACGCCCATCTCCAGCGCCCGCTCGGGCGTCAGGAACGGATCGAAGGCGACGACCTTCATGCGCAGGCCCAGCGCGCGGTCGGCGACGATCGAGCCGATATTGCCCGCCCCGATCAGGCCCAGCGTCTTGGACGTCAGCTCGACGCCCATGAAGCGGTTCTTCTCCCACTTGCCCGCTTGCGTCGAGGCATCGGCCTCGGGCAGCTGGCGGGCGAGCGCGAACATCAGGGCGATGGCGTGTTCGGCGGTGGTGATCGAATTGCCGAAGGGGGTGTTCATCACCACCACGCCCTTGGCGCTGGCAGCGGGGATGTCGACGTTATCGACGCCGATTCCGGCGCGGCCGACGACCTTCAAATTGGTCGCGTGCTCCAGGATCTCCTTGGTTACCTTGGTCGAGCTGCGGATCGCCAGACCGTCATACTGGCCGATGATCGCCTTCAACTCGTCGGGCGTCTTGCCGGTGATCTCGTCCACCTCGACCCCGCGCTCGCGGAAGATCTGGGCGGCCTTGGGGTCCATTTTGTCGCTGATGAGAACTTTGGGCATAGGTCACCTCGTCACCCCGGCACGGCCGGGGTTATGGAATGGGGAAAGGTCCCCGGCACGGGCGGCCGGGGCAAGAATCAGGATCAGGCCGCCTTGGCGGTGGCGTAGGCCCAGTCGAGCCAGGGGCCGAGCGCCTCGATATCGGCGGTCTCGACCGTGGCGCCGCACCAGATGCGCAGGCCGGCGGGCGCGTCGCGGTAACCCGCCACGTCATAGGCCGCACCTTCGGCTTCGAGCAGCGAGGCCATCTTCTTGATCAGCGCCTCGTCCGCGCCCTCGACCGTCAGGCAGACGCTGGTCGTCGAGCGCATCGCCGGATCGGCGGCGAGATGACCAAGCCAGTCGCGCTCTTCCACAATCTTGTTGAGCGCCGCCGCATTGGCATCCGACCGCGCCAACAGCGCATCCGCACCACCCAGCGACTTGCCCCATTCCAGCGCGAAGATCGCGTCTTCGACGGCGAGCATCGAGGGGGTGTTGATCGTTTCGCCCTTGAACACGCCCTCGGCCAGCTTGCCCTTCGACACCAGGCGGAAGACCTTGGGCAGCGGCCAGGCGGGGGTGTAGCTTTCGAGGCGCTCGACCGCGCGCGGGCCGAGGATCAGGACGCCGTGCGCACCCTCGCCGCCCAGCACCTTCTGCCAAGAGAAGGTCGCGACGTCGATCTTGTCCCAGGGCAGGTCATAGGCGAACACCGCGCTGGTCGCGTCGGCGAAGGACAGGCCCTCGCGGTCGTCGGCAATCCAGTCGCCGTTCGGGACGCGCACGCCAGAGGTGGTGCCGTTCCAGGTGAAGAGAACGTCGTTCGACCAGTCGACGGCGTTCAGGTCCGCGATCTGGCCGTAATCCGCACGCAGCACGGTGGGTTCCAGCTTCAGCTGCTTGACCGCATCCGTCACCCAGCCCTCGCCGAAGCTTTCCCAGGCGAGCGTGGTGACGGGGAGGGAGCCCAGCATGGTCCACATCGCCATTTCGAACGCGCCGGTGTCGGAGCCGGGGACGATGCCGATGCGGTGGGTGTCGGGGAGCTTCAGCAGCTCGCGCATCAGGTCAATGCAATATTGCAGCCGCTGCTTGCCCAGCTTCGAGCGATGCGAACGGCCGAGGCTGTCCGTCGCGAGCTTGGCCGCATCCCAACCGGGAGGCTTGGCGCAGGGGCCGCTGGAAAAATAGGGGCGCGCCGGTTTGGTGGCGGGCTTCGCGGGCGCAAGAGTGGCGTCGGCGGCATTCAATTCAGTCATTTAAGACTCTCCTCACAGAGAGCACGCGCGGCGTTGGGACCGCGTGGCCCGTCGACGGCCCTAGCGATGTCGAACGAAGATGACAACCACAATCGCGACGGCGCAATTTTGCATACGCCACCTGGCTTGCGGCGGCGGTTTCGCAACGTCCGGCCCCTCTGCGCTGCGGCGCCCATAGCCGCGCTTTCCGCCCCGGATGATGGCTCAAACCACTCCACATATCGTTTTTCAATAATTCTATTGCGCGATATTCAATATGGATTTATCGAATACCAATATTCACAAGGGACGGAGGACAGACGGCCATGACACGTTTCGCCAGTCACATCAGCACACTGCTTTATGCGGTCTTGCTCGCCCTTCTCGCGTTCGTCACGGCGGTCCTTCTGGCGGCAGTAGGCACGCTGATCGTCGATGCGATCTCGCCGGGGGCGCTGGGGGCGGTGCATGTCAACGCACAGGCGCTGGACGTGAAGACGCCGGGCGTGGTCGCCGCGGCGCTGGCGGTCATGCTGATGGTTCTAAGCCTCGCCTGGTCCGCGCTACTTCCGCTGATCCAGATGTTGCGCAGCACGGCGGCGGGCGAGCCCTTCACCCCCGCCAACGTCAAGCGGCTGAACTGGATCGCGGGCACCATCGCGGTCGCCTATCTGCTGCAATTCGCCCTGCCCCCGATCCTGCCCTTCGACTCGCAGGACATGATCAAGCCGATGGGCGTGGACGGTGTGTTCGCGATCCTGCTGACGCTGGTGCTGGCGCAAATCTTCCGCGAGGGCGTGCGCCTGCGCGAGGATGCGGAGGGCACAATCTGATGGCGATCCGCATCAATCTCGACCGGCTGCTGCTCGACCGGCGAATGTCGCTGACCGAGCTGGCCGAGCGGGTCGACCTGACGCTCGCCAACCTGTCAATTCTGAAGACCGGCAAGGCCCGCGCGATCCGCTTCACCACGCTGGACGCCATCTGCACCGCGCTGGCGTGCCAGCCGGGCGACATATTGGAACATGTCGCAGACACGCCTCCGCACGCCTGATCGGGGCTGGCCAAATTGTCGACACCATGGCCAAGGGGGCGCATGACACGCGCCCCCTTTTTCGTCCTCTTTCCCATTCTGGGCGCGGTCCTCCTTTCCGCCTGCGGGCGCGCCGACCGTCCCGAACGCCCGGTGCAGCAGGCCGCGCGCGCCGAACCGTATCGCCCGCCGATCCGCGAAACCGCGCAGTGCGAGGCCGATCTGCGGCGCGAGGGCGTGGACTATCGCCGCCTGCCCGACAAGGAACTGGGCCCCGGCTGCGGCCTATACGGCGCGGTGCAGCTGACCGATATCGGCGTGCCCGTCACCGGCGTCACCGCGATGCGATGCGGCAATGCCCGGGCTTTTGCCGGTTGGGTGCGCAACGCCGTGGCGCCCGCCGCGTGGCAGATCCTCGGCTCGCCGCTGGCCAGGGTCGAGGGCATGGGCACCTATGCCTGCCGCAACATCGTCGGCAGCAAGCGGATCGGCGACCGGCGGTCGGGCCATGCGCTGGCCAATGCGGTCGATGTGGGCGGCTTCGTCCTGAAGGACGGGCGGCGGATCACCCTGCTGAACGACTGGTACTCGACCGATCCGCAGGTCCGGCAGTTCTGGACGACCATCCGCGCCTCGGCCTGTCGCCGGTTCGGCACGGTTTTAAGCCCCGATTACAACGCCGCGCACCGCAACCACCTGCATCTGGAGGATGATGCCGCGCATTTTTGCCGGTAGCGCGAGCGGCACCGATCCCCTACATCATCCGAAATGACCGATAAGACCCAAGTACCGAACCGCGTCTTCCCCAATGCCAGCCAGGACGCCGAGAGCGCCAAGACGATCGTCTCGACGCCGCAGACCGAAAGCCCCGCCTATACGCTGGCCTTTCAGGACATGGACTTCCTGCTGCGCGAAGACCTTCGCCCCGTCCGTTTCCAGCTGGAACTGCTGAAGGCGCAGCTACTGCTCGAAGAGGCCAAGATCGCCTCGACCTTCGTCTTCTATGGCTCGGCGCGTATTCCGGAGCCCGCCAAGGCCGAGGCGCTGCTGGCGCTGGCGCATGACGACAAGTCGCGCAAGATCGCCGAGAACCTGGTCGCCAAGAGCAAATATTACGACATCGCGCGCGAGCTGGCCCAGATCACCAGCCGCCTGCCCCGCGACGATCGCGGCATGCGGCAATTCGTGGTGTGCTCGGGCGGCGGCCCCTCGATCATGGAGGCCGCCAATCGCGGCGCGCATGACGTCGGCGCCGAGTCGGTGGGGCTGAACATCGTCCTGCCGCACGAACAGGCGCCGAACCCCTATGTCACGCCCTCGCTGAGCCTCCAGTTCCACTATTTCGCGCTGCGCAAGATGCACTTCCTGCTTCACGCACGCGCGCTGGCGGCGTTTCCAGGCGGCTTCGGCACGTTCGACGAGCTGTTCGAGCTGCTGACCCTGATCCAGACCGGCAAGATCCAGCCCATCCCCGTGCTGCTCTTCGGCCGCGCCTTCTGGGAACGCGTCGTCAATTTCGAGGCACTGGTCGAGGAAGGCGTGGTGTCCGAGCGTGATCTCGGCATCTTCACCTATGTCGAAACCGCCGAGGAAGCCTGGGACGTGGTGCGCAACTTCTACGAAGAGCGTGCCCGCAAGGAAGCCGAACAGGGCTGATCCCGTCCCGACACTGTGATCTGCAACGCCCGTCTTCGCGAGAAGGCGGGCGTTGTCGTTTCGGGGTGCCACACCACTGGCCGCACGCGCCGAATCCCGACATAGCCGCTCACCATGTCCATCGTCCGACTCGCCCCGTCCTGGGTGCGGCGCAAGGTTCGCGCCAGCGAAGCCAGTCTTGTCCTGCTGGCCATCGCCATCGGTGCGGGGGCCGGACTGCTCAGCGTCCTGCAAGGCGCGGTCGCCCGCACGCTGCAGCATTGGCTGTTCGCGCTGGAACTGGACCAGCGGTTGAGCGCGACCGCCGCCGTCGCGCCGATCTCGCTGCTTGCCCTGCCCTTCGGCGGATTGGTGCTGGCCCTGTTCTCCAAGGCCACCCGCGCGCGGCAACGGCGGCTGGTCGACGCGGTCGAGGCCAATGCGCTGCATGGCGGCCGCCTGTCCTGGTCCGACAGCCTGGTGATTTCGGGGCAGACGATCATCTCCAACGGCTTCGGCGCGTCGGTCGGGCTGGAGGCCGCCTATGCTCAGCTCGGCGCGGGGCTTGCATCGATCGCGGGGGGCTGGCTTCGGTTGCGGCGCGGCGACCTGCGCGTGCTGGTGGGGGCGGGCACCGGGGCGGCGATCGCCGGTGCGTTCGGGGCGCCGCTGGCAGGTGCCTTCTACGCCTTCGAGATCGTGATCGGCGCCTATACGCCCGCCGCCATCGCACCCGTCGCGGCGGCGGCGCTGACCGGGGTACTGGTTGCGCAGATGCTGGGCGCGCAGCCCTATATCGTCAACGCGGTCGCGGGCGAGCCGGTGCTGAGCCACCATTATCTGATCTATGCCGGACTCGGCGCGATCGCGGCGGTGCTGGGCATCGTCCTGATGCGCGCGGTCGCAGAGATGGAGGCGCTGACCCGTCGCCTGCCGGTGCAGGCGTCGTGGCGACCGATGCTGGGCGGCGTCCTGCTGATCCCGCTCGCACTGCTGACGCCGCAGGTGCTGTCGGCGGGGCACGGCGCGTTGCACCTCGACCTGGAATATGGCCTGCCGCTCAGCTTCCTGGCGGCGATCTTCATCATGAAGAGCGCGGCGTCGGTGGTGTCGCTGGGCTTCGGTTTTCGCGGCGGGCTGTTCTTTGCCTCGCTGTTTCTCGGCAGCCTGTTGGGGCACATCTATGCCGACGTCATCGCCTGGGGCGCGGGGTCGGCGATCATCGATCCGCAAAATGCCGCGCTGGTCGGCATGGCCGCCTTTGCCGTGGCGATCGTCGGCGGGCCGATGACGATGGCGATGCTGGTGCTGGAGGCGACTCACGACTTCTCGCTGGCGGGCGCGGCGATCGCCGCCTCGCTGGTCACCACGACGATCGTGCGCGAGACGTTCGGCTATTCCTTCTCGACCTGGCGGCTTCACCTGCGTGGCGAAACGATCAAGAGCGCGCGCGATGTCGGCTGGATGCGCACGCTGACCGCAGGGCGCATGATGCGCCGGGTCGAGCGCGCCACCCCCGCCGCGCTGACCATCGCCGAGTTCCGCCGCGCCTTTCCGCTCGGCTCGACCAGCCGGGTCGTGCTGGTCGACGATCAGGGGCGTTATGCCGGGATCGCACAGACCGCGCGCGCCTATGCCGACGGCCTCGACCCAGCGGCGGCGATCGATACGCTGGCCATCCACCGCGAGCACACGCTGCTGCCCGATGCCGATATCAAGGCGGTGATGGGCGCGCTGGATGCCGCGAATGCCGACGAGCTGGCGGTGATCGGCCCCGATCATGCGGTGCTGGGGCTGTTGTCAGAACCCTATGTCCGGCGGCGCTATGCCGAGGAGCTGGACAAGGCGCAGCGGGAGCTGTTCGGGGAGCATTGAGGGGCTTGCCCAGCTTGACGATCAAGCACCCGGCATCCTCTCAGGGGCGGGGATCGTTACCCAAATCCGCCTCCCCTCTCCCGTGGATAGGGGAGAACGGTAGCGGAGCTTGCCAGCCCCGCCAGCTCGGGTTTGATCCACCTGGCCTGGACTATTGCCCTGCCACCCCGGCAGAGGCCGGAGTGGTGCTTCGGTCTGGCTGGATCGAACCCAAGCTCGGCTTGGGTGAGGGGCAAGGGAGGGAAGCGGACCGCCGAAGCCCCCAAAGGAAAGGGGCCGGACGTTTCCGCCCGGCCCCTTTCCTGTTTACGCCGCCTTCGAGCGAGCTGCGCGCTTGCGCTCGTTCGGGTCCAAGTAGCGCTTGCGCAGACGGATCGACTTCGGGGTCACTTCGACCATTTCGTCGTCGTCGATATACGCGATCGCCTGTTCCAGCGTCATCTTCTTCGGCGGGGTCAGGCGGATGGCGTCATCCTTGCCGCCCGACGCACGGAAGTTGGTCAGCTGCTTCGCCTTCATCGGGTTGACCTCGAGGTCATCCGTCTTGGCGTTCTCGCCGATGATCATGCCCTCGTAGAGCGCCTCGCCGTGGCCGACGAACAGGATGCCGCGCTCTTCGAGCGGACCCAGCGCATAGCCCTGCGCTTCGCCGGCGCCGTTCGAGATCAGAACGCCGTTCTTGCGGCCCTCGATCTTGCCCTTGTGGGGGCCGTACTTCTCGAACAGGCGGTTCATGATGCCGGTGCCGCGCGTGTCCGACAGGAACTCGCCGTGGTAACCGATCATGCCGCGCGAAGGTGCGGAGAAGGTGATGCGGGTCTTGCCGCCGCCCGAGGGACGCATGTCGGTCATCTCGGCCTTGCGCAGGTTCATCTTCTCGACGACCGTGCCCGAATATTCCTCGTCCACGTCGATGATGACGGTTTCGTACGGCTCAGTCTTCTTGCCGTCCTCGTCCTCGCCGAACAGCACGCGCGGGCGGCTGATGCCCAGCTCGAAGCCTTCGCGGCGCATCGTCTCGATCAGCACGCCCAGCTGGAGTTCGCCGCGACCGGCGACCTCGAAGCTGTCGCGATCATCGCTCTCGGTGACCTTCACCGCGACGTTCGATTCCGCTTCGCGCATCAGGCGGTCGCGGATCATGCGGCTGGTGACCTTCGAACCCTCACGGCCCGCCATCGGCGAATCGTTGACGGCGAAGCGCATCGACAGCGTGGGGGGATCGATCGGCTGCGCGTGCAGCGGCTCGGTCACGCTGGTGTCGGCGATGGTGTTCGCCACGGTGGCGACGGCGAGGCCCGCCAGCGAGATGATGTCGCCCGCCTTGGCTTCGTCGACCGGCACGCGGTCCAGACCACGGAAGGACATGATCTTCGACGCGCGGCCCGTCTCGACGATGTTGCCGTCGTTGTCGAGCGCGTGGATCGCCTGGTTCAGCTTGACCGTGCCCGAGTTGACGCGGCCGGTCAGGATGCGACCCAGGAAGTTGTCGCGGTCGAGCAGCGTCACCAGGAAGGTGAAGGGCACGTCCTCGACTTCCACCTTCGGCGCGGGCACGTGGCGGACGATGGTCTCGAACATCGGGATCAGCGTGCCTTCGCGCGCGTCCATGTCGGTCGAGGCATAGCCGTTGCGGCCCGAGGCGTAGAGGACCGGGAAGTCCAGCTGCTCGTCATTCGCATCGAGCGAGACGAACAGGTCGAACACTTCGTCCAGCACTTCCTGGATACGCGCATCGGCGCGGTCGACCTTGTTGACGACGACGATCGGCTTCAGGCCGAGCGCCAGCGCCTTGCCCGTCACGAACTTCGTCTGCGGCATCGCGCCTTCCGACGAATCGACCAGCAGGACGACGCCGTCGACCATCGACAGGATGCGCTCGACTTCGCCACCGAAGTCGGCGTGGCCGGGGGTGTCGACGATGTTGATGCGGATCGACTCGTCGGTGCCCGGGGGAGTCCAGTCGACCGAGGTCGGCTTGGCGAGAATGGTGATCCCGCGCTCCTTTTCCAGGTCGTTGGAATCCATCGCGCGCTCTTCGACGCGCTGGTTGTCGCGGAAGGTGCCCGACTGGCGGAACAGCTGATCAACCAGGGTCGTTTTGCCATGGTCGACGTGCGCGATGATCGCCACGTTGCGGAGGCTCATGCAAATTTCTCTTGTTCGGAGGGTATGTCGCCGCGCGCCATAGCCGAAAGCTGCGCAAAGCGAAAGGGCAGCGCGGATATTGCGCCGCACAAAGGTCGTCGGCGGTTGAAACGTGCGGGGAAACGACTGGTTCCTCCCCGGCACGGGGAGGTGGCAGGCCGCAGGCCTGACGGAGGGGGACTTGCCAAAGGACGCCCTTCGCGGCGCGCCCCCTCCACCATGCTGCGCATGGTCCCCCTCCCCTTGCAGGGGAGGAATTTACTTGGCGCGCGGCACGACCTTCAGCGTCCAGTCGGTATCCGGCCGCAGATATTTCGCCGCGACCGCCTGAAGGTCGGCCGGGCCGATCGAGACGAAGTCCTTGGCCAGCCGCCGCGTCGCCTCGATCCGCTGGGGATCATAGGCCGCGCCGCCCAGTCGCTGCATCCAGAACATGTTGCCCGACGCCATGCGCGCCAGCCGCTGCGCCATCGGCCGCTTGATCCGTTGCAGCTCGTCGGCGTCGATCGGCTTGGAGGCCAGGTCGGCGGCGATCGAGCGGGCGGTCGCCAGGAAGAAGTCGACCTTGTCGGGCGCGACCATGCCGATCGCGATCATCCGGCCGCCACCGGGCAGGCCGATCGGCCACTGGCTGGCGACCTGCGGGCTGTAGCTGGCCCCCGCCTGCGAGCGCAGCCGGTCGAACAGCCGGTCGGCAAAGACCTGCGCCAGCACGTCCAGCCGGTTGCGAACCTGGTCGCCCGCCGATCCGCCGCCGGTCGGCCAGGCGATGACCGCCGCCGCTTGGTCGGCCGGACCGGTATGGGTGCGAACGACAGGCGTATCGACATGCGCGGGGAAACGGATCGGCGGCACGGGGCCGACGACCGGCGGCCGCGCCGGGATCGCGCCCAGGCTTTCCGCCACCGCCTTGATCGCGTCATCGGCCTTCACGTCGCCGAACACCGACACCTCGATCGGGCCCGAAGCAAGGAGCGGTGCCCAGAGCGCCTTGAACGATTCCGGCGTGGTCGCCATCACCGCCTCGCGCGGGGGCGTGCCCCAGCGCGGGTCACCGCCACGCAGCAGCCGTTCCAGATCATGGCCCAGCACGCCGTCGGGCGAGGAATCGAACCCGTCATACCCCGCCAGCATCGCGGCCTTGGCCCGGTTGACCGGTGCCGCGTCCCAGCGCGGTGCGATCAGCTTGGCCGCGATCAGTTTCAGGTTGTCGGCATAGTCGCCGGGCGAGGATAGCGCGTTGAAGGCGAAGGCATCGTCGTCGATGTCGAAGTCCATGCCCATGGTCCGCCCGGCGGTCAGCCGGTCGAGATCGCCCTGGTCGAACTTGCCGATGCCACCCGCGACCAGCGCGAGATCGGCGGCCCAGGCCGGGCTTTCGCGGGTCGCGGGCAACGCGTCATAGCCCCGCCCGAACCGGACGCGGATATAGACGCGCCCCGTCTCGCCGTCATTGGCGAGCAGGAGCAGGCGAACGCCATTGGCGAAGGTCACCTTCTCCAGCCCCAGCTCGTCGACCTTTTCGCGGGACACGACCGTGCCGGGCTTCCCCAGTTTCGGCAGCTGCGCGAAGGTGATGGCACCCTGGCGGCGACGACTTTCGGCCAGTGGGCGGACATCGGCCTTCAGCGCGGCGGTCAGTTTGGCGACCGCATCCGGCTGGGCGGTGCGGGTGTTGACCAGCGCGCGGGTCGCGGTGCCCTGGAAGATCTTGCGGGTCGAGGCCAGCACCGTGGCGGGCGTGAACATCTTCTTGTCGATCGCCTGGCGCAGGATCCGATAGCTCGTCTCGGGCGCGGTCACGGTCTCGCGGATGTCGAGCGCACCGACCATGTCGTCGGCCTGTTTCGACCCCGCCTCGACCCGTGCGGTCTCGACCTGATTGCGCAGGATCGCGTCGTAATCGGCAAGTTCGCGGTCGATCTCGCCTTGCGTCGGCGGGGTCGCCATCGCGTCGGCGATGACCGCACGCACGTCCTTGAGCGCGGCTTCCCAATTGTCGCCGAGCGGCACGACATTGACGGTCGTCAGATTGGCCGAGCGGGACACGTCGTCCAGCGCGACGCTGGCCTGGAGGAAGCTGCCCCCGGCGCGCGCGCGGTTCTCCAGGCGGCGGCTGATCAGGCGGGCGGCGACCATGTCGACCATCCGCTTCTGGTTGAAGATCGCGGTATCGTCCTGATACTGCCAGGGGCGCAGCACCGCCATGGCGACGACCGGCGGCATCGACGGCTCGACCAGCGCGCCCGCGACCGGCGCATCGGCCTTGGGCTTGCCGAAATCGGGGTCGGCCGGATTCGCGCCGACGCCCTGCCAGCCGCCGAAATTCTTGGTGACGAGCTTGGCCAGCAACAGCGGGTCCATGTCACCCGAGATGATGACGACCGCGCGTTCGGGGCGATACCAGCGGTCGTGGAAGGCGCGCACCGTCTCGGGCGTCGCGGCCTCCAGCGTGGCGAGCTGGCCGATCGGCGACCGCTCGGCCAGCGGCTGTCCGGCGAACAGCGTTTGGCGCAGCTTGTCGGCATAGCGCACCTGCGGCCCCGGCTGCTCGCGCCGCTCGGCCAGCACGACCGGGCGCTCGGCGTTCAGCGACTGGGCGGTCAGCGACGGCGCGGCCATCATGCCGCTCAGGATTTTCAGGCTTTCGTCCAGCCCCGCCTCGGTCGCGCCGGGCAGGTCGAGCTGATAGACGGTCTGGGTCGGCGTGGTCGACGCATTGGAGTCCGAGCCGAAGGTCGCGCCCAGCCGCTGCCAGATACGCTTGGCCTCGCCATCGGGGACGTGCTGCGATCCGCGGAAGGACAGATGCTCGATCAGATGGGCAAAACCGCGCTCGGACGCCTGTTCGTTCAGCGACCCCGCATCGATCCGCACCCGCACCGCTACCTGCCCCGGCGGCACGCCGTTGCGGCGGACCGCGAAGCGCAAGCCGTTGGCCAGCCGCCCGAACTTCCACATCTTGTCCTGCGGCAGGTCCGAGCCCTTGTAGAGCCAGGCGGACTGGTCGACGCCCGGAATCGGGGGCAGCGGGGCGAGCGGGTCGGTGGCCGCGGGCGCCACGCTGGCGGGCACGGGCATGCCTTGTGGCACCGCGCGGTCGGTCGCGGGAGCAGGATTGGGCTGGGGGGTCGGGGCCGGTTGCGGAACGGGCGCCGACTGGCCGATGACAGGAAGCGCCAGTCCGAGAAGGACCGGCAGGGCAAGACAGCGCAATGCGCGGGACGGAAACGCCATGGCCCCCTCTTACCCTGCCGGACAGCGGATCGCCAGCCGCCCCTAAATCGCCCCAAAGCGCCGCGATTGGGCCGCACCGACGTCGGCTACGCCATCATTTCGACCCACTGCCCCTTTAGTCCCATTCGGACCGAACACGCGTCACAAGGGCCACCGATGCCCGGGCACGGAGCCGGGCCGGGGACATACGGAACGTGATGACCAAGTCGATGAACGCACGCGCCCAGCGTCACGAGCCGGGCACATTATGGCACAATTCGGGCGAACCGGATCGCTGCCCCGCCCCGCCGGTTCCCGCTCCTCTGACGGCCGTTCGCGCTGCCGGGCCCGTCACCCAGCCGCCCGGCGCGACGCTTCCCCCGCCCCCGATGCGGCTGCGCGATCATGTCGGCCGCCTGTTCGACGGGATGATCGCGGCATCCTCTCTGTCCTCGAACGAGCCGGTGCTCGACGTGCGCGACTTTGCCTGGACCGCGACGCTGCGCCGCGACTGGCGTGCGATCCGGGACGAGGCGCTGGCCCGGACCGACGAGGACGGCCCGCTGCCCACCGCCTGCGGCACCATCGCCCTGTGGCGCGACGGGCGAGCGGTCGGCGATGACTGCCCGCGCACGCTGGCGGCGCTTGCCGCGATACCCGGCCTGCACGACGCCGCCTTTGCGCGGCTCTCGCCGGGCGCGCATGTCCTGTCGCGTCACGGCACGACGAAGGCGCTCGTCACCTGTCATCTGGGGCTGGTCGTGCCGCGCGACGGCGGCGCCCGGATGCGGGTGCGCGACCGGATCGTCCGCTGGGCCGAGGGTGAGACGTTGGTCTTCGACGACACCTATAGCCATGAGGCGTGGAACGACGCCCAGGCAGCGCGAGTCATCCTGCACCTGCGGTTCGCCCGACCGTTGCGCCAGCCCGGTCGCATGATCGCCGACACCATCCTCCGTCTACTCGCCACGCGCGGCTGATCGCTCCCCTTTTTTAACCTCTTGCTAACCGTTGGCGAATGACAAGCCGGATCACGATCCGCCCTGTCTATGTCACGGAATTGTCATGCTTTTGAAGAGTGTCACGGCCCGTCTCATCGCCCCCGTGCTGGTGTCGATGCTGTTGCTGGCCAGCCTGTCGGCCGTCACCCTCCAAATCGGCGCGCGCGTCGCCAACGCCAATGACGATGCCGCACGGGCCGAGGCGGTGATGCTGCGCCTGGCCGAGCTGCGGTCACTCAGCCGGTCGCTCCAGCGCGATGCGCTCAACCTGGTCATCGAAAGCGATCCCGCCGAACGCCAGGTCATCCAGCGCAAGTTCGACACCCGCCTGGACAAGTTCGGCGACCAACTGGCCACGCTGCGCGGCGACGCGGCGCGGTTCGCGATCACGCCCGCCTATTTCACGTCGCAGGCGCGGGTCCGCCGCGAACTCGCCCAGGTCGGCCGTTTCGCGGATGGCGGCGACCGGGGCACGGGCCTTTCCCATTTCCGCCAACAGGTGCGCCCGGCCGAGCGCCTCGCGTCCAAGATCGCCGACACCAGGATCGATTCGCTGGGCGACGAGGTCGAGGCGCTGCACGCCCGCGCCGACGCCGTCGCCGAACAGGGGCGCTGGATCCTGATCGGCGCGACCGTGCTGCTCGCCGTCGCCGGGCTGGCGACCGGCCTTTATATGGCGCTGCATACCGTCGTCCGGCCGCTGCACGACCTGCGCCAGGCGATGGCGGGGCTGGCGCAGGGCCATACCGATCGCGCCATTCCCCATGCCGGGCGGCCGGACGAAGTGGGCGAGATGGCGCGGTCGATGGCGGCCTTTCGCGATCAACTCGTCCGCGCCGAAGCGGACAAGGCGGACCAGACGAACCTGATCGTCGCCAGTGTCGGCCAGGGCCTGTCGGCGCTCGCGCGCGGCGACCTGACCGCGCGGATCGATGCCGATCTGGACGAGCCCTTCGCCCGGCTGAAAAGCGATTTCAACGCCGCGATGGGCGCGCTTCACGACACCATGACCAGCGTCGTCGCGGCGACCGGCGGCGTGCAGGCGGGCGCGATGGATATCCGCCAGGCCTCCGACGACCTGTCGCAGCGGACCGAGCAGCAGGCCGCCAGCCTGGAGGAAACCGCCGCCGCGATGAGCGAGATCACCGCCACCGTGCGGATGGCCGCATCCTGCGCAACCGAGGCGGCCCGCGCGCTCGACCAGACCTGCGCCGATGCGCGCGACGGTGGCGCGGTGGTCGTCCGCGCCCGCACCGCGATGGGCGACATCCAGAGCGCATCGTCCGAGATCGAGGCAATCATCGGGGTGATCGACGGCATCGCCTTCCAGACCAATCTGCTCGCGCTCAACGCCGGGGTCGAGGCGGCCCGCGCGGGCGAGGCCGGGCGCGGCTTCGCCGTCGTCGCCTCCGAGGTGCGTGCGCTGGCGCAGCGCTCGGCCGATGCCGCGCGCGACGTGAAGCAGCGCGTGCTCGCCAGCGCCGACGGGGTTCAGGCCGGCGTCGCGCTGGTCGGCGAAACCGGTGCGGCACTGGAGCGGATCAATGACGGCATGGGCAGGCTGGGCACGCTGATGACCGGTATCGCCGATGACGCGAATCGCCAGGCCAAGGGGCTGGGCGAGGTGAATACCAGCCTGACCCAGATGGACGCGGTGACGCAGCAGAACGCCGCGATGGTCGAACAGGCGACCGCCGCCGCCCGCAGCCTGGCCGACGAGGCCGAGCAGCTGTCGCGGGCGGTAGGCCGCTTCGTGCTCGACCAGCGACCCGTGCCGCGGCGCGCGGTTGAATCGGCACGCGCGCAGGTCGTCCCGCTGCCCGTCCGCCGCGCGGCGAACGAGGATTGGTCTTCGTTTTAAGCGGGATCGAGGTTTATCCACGCCATTCCTCCCCTTGCAGGGGAGGTGGCAAGGCCGAAGGCCTGACGGAGGGGTGTTCCCGGTCGAGAGGTCCCATGAACGCACCACCGGTGACACCCCTCCACCATGCTTCGCATGGTCCCCCTCCCCTTGCAGGGGAACTGTTTACACGGGCCGCATTTTGGATTCTTGTTTGTCCCCGAGAGTTGAGACGGGGAGGATGGGATGCGTTGTCCAGCGTGCGAGGGTACGGATCTGATCAAGCGGGGCCGGA